>NZ_BAABLI010000026.1:0-15664 GCF_039544265.1 Corallincola platygyrae | reverse complement strand
CCAGGACAGTCAACGTGCGCGTAGTGGCGAGTTGGCGTGTCATATTCAACGTGAGAAGTTGCGATGGTGATACCACGCTCACGTTCTTCTGGGGCGTTATCGATCTGATCGAATGCTTGCGCTGTACCACCGTATACTTTAGCAAGTACGTTGGTGATGGCTGCTGTCAGAGTCGTTTTACCGTGGTCAACGTGACCGATTGTGCCTACGTTAACGTGCGGTTTCGTACGTTCAAACTTTTCTTTTGCCACTTTACTTTCCTTCCGAGTAAGAATTAGGCCCGGTCCAAATAGTGACCGGGACCAGACCTTTAAAATACTACCGGCGTGCTTCGATGATGCTGCTCGCAACGTTTCCTGGTACTTCGGCGTACTTCAGAAACTCCATCGAATAAGATGCACGACCTTGAGTTTGTGAACGCAAATCAGTTGCGTATCCGAACATTTCAGACAGAGGTACAACAGCACGTACAAGTTTAACACCTGCCACACCATCTTCCATGCCTTCAATCATGCCGCGACGACGGTTCAAATCACCAACCACGTCACCCATGAAATCTTCCGGAGTCGTCACCTCGACCTTCATCACAGGCTCAAGAAGAACAGCACCGGCGTCAACAGCACCCTGTTTAAAGGCCATTGAACCGGCAATCTTAAATGCCATTTCAGAAGAGTCAACATCATGATAAGAACCATCGTACAGCGTACACTTGACGCCAAGTACAGGATAACCAGCCAGAACACCGTTCTGCATCTGTTCCTGCACCCCTTTGTCAACGGCTGGGATGTATTCTTTAGGTACCACACCACCTACGATTTCATTAACGAATTCATAGGTTTCTTCTTCTTCAATCGACATAGGCTCAAGCTTGAGCCAGACGTGACCAAACTGACCACGACCGCCAGATTGACGAACAAACTTACCTTCAACTTCCACTGACTTACGGATAGTTTCACGGTAAGCAACCTGGGGTTTACCTACGTTACACTCAACGCTGAATTCGCGTTTCATGCGATCAACAATGATGTCCAGGTGCAGTTCGCCCATACCGGAGATGATGGTTTGACCTGATTCTTCATCCGTGTGAACACGGAATGAGGGGTCTTCTGCTGCCAGTTTACCCAGCGCAATACCCATCTTCTCCTGGTCAGCCTTAGTTCTAGGCTCAACCGCGACGGAGATTACCGGCTCAGGGAACTCCATACGCTCCAGAATCACTTTGTGATTGGAATCGCATAGGGTGTCACCCGTGGTTACATCTTTGAGGCCAATAGCCGCAGCGATGTCACCGGCACGAACTTCTTTGATCTCTTTTCGATCTTTCGAATGCATCTGCACGATACGACCGAAACGTTCACGTTTGTCTTTAACCGAGTTGTAAACCGCATCGCCGGTGTTAACCACACCCGAGTAAACCCGGAAGAAAGTTAACGTACCCACGAACGGATCAGTTGCGATCTTAAATGCCAAAGCAGAGAAAGGCGCATTGTCGTCCGCAGGACGCTCAACCTCGTTCTCTTTCTCATCGATACCCTTAATGGCAGGAACATCGACTGGTGCAGGCATGAAGTCAATCACGGCATCCAACACTGCCTGTACGCCTTTATTCTTAAAGGCAGAACCACAGGTTGCTGGTACAATTTCGTTGGCCAGAGTACGAGTACGCAAGCCTGCCTTGATCTCTTCTTCGCTCAGCTCACCCTCTTCGAGATACTTATCCATCATCTCTTCAGAGGCTTCTGCTGCGGCTTCAACCATCTTTTCACGGTATTCATCAGCCAGATCCTGGAGATCCGCTGGAATATCTTCGTAACTGAAAGTCATACCCTGGTCGTCTTCGTTCCAGTTAATGGCTTTCATCTTGATCAGGTCGATAACGCCTTTGAATTCATCTTCAGCGCCAATGTTGAGCTGAATAGGAATAGGCGTTGCGCCGAGGCGATCTTCAATCTGTTTTACAACACGGAGGAAATCGGCACCGGCACGGTCCATCTTGTTGACGAACACCATGCGCGGTACATGATACTTGTCGGCTTGACGCCATACCGTTTCGGACTGAGGTTCAACACCGGAGGCACCACAGAAAACAACAACGGCACCGTCAAGTACACGCAGGGAACGCTCTACCTCAATGGTAAAGTCCACGTGTCCGGGGGTGTCGATGATGTTGATGCGATGCTCAGGGAATTGCGCTTCCATACCACGCCAAAACGTGGTGGTCGCTGCAGACGTGATAGTAATACCACGCTCCTGCTCCTGTTCCATCCAGTCCATGGTCGCTGCACCGTCATGCACCTCACCTATCTTGTGTGACAGGCCAGTGTAGAACAGTACACGCTCGGTAGTGGTCGTTTTACCAGCATCAACGTGAGCACAGATACCGATATTACGATAGCGCTCAATGGGGGTTGTACGAGCCATGATTTCCTCTTAGCTAAGAGCGAGTGTCTTAGCAAAAAATACGTAAAGCGTGCGCCCTTTCGGGCGCACGCCAAGCGCAATTACCAGCGATAGTGAGCAAACGCTTTGTTTGCTTCAGCCATGCGGTGAACGTCTTCACGCTTTTTAACTGCAGAGCCTTTGTTCTCAGCAGCATCAGCCAATTCGCCAGCCAGGCGCTTAGCCATAGATTTTTCGCCACGCTTACGCGCAGCCTCAACTAACCAACGCATCGCAAGAGTGTTACGACGAACTGGGCGTACTTCAACTGGTACCTGGTAAGTTGAACCACCTACACGGCGGCTTTTAACTTCCACAGTTGGGCGTACGTTATCCAGTGCAACTTCGAAAACATCCAGCGGTGCTTTACCAGATTTTTCAGCGGCAGCTTCTAGAGCGCCATATACGATTTTCTCGGCGATAGACTTCTTACCGTCGAGCATTACTACGTTTACGAACTTAGTAATGATTTCACTTCCGAACTTTGGATCAGGCAGAACTTTACGCTGCCCTACAACGCGTCTTCTTGGCATTGCTATATCTCCGTTTGATTCAGGAATATCCCAAAACGTTAAATTTAGTGTTTGGCCTTACTAACGGAGAACCGTTAAGACTTAGGCCGCTTAGCGCCGTACTTAGAACGACCTTGACGACGGTCGCTAACGCCAGCGGTATCAAGCGCACCACGTACAGTGTGATAGCGAACACCTGGCAAGTCTTTTACACGACCGCCACGGATCAGAACAACACTGTGCTCCTGAAGGTTGTGACCTTCACCGCCGATGTACGAAGTAACTTCGAAACCATTTGTCAGACGAACACGACATACTTTACGCAATGCTGAGTTCGGCTTCTTAGGTGTGGTGGTGTATACACGAGTGCACACGCCACGCTTTTGAGGGCACGCTTCCAGCGCAGGCACGTTGCTTTTCACAACAGGCTTTTTACGCGGCTTACGTACCAACTGATTAATAGTTGCCATTAATAGGCTCCTGGCTAGTTGAGTATTACTAAAAACGAAAAATCCGGCCCCTACTATGAGAGGCCGGAGGATTTTATTGAGCAGATTTTAAGCTGTCAAGTCCAGAGTCGAACTTGACCCGCTTATTACTCCTCGTCGCCAGACAGATCTTCTGCGTTCAACGCATCTGTCAGGGCTTTTTCTGCTTCGTCTGCACTCACCTGAGGCAGACCCACTTCGGCTTCAGTACGCTTGCGCTGACGCTCGGTGTGGTAAGCGAAACCAGTACCTGCAGGGATCAGACGACCAACAATCACGTTCTCTTTCAGACCGCGTAGTTGATCCATCTTGCCCGATACTGCAGCTTCGGTAAGAACGCGGGTAGTTTCCTGGAACGATGCGGCTGAGATAAATGACTCAGTCGACAGCGACGCTTTGGTAATACCCAGTAACTCGTTCTCATACTTCGCCGGCATCTTGCCTTGCGCTTCCAGTTCGCGGTTAGCGATCTTAACGCGAGACACTTCCATCTGTTCGCCTGGCAGGAACTCTGAATCACCGGCTTCCAGGATGGTGCACTTACGCAGCATCTGGCGAATAATCGCTTCGATGTGCTTATCGTTAATTTTTACACCCTGCAGACGGTAAACGTCCTGCACTTCGTTAACGATGTAGTTAGATACCGCACGGATACCACGTACACGAAGGATGTCATGTGGTGACTCAGGACCATCAGCAATCACTTCGCCACGTTCTACACGCTCACCTTCGAACACGTTGAGCTGACGCCATTTCGGAATCATCTCTTCATACGGTTCGCCAGTTTCATCTTGCGTGATGATCAGACGACGCTTGCCTTTGGTCTCTTTACCAAATGATACAACACCGCTGACTTCTGCCAGGATAGCAGGGTCTTTTGGCTTACGCGCTTCGAACAAGTCAGCTACGCGTGGCAGACCACCGGTAATATCACGTGTCTTCGAAGATTCCTGAGGAATACGTGCCAGCACATCACCCGGTTGAAGTTCCTGACCATCAGCAACATCGATCGAGGTAAAGCTTGGCAGTTTCACTTCCTGCAAGTCGCCGTTTTCAGACTTAAGGATCAGCTTCGGCTCTTTTGCGTTCGCTTTCGCCAGGTCTTTAACTACAACACGGGTCAAACCGGTCAGGTCATCGGTCTGTTTCTCAGTGTTGCTGTCATCAACATCACTGAATTGAACAGTTACCGGACGCTCGGTGATCATTGGGTGCGAGTGCGGATCCCAAGTCGCGACAATGTCGTTACCTGATACCTTGTCACCATCATTGATAGACAAGATGGCACCGTAAGGCACTTTATAGCGCTCTTTCTCACGGCCAAGCTCGTCAATAACTGCCACTTCAGATGAACGAGACGTAATGACGATCTTGCCATCAGTGTTGACTACGAACTTAGCGTTGTGCAGCTTGATGCTACCGTCGTTTTTAACCTGAACGCTGTTTTCTGCAGACGCACGAGATGCCGCACCACCAATGTGGAAGGTACGCATCGTCAGCTGTGTACCTGGCTCACCAATTGACTGAGCAGCAACAACACCCACTGCTTCACCATGGTTAATCAGGTGACCACGTGCCAGGTCACGACCGTAACAGTAAGCACAGACACCGTGGTCATTGTCACAGGTAATAACAGAGCGAACTTCTACTTCGTCAACTTTGTATTCTTCGAGGATGTCACACTCAGCTTCGTGAAGAAGAGTGTTACGTGCCATCAGTACTTCATCTTCTGTACCTGGCTTGATTACATCCTGTGCCAATACACGGCCCAATACACGCTCACGCAGCGGCTCAACCACGTCACCACCTTCAATCAGTGGCTTCATAGTGACACCCGTCTCAGTACCACAGTCATCACCGATGATGACCATATCCTGAGCTACGTCTACCAGACGACGAGTCAGATAACCTGAGTTCGCTGTCTTCAATGCGGTATCGGCCAAACCTTTACGAGCACCGTGAGTCGAGATAAAGTACTGAAGTACGTTCAGACCCTCACGGAAGTTCGCAGTAATTGGCGTTTCAATAATTGAACCATCCGGCTTCGCCATCAGACCACGCATCGCTGCAAGCTGACGGATCTGAGCAGCACTACCACGTGCACCGGAGTCGGCCATCATGTAGATACTGTTAAAAGACGGTTGCTCTTCTTCTTTACCTTCGCGGTTAATCACCACGTCAGTCTTCAGGTTATCCATCATCGCTTTCGACAGTTTTTCGTTTGCCGACGTCCAGATATCAATAACCTTGTTATATTTTTCACCCGCAGTCACAAGACCGTTGTCAAACTGATGCTGGATCTCAGACACTTCTGCGTCTGCATCGGCAATGATCTCGGTTTTCGCTGCTGGGATTTCCATATCATCAACACCGACAGACGTACCTGACAGCATGGCGTAATGGAAACCTGTGTACATCAGTTGGTCAGCAAAGATAACTGTATCTTTCAGACCCAACTCACGGTAACAAGCATTCAGCAAACGCGAAATCTGCTTCTTACCCATTGGCTGGTCAATCAGCTCAAATGGCAGGCCTTTCGGTACCACGTTATAGAACATGGCACGACCAATCGTGGTGTCTTTCACCGAAGTATTGGCGACAAACTCGCCATCTTCAGTCTTCTGATACTCAGTAACTCGGACCTTTACACGCGCATGGATAGACGCATCACCCGTACGGAATACTTTTTCAGCTTCCTGAGAACCGGTTAGCAACATGCCCTCGCCTTTCGCGTTTACCGCTTCACGAGTCATGTAGTAGAGACCCAATACAACGTCCTGTGAAGGAACGATGATAGGCTCACCGTTGGCTGGCGACAGAATGTTGTTTGACGCCATCATCAGGGCACGGGCTTCAAGCTGTGCTTCCAGTGTCAGCGGTACGTGTACCGCCATTTGGTCACCATCGAAGTCAGCGTTATACGCTGCACAAACCAGTGGGTGCAGTTGGATCGCTTTACCTTCAATCAGTACTGGCTCAAATGCCTGAATACCCAAACGGTGCAATGTTGGTGCACGGTTCAACAGGACTGGGTGTTCACGAATAACGTGATCAAGTACGTCCCAAACTTCCGGCACTTCACGCTCAACCATCTTCTTCGCAGCTTTGATGGTTGTTGCCAGGCCACGTGCTTCCAGCTTGCCGTAGATGAATGGCTTGAACAGTTCCAGAGCCATCTTCTTAGGCAGACCACACTGATGCAGTTTCAGTGTTGGACCAACAGTAATTACAGAACGACCTGAGTAGTCAACACGCTTACCAAGCAGGTTCTGACGGAAACGACCTTGCTTACCTTTGATCATGTCAGCCAAAGATTTCAGAGGACGTTTGTTTGAGCCTGTGATAGCACGACCACGACGGCCGTTATCCAGCAATGCGTCTACCGCTTCCTGCAACATACGCTTTTCGTTACGTACGATGATGTCAGGTGCAGCCAGATCCAACAGGCGCTTCAGACGATTGTTACGGTTGATCACGCGACGATAGAGGTCGTTAAGATCAGAAGTCGCGAAACGGCCACCGTCCAGAGGAACCAGTGGACGTAGATCTGGTGGCAGTACTGGCAGTACTGTCATGATCATCCACTGTGGATCGTTACCTGAGTGCAGGAACGCTTCCATCAGCTTCAGACGCTTGGTGACCTTCTTACGCTTGGTTTCAGAAGTAACAGAAGCCAGCTCTTCGCGCATCGCTTCTACTTCTGGACCCACTTCGATTTCTGACAGCAGCTCTTTAACTGCTTCAGCACCCATCTTGGCTTCAAATTCGTCACCGAACTCTTCCAATGCATCCAGGTACTGCTCTTCAGTCAGCAGAGAACCACGCTCAAGCGTAGTCATACCTGGCTCTGTAACCACATAGGATTCGAAGTACAGTACGCGCTCGATATCACGCAGCGTCATATCCAGCATCAAACCGATACGGGAAGGCAGTGACTTCAGGAACCAGATGTGTGCGACTGGGCTGGCCAATTCGATGTGAGCCATACGCTCACGACGCACCTTGGTCAGCGTAACTTCAACGCCACACTTCTCACAGATCACACCACGGTGCTTGAGGCGCTTATATTTGCCACACAAACACTCGTAGTCCTTGACCGGACCAAAGATACGCGCACAGAACAAGCCATCACGTTCAGGCTTGAATGTACGATAGTTAATTGTCTCAGGCTTTTTCACTTCGCCGTAAGACCAGCTGCGGATCATGTCTGGAGAGGCCAGGCCGATTTTGATGCCATCGAACTCTTCAGTTTTGCCCTGCTGCTTTAGAAACTTGAGTAAGTCTTTCACTTTCTCTCTCCTGTCGGAGTGATTTACATCGGGGGCGCTAAGCGCCCCCTCGCGCGTTTATTACTTCAGACTCAGCGGCCTGTTATTCCTCTTCCAACTCAATGTTGATACCCAGAGAGCGGATCTCTTTGAGTAGTACATTGAAGGATTCAGGCATTCCAGGCTCCATCCGATGGTCGCCATCCACGATGTTCTTATACATCTTGGTACGGCCATTCACGTCATCAGACTTCACAGTGAGCATTTCCTGCAGTGTATAAGCGGCACCATAAGCTTCCAGTGCCCACACTTCCATCTCACCGAAGCGCTGACCACCGAACTGAGCCTTACCACCCAGCGGCTGCTGAGTAACCAGGCTGTAAGAACCGGTGGAACGCGCGTGCATCTTGTCATCAACCAGGTGGTTCAGCTTGAGCATGTACATGTAACCCACGGTTACCTTACGCTCAAACTCATTACCGGTACGACCGTCGTGCAGCGTGATCTGACCGCTACGTGGGATTCCACCCAGCTCCAGCAGGTCTTTGATCTCGCTCTCTTTGGCGCCGTCAAACACTGGTGTCGCAACTGGCAGACCTGCACGCAGGTTCTCGGCCAAACGCTTCACTTCGTGATCAGAGAAGTTGTCGATATCAACTTCCTGCAATACGTCACCCAGGGTGTAACACTTCTTCAAGAAGTCACGCAGTTCTGCTACTTCGCGCTGGTCTTTGATCATTGCGTCGATACGACGACCAATACCTTTAGCAGCCATACCCAGGTGAGTTTCCAGGATCTGACCGATGTTCATACGCGAAGGTACACCCAGCGGGTTCAATACGATATCGACCGGCTCGCCGTTCTCGTCGTAAGGCATATCTTCAACAGGAACAATGGTAGAGATAACACCCTTGTTACCATGACGACCCGCCATCTTGTCACCAGGCTGAATACGGCGTTTAACTGCAAGGTAAACCTTAACAATCTTAAGTACACCAGGCGCCAGATCATCACCTTGGGTGATCTTGCGACGCTTAACTTCGAACTTCTTGTCGAACTCTTTCTTCAGCTCTTCGTACTGCTCAGCGATCTGCTCAAGGGCTTGCTGTGCTTCTTCATCTTTCAGAGATTGAGTCAGCAGACGCTCACCATCGATGCTTTCCAGCTTGTCTTCGCTGAAGCCGTTAGCCAGCAGAAGTGCACGAGCACGATCAAACAGGCCACGCTCGAAGATTGCCAGCTCATCACCAAGGTCTTTCTTAACCTCTTTCAGCTGCATCTCTTCGATTTCGAGCGCACGTTTATCTTTCTCTACGCCATCACGGGTAAACACCTGAACGTCGATTACAGTACCTGATACTGCGTTTGGTACACGCAGCGAGGTGTCTTTAACGTCAGACGCTTTTTCACCGAAGATTGCACGTAACAGTTTCTCTTCTGGTGTCAGCTGAGTTTCGCCTTTAGGCGTTACTTTACCTACCAGAATATCGCCGCCTTTCACTTCGGCACCGATGTAAACAACACCAGATTCATCCAGCTTAGACAGAGCCGCTTCACCCACGTTAGGGATATCTGCAGTAATCTCTTCTGGACCTAACTTGGTGTCACGAGCGATACAGGAAAGCTCCTGAATGTGGATCGTGGTGAAACGATCTTCTTCAGCAACACGCTCAGAGATAAGGATTGAATCCTCGAAGTTGTATCCGTTCCAAGGCATGAAGGCTACGCGCATGTTCTGACCCAGGGCCAATTCACCCAAGTCAGTTGATGGGCCATCAGCCAACACGTCACCACGAACAATAGGATCACCTACGCTCACTACCGGGCGCTGGTTGATACAGGTGTTCTGGTTAGAACGGGTGTACTTCATCAGGTTGTAGATATCGATACCCGCTTCGCCTGGTACCAACTCATCTTCATCAACCTTAATTACGATACGGCTGGCGTCGCAGTAAGAAACAAAACCGCCACGCTTAGCTACCGCTGTTACACCTGAGTCAACAGCTACAGCTTTCTCCATACCGGTACCAACCAGCGGCTTATCAGCACGCAGTGTAGGTACAGCCTGACGTTGCATGTTAGAACCCATCAATGCACGGTTCGCATCATCGTGCTCGAGGAATGGGATCAAAGATGCCGCCACAGATACAATCTGTTGTGGAGAAACGTCCATATATTGGATCGTTTCAGGTGAAGTCAGGATAGATTCACCACGGTGACGTGCAGTCACCAGCTCATCGACAAACTGACCTTTCTCATCAAGGTCTGAGTTAGCCTGAGCAATGGTGTACTGGCCTTCTTCAATCGCTGACAGGTAATCAACTTCAGCAGTCACTTCACCATCGACTACACGGCGATACGGTGTTTCGAGGAAACCGTATTCGTTAGTACGTGCATAACAAGACAGTGAGTTAATCAGACCAATGTTTGGACCTTCAGGGGTCTCAATCGGACATACACGACCGTAGTGAGTAGGGTGTACGTCACGTACTTCAAAGCCTGCACGCTCACGGGTCAAACCGCCCGGGCCAAGTGCCGAGATACGGCGCTTGTGCGTTACTTCTGACAGCGGGTTGTTCTGGTCCATAAATTGAGACAGTTGGCTCGAACCGAAGAACTCTTTAACCGCAGCAGAGATAGGCTTGGCGTTGATCAGGTCCTGAGGCATCAGCTGATCCAAGTCACCCAGACTCAGACGCTCTTTCACAGCACGCTCAACACGTACCAAGCCGATGCGGAACTGGTTTTCAGCCATTTCACCAACTGAACGGATACGACGGTTGCCCAAGTGGTCGATATCATCGACATCATCAGCACCGTTACGGATCTCGATCAGCTTCTTCATCACTTCGATGATATCTTGGTGCTCCAGTGTACCTGGGCCAGTGATTTCATCGCGGTGCAAACGGCTGTTGAACTTCATACGACCAACCGCAGACAGGTCATAGCGGTCATCAGAGAAGAACAGGTTCTGGAATAGCGCTTCTGCAGCATCACGCGTTGGTGGCTCACCAGGGCGCATCATGCGGTAGATCTCTACCAAAGCTTCCATACGGTTGGTTGATGGATCGATACGCAGGGTTTCCGACATGTACGGGCCCTGATCCAACTCGTTGGTGTAGAGTATTTCGAACTTTTTCACGCCTGCTTCTGCAAGCGCTGCGACAGTTTCAAGCGTCAGTTCAGCGTTGGCATCAGCAATAACTTCGCCGGTGTCTTTGTTCACGTGCGCTTTGGCCAGCACTTTACCTACCAAGTATTCGTGCGGAACTTCAAACTCGTTGATTTCCTGCTTGGTAAGGGTACGAATGTGCTTAGCGGTAATACGGCGGTCTTTTTCAACCAACACATTACCTTCACCGTCTTTCACATCAAAAGCGGCGATTTCACCACGCAGGCGCTCAGGCGAGATCTGCATGATGATTTTGTTACGCTTGATCTGTACTTCCGTAGTTTCGAAGAACATCCCAAGAATATCTTCCGTGCCGTAGTCCAGCGCGCGCAGGATAATTGACGCAGGCAGCTTACGACGACGGTCAATACGGACAAACAGGTTATCTTTCGGGTCAAACTCAAAGTCCAACCAAGAACCACGGTATGGAATAACACGTGCGTTATAGAGCACCTTACCAGAAGAGTGCGTCTTACCTTTGTCATGATCGAAGAATACGCCCGGGCTACGATGTAGCTGGGAAACGATCACACGCTCGGTGCCGTTGATTACAAAAGTACCGTTATCAGTCATCAATGGGATTTCGCCCATGTAGACTTCTTGCTCTTTGATATCTTTTACTGTGCCTGCCGGTGCGTCCTTATCGTACAGGACCAAACGCAGCTTCACTCGAAGTGGAGCTGAGTAAGTCACACCACGGATTTGACACTCTTTGACATCGAATACCGGCTCACCCAGTCTGTAGCTAACATACTGTAGCTCTGAGTAGCCTGAATAACTGGCAATAGGGAATACGGAACGAAACGCCGCTTCCAGACCATAATTCCCCTCTGCATCCATCTCAATGAACTTACTGAATGAGTCCAACTGGATTGACAGGAGGTAAGGAATGTCGAGAACTTGTGGACGTTTACCAAAGTCCTTACGAATTCGCTTCTTCTCGGTATAGGAGTAAACCATGGGGTTCCTCAGCTCGCGGAATATTGACCCGACTCTGTCTTAACGACAGTCTCTGCATCCACCGTTTGTATTTGGCGATAAATCGCCTGCGCTCAGACAGTAATTTACGGTGGAAAATTACTGACCGCCTACAGCGCAAAAAGGCCGGAGACCCCGCGGTCTCCAGCCCATAGCCTTTTCAGGCTAGCTTTGTAAGCTAGGCTTACTTAAGCTCAACAGTTGCACCAGCTTCTTCAAGAGCCGCCTTCAATGCTTCTGCTTCTTCTTTCTCAACGCCTTCCTTAATTGGAGCAGGTGCGCCGTCTACAACGCCCTTGGCTTCTTTCAGGCCAAGACCAGTTGCGCCACGTACTGCTTTAATTACAGCAACTTTGTTGCCGCCAACGCTAGCAAGGATTACGTCAAATTCAGTCTGCTCAGCAGCACCGCCACCTTCACCAGGTGCAGCAGCAACAACAGCAGCAGCGGCAGTTACGCCGAACTTTTCTTCCATCGCTTCAATCAGTTCAACAACGTCTTTAACAGACATTTCAGCAACTGCGTCGATGATTTGATCTTTAGTCAGTGACATGATTCTCTATCCTAAAACATCTGAGCCTAAGCTCAAAAATCGTATTTTAAAAAGAAGGGCCTGCTTGGATTAAGCAGCTTCGCCTTCCAGCTTGTCGCGAAGCGCAGCAAGGGTCTTAACCAGCTTGCCAGCAGAAGCTTCTTTCAGAACGCTCAATAGACGTGCAACTGCTTCGTCGTATGTAGGCAGAGTTGCCAGTACACCCGCGTCAACAATTTCACCTTCAAATGCAGCGGCTTTAACTTCAAACTTGTCTTCTTCTTTTGCGAACTCTTTGAACAAACGTGCAGCTGCACCTGGATGTTCGTTAGAGAAAGCAATCAGAGTAGGACCAGTGAAGGTATCTACCAAACACTCGTAATCAGTGCCTTGAACCGCGCGACGTGCCAGGGTGTTACGTACTACACGCATGTAAACACCTTCAGCACGCGCTTTTGCGCGCAGCGCAGTAATTGCGCCTACTTCAACACCACGAGAGTCTGCTACTACTGCAGATTGAGCGCCTTTGGCAGCCTCGTTGACTTCAGCGACGATGGCTTTTTTGTCGTCGAGTTTCAGTGCCATTGGCTTAAACTCCTGGTTTTCACCGGAAAATCCGGCTCGTCATACAACCTCAACAAATGTGAGGCACCTTATAAGGTGTACAACCAGGAGTGCAGAATTTTGCTCCTGGGTTGACACCATCTGCGTAGGCAAATAATTAAGTCTTAGCTTTCACCAAAACACCTACGGTCTTGGATGGAGGCGCAAAGCGCCCCAACCCGTGCGAAGCCGAACATTATAAGATGCTCGTCTCCGCGATGTCCAGAGTCTGGCGGCGCTTAGCGCTCCAGAGAACCCTGGTCAATCGCAACACCCGCACCCATGGTGGTAGACAGGCTAACCTTGGCGATGTACTGACCTTTAGCTGAAGCAGGCTTAGCCTTCTTCAGAGCAGCCAGCAATGCTTCCAGGTTCTCTTTCAGCTTATCTTCGCTGAAATCTACCTTACCGATTGTGGAGTGGATGATACCGTTCTTGTCGTTGCGGTAACGAACCTGACCAGCTTTAGCGTTTTTAACTGCTTCAGCTACGTTAGGAGTTACAGTGCCGGTCTTAGGGTTAGGCATCAGGCCACGAGGACCTAAGATTTGACCCAATTGACCAACAACGCGCATTGCGTCTGGAGAAGCAACAACAACGTCGAAGTTCATTTCGCCAGCTTTAACCTGCGCAGCCAGATCGTCCATACCTACCAGGTCGGCACCAGCTTCTTTAGCAGCTTCAGCGTTAGCGCCCTGAGTGAAAACAGCTACGCGAACGTCACGACCAGTACCGTGTGGCAGTACAGTTGCACCACGTACGTTTTGGTCAGATTTACGAGCGTCAATACCCAGGTTTACAGCAGCGTCTACACTCTCAACGAACTTGGCAGTCGCCAGTTCTTTCAGCAGTGCAACCGCTTCGTTGATTTCGTACTCTTTAGTAGCGTCAACTTTTTCGCGAATAGTACGCAGGCGCTTAGATAGTTTAGCCATCGATTAGCCCTCCACATTCAGGCCCATCGCACGGGCAGATCCAGCAATACAACGAACCATCGCGTCCAAATCAGCACCGGTCAGGTCAACTTCTTTGGTTTTAGCGATCTCTTCTAACTGAGCGCGAGTAACGGTACCCACTTTCTCAGTGTTAGGACGACCAGAGCCAGACTTGATGCCAGCAGCCTTCTTCAGAAGGTAAGATGCTGGTGGAGTCTTAGTCTCGAAAGTGAAAGAACGGTCGTTATAAACAGTGATAACTACAGGTACTGGTGCACCTTTCTCAATAGAATCTGTTTTTGCGTTGAACGCTTTACAGAATTCCATGATGTTAACACCGTGCTGACCCAGTGCCGGACCTACCGGAGGACTAGGGTTAGCCATACCGGCTGCAACTTGCAGCTTGATATATGCTTCGACTTTTTTAGCCATTTTGAGCTTCCTCTTTACGGGTGCAAACGCCTTTTTAGGGCTCCCCATCGATTTAAGGGCAGCGGATTATATAGTGACCCGCTGCCCTTTACAATAAATCTGCTGAATTTTTGATCAGGATTTTTCGACTTGTACGAATTCCAGTTCTACAGGTGTAGAGCGACCGAAGATAAGTACTGAGACTTTTACGCGGCTCTTTTCGTAGTCAACCTCTTCAACTACACCATTGAAGTCCGCAAAAGGTCCGTCGATAACACGAACCACTTCACCCACTTCAAACAGCGTCTTAGGTGTAGGCTGATCAACATTGTCTTCCAGACGTTGCAAGATAGCGTTCGCTTCTTTGTCTGTAATCGGCGCAGGACGGTCACTGGTTCCACCAATGAAACCAAGTACACGTGGTACATCACGTACCAGGTGCCAGCTGTCATCGTTCATGATCATCTGGACAAGCACGTAACCAGGGAAGAACTTACGCTCACTGCGACGCTTCTGCCCGGCACGCATCTCGATCACCTCTTCGGTAGGTACCAGGACCTCACCAAACAGATGCTCCATGTCGTGCATCTTGATGTGTTCTTTGAGTGATTGGGCAACTCGGCCTTCAAAGCCAGAAAATGCCTGTACTACGTACCAACGCATTTTGTCAGACATATTAGATACTCACCCCAGTAAAGAATGCGACCAGACGAACCATGATGCCGTCCAAGCCCCACAATACAAGCGACATTACTACAACCGCAGCGAAAACAATCAGAGTGGTGTGAACAGCTTCCTGGCGAGTCGGCCAGACAACTTTTTTCACTTCGACCCTGGATTCCTTAGCGAATACCAGTGCGTTGCGGCCCTTCTCAGTTTGAAGAGCAATCAATGCAGCAACGGCAACGGCAACCACTACGGCTCCGGCACGAACCAGGACTGACTGTTCAGCGAAGAAGTAGTTACCTACGACCGCTGCGATAAGAATGGCGAAAACGACCAGCCACTTAACGCTGTCAAGTCCACTGCTCTGGGTTTCTGTGTTTGCGTTCATACACCAACCTTGCATCCATCTAAAGACGCAACAACCCCGCTATAAAAAAGCGAGGTTATTGCTAAAAAATCTGGCAGGGGTGGAGGGACTCGAACCCCCAACCATCGGTTTTGGAGACCGCTGTTCTACCAATTGGAACTACACCCCTAAAAACAAGAGCCCGTTACCTCGGGCCCTTGTCAAAACTTAGATTATCGATTACTCGATGATCTTAGCAACAACACCGGCGCCTACTGTACGGCCACCTTCACGGATCGCGAAACGCAGACCTT
>NZ_BAABLI010000025.1:0-5552 GCF_039544265.1 Corallincola platygyrae | reverse complement strand
GCGGTGAGGGGTAAGCCGGGAATAGCAAAGCACTGCTTTGCACCGGCGAACGCAAGCAATCTGTGATTGCGCAGCCGGACGCTCGCGACCGACCGCCGAAAACAAGAAAGCCCAGCATGATGCTGGGCTTCCTAATAATAATGGCGGTGAGGGAGGGATTCGAACCCTCGATACGTTTCCGTATACACACTTTCCAGGCGTGCTCCTTCGGCCACTCGGACACCTCACCTAAATCTGATTGTCATTTCAATTTTTCGTGTTGAAATCCACGTTGGAGATTTACCCGGGCCTTGTCGCACGCCATGCGTGCTCGTTATTCGAGGTTTCACCTCTCACCCTTCGGGTCGTCGTCGACAAGCTCCGACGCTCTCTCCGGCTAACGCCTCCGAGTCGGCCACTCGGACACCTCACCTAAATCTGATTGTCATTTCAATTTTTCGTGTTGAAATCCACGGGCATCACTTAAAACAATCCGATAGCAATGCATGCCCTTACAAGGCGCGGCGTATGATAGGGAAAAGCCAGGGTCAGGTCAATGGTTCAGCGCACAACTGCTTAGTTAACGAGCAGTTAGCTTCCTGTTGCGGTGACTTACATACCCGCCTGGAAGTTAACCATTCGATTCAATGGCACCAGCGCCTTCTCACGGAGTTCAGCGTCAACAAACACTTCATGCCCTTCACTCTCACCAAGAAGTGCGTCTTCGACTGCTTTCAGGCCATTCATGGCCATCCAGGGACAGTGTGCACAGCTTCGGCAAGTTGCACCATTACCGCCCGTAGGAGCCTCAATAAACTCTTTCTCTGGTGACAGCTGCTGCATCTTGTAAAAGATCCCTTTATCTGTCGCCACGATGAATTGAGTATTTGGCAGGGCCTGACTCGCTTTAATCAACTGAGTCGTCGAACCAACAGCATCGGCAATATCCACGACACTGGCTGGAGATTCAGGGTGAACCAAAACAGCGGCGTCTGGATACTGTTTTTTCAGATCCAGCAATGCACGCGACTTGAACTCGTCGTGAACAATACAAGCACCCTGCCACATGACCATCTCAGCGCCTGTTTGCTTGGCAATATAAGAACCGAGGTGGCGGTCTGGCGCCCACAGGATCTTTTCACCTTCCGAATCTAAGTGTTCAACCACGTCAAGCGCAATGCTCGAGGTTACCACCCAATCCGCTTTTGCTTTTACTGCAGCAGATGTATTGGCATAAACCACAACAGTATGGTCAGGGTATTTTTGTTTGAAAGCTTCAAATTCGTCGGCGCCACAGCCCAAATCCAGTGAGCAGGTAGCTTCCAATGTCGGCATTAGTACCCGCTTTTCCGGGCTTAGGATTTTGGCGGTCTCACCCATAAAGCGCACGCCAGCGATAATAAGCGTATCTGCCTCATGCTTAGCACCAAATTTCGCCATCTCAAGGGAGTCACCGATGAAACCACCAGACTCTTCCGCTAAAGCCTGGATTTCATGGTCTGTGTAGTAGTGGGCAATCAAAATTGCGTTCTTTTCCTGTAGCAGCTGCTTAATCCGCGATTTATAGCTCTCTTTCTCCGCATCTGTTAAAGGTGCGGGTTTTGGAGGAAACGGATAACTGGACTGCTCAAGGATCTGAACCTGATTCATTGCTCACTCTCTGGAAATATTCAGTGTGCGAAATTATACGCCATGGGCTTACCGCAAAGCTATCTGCTCTGTAGGTTTAGAAAACAATTTAAACAAAATGTTCGTGATTGAGAGAAAAACGAGACTTGGGATGGTGGGTCGTGCTGGATTCGAACCAGCGACCAATTGATTAAAAGTCAACTGCTCTACCAACTGAGCTAACGACCCAATCCAAGGTGCTGTAAGTGTTTTAGAAAGATGGTGGGTCGTGCTGGATTCGAACCAGCGACCAATTGATTAAAAGTCAACTGCTCTACCAACTGAGCTAACGACCCATCTTTAGACACTTACACTGCTTCTCTTTGAGATTAGAAAAGCAAACCTCTCTAGAGAGAGAGATGATGGTGGGTCGTGCTGGATTCGAACCAGCGACCAATTGATTAAAAGTCAACTGCTCTACCAACTGAGCTAACGACCCATCATTTTGTCACACAAGAAAGCTAAGCTTAGCCCCCCTTGGCGACGGCGGCTAATAATACTTATTTGGCCGCCGGTTGCAATAGCTTATTTGCTGTTTTTCACACTTTTCAACGCGTTCGCTTGTTATTTGAGCGAAGACAGCTTGGTTCGTGCAATTTGTGCACTAGGTGAACCGGGATACTCCTTGATAACGCGATTGTACAAAGTTTTCGCATTTGCACTGTCGCTATTCAATTGAGCAATCATCGCCATCTTCAACATGGCATCAGAACGCTTAGGCGAATTAGGATATTGGTTCACCACAGCCTCAAACTGCGCATTCGCATCCTTGCGCTCACCTTTATTGAACAACAGTTGACCCAACCAATAACGCGCATTCGGCGTTAGCTCAGAAGACGGATACTGGTTGATGAAATCATAAAATGCCGGAATAGCCTGGTCGTACTGTTTCTCTTTGAGCACCAGGTTTACTGCATTCTGATAAACAGCAGATTCAGACAACTCTGCAGTTTTATCACCCTCACCCTCGCCAGTCGTTGGCACTGAAGGCACAGGAGTTGCAGGTGCTGACGCCAGCCGACGGTCAAGCTCTTGGTAAAGCTCTCGCTGCCGCTGAAGCATCTGCTGCATCTGATGGTTCTGAGTTTCCAGCATACCACGAAGCTCGTCCACTTCAGACTGGAGCGATTGTAAGCTTTGCTGTGTCTGAACCTGAAGGCGGGATGCTTGTTCAAGCTGCTGTTTTAAGACGGCGATGTCCTGCCCTGATGCTGCCCCTAGATCCGTTACCGGCGCAGGCTCTGCAAGAGACTGCGCCGGTAACAAGGCAACGCTGAGCAGTACGCCAATGGATGCGTACTTCATAGCGCTTCTTTCTTAGTATACCAATACTGCACGACGGTTCTTGGCGAACGCGTCTTCGGTACGGCTAGTGTCAACAGGCTTCTCTTCACCGTAAGCAACGATAGAGATCTGTGAATCAAGCACGCCCAAGCCTTGCAGATACATAGCAACCGCTTTAGCACGACGCTCGCTCAATGCGATGTTGTACTCTGGTGTACCACGCTCATCAGCATGACCTTCAATCAACACTTTTACCTGTGTGTTAGCACGAAGGTAAGCAGCGTGAGCATCCAGGATATCAGCAAAGCGATTCTGAACGTCGGACTTGTCAAATTCGAAGTAGATGATGTGCTGCTTGCGCAATTCAGCTTGCTGTAATTCGCGTTCCTGCTCTGGAGTCAGTACAGGTTCAGCTACGCTGGTTTCTGCCGCTTCATCTGCTGGTTCGACAACTTCAGTGCTAGGGCCAGAAGTAGTAGCTGTTGCATCACTATCTTCTTGAGTAGTACTACAAGCCATCAACACGAACAGTGGCAGCGCTACTACAACACCCTTAAACAGATCTTTGAGACGCATTTGTTACGTTCCTTACGATTATTGTTAGACCTAATAAAGATATGGTGACCATGCAGGAGCACGCACTTCACCGTCCGCCGCTGGCAACCTGGCTTTAAACCGCCCATCGATAGATACCATACCCAATACTTGCCGCTGACCGTGCAAAGTACTGTAAATAATCATGCTACCGTTTGGCGCTAAGCTAGGCGATTCATCCAGTCGCGTTTGCGTGAGGACTTGCATCACCCCTGAAGTCAAATCTTGTTTGGCAATGTGGTAACGACCTCGTGTCCTGTTCACCATGATCAGCTCTTCGCCGCTGGGAGAGATTGAACCACCTAGGTTCATTTCACCATCGAACGTCAAACGAACGACCTTGCCAGTTGCTAAATGTACGCGATAAATCTGAGGTTTACCACCCCGCTCAGACGTAAACACGAGTGATTGCCCATCCGGTGACCAAGAAGGCTCTGTATCGATGGCTCGATGATTGGTTACACGCGTTAACGCTTTGGTTTCAATATCCATTACATAAATATCGGGATTGCCATCCTTGGATAACACCATGGCGATTTTTTTACCATCCGGTGACCATTGTGGGGCCCCATTAATACCTTCGAACGTCGTCAGCTTTGTGCGCTTCGCTGTGTAGATATCTTGGATATATATTTCTGATTTTCGTTTTTCAAATGTGACATACGCCAGCTTTTTCCCATCTGGGGACCAGTTGGGAGACATAATGGGCTCTTTGCTGCGCACCAATGGTGTTTCGTTGTAACCGTCATAATCAGCCACCATCAGCTGGAATGGCACTTTAGCGTTGTGATTAACCACGACGTAGGCAATACGCGTTAGAAAAGCACCGCGCTGGCCCGTCAGGCTCAGAAAAACGCGATCTGAGATCAGATGCGCGTATTGACGCATCTGCCGAGGCTTAACCGCCCGTTGCCCTTGTGATAGCACGAAGCCCGTATCTTCAACCAGCTTACGGTCCTTGAGCATGGGTTTACCCCCATTAAGCTCTTTACCTCGGATAACGTCGACGAGCTCATAGTTCACCACATAGTTACCATCTGGCTGCATGCGAGTGGTTCCAACAACCACAGCCTCAACACCCAATATTGCCCATGCTTCGAAGTTGACCTCAGTCGAGCTACTTGGCGTTTGTGGCATCTGCTGAATATCAACCGGGTTAAAACGACCACTGCGGCGGAGATCGCTGGCAACTACTTCAGCTAAATCTGTGGGCGGCACTTTTCCGTCGAGGCTTTTAAAAGGCACGACAGCAACAGGCCTGGCCTCGGACATCCCCTCTGTAATGACAATTTCCAGGGCGGCAAAGCTCCACGAGGAGGCAAAAGAGAGCAAGATGCCAAGAGTGGCTATCAGTAACCGTTTCATGAAAAGTCCTATTTACTCGTCGAGTTCTAACTTCAGGTTAATTTCTTTGAGTTGCGAAAATACGTCAGGGTCTTTGGATACAGGCAAAGGCTCAGCCTTTCGCACGGCTCGAATGGTCTCACTACATGCTAACTGGTCGCCTTCCAGGCGCCGGACATCCAATACCAAACCACCAGAAGCGAGTTTCAAATAGATGGAGCAGGTTCTCCCCTGCAGACCATCAGTATTGAGGTTGCGCTGAATTTTTTGGCGGATCATTGCCACGTATTTGTCTTTCTCAGACAAAATCATTCGTTGCCGCTGTTCGCTGATTTGCGCTTGTTCCGCTGCCATTTCTGCCATCATCATTTGCTCCATCTCAGCCAATTGACGGGCTTCTTCCTCTTTGCGCTTACGCTCAGCTTCTTTTCTCGCAGCTTCTTCCTTGCGTTTTTTCTCTTCAGCTTCTTTTCGCTTCCTTTCCTCTTCCTTCTTCTTGCGCGCAGCTTCTTCAGCTTTGCGTCTGGCTTGTTCCTGTTTCTTGCGTTCAGCCTCAGCTTTGCGTCGCTCAGCTTCTTTCGCCTTACGATCTCGTTCAGCCTTTGCTGCTAGCTCTTTTGCCTTCTTCGCTTCTTGCTCCGCTTTTTTACGCTCTGCTTCTTTGCGCTTGCGATCTCGCTCAA
>NZ_BAABLI010000024.1:0-4783 GCF_039544265.1 Corallincola platygyrae | reverse complement strand
GGGCAAGTCCTCCTTACCCATGCAGCTTATGTGTAACCTATGTTCCCGGTTTGTTTTGTTACCTATCCTGCCGGTTTGTACATGAGGGGTCTTTGGTTTTCGACTCTCTGCAAACCAACATAGAGAAAGACCCTAGCTAAAAGCAAATAAAAAGCACACCAGAAAGTGGGCTTGTACTATCAATCTGTCAGCAATTACTTTTTGGGCGAAAGTGCCTGCAAGCGAGTTAATAGGCTGGACGTATCCCAGCGTTTACCGCCAAGATTTTCAACATCAGCATAAAATTGATCCACCAAAGCGGTTATAGGAAGCGAAACACCTCCACGTTTTGCTTCCTCTAGTGCAAAGCCCAGATCTTTTCGCATCCATTCAACCGCAAAACCATGGTTGTACTCGTCGTTGTTCATGGTCGCTACGCGGTTTTCCATTTGCCAGGACTGAGCGGCGCCGTGACTTATAACGTCAAATACAGATTGAACATCCAATCCGGCTTGCTGCGCAAAATGTACGCCCTCTGCCAGACCTTGTACCACCCCTGCAATACAGATCTGATTGACCATTTTGGTTAGCTGGCCGGAACCTACAGGTCCCATTAGCTTTTGGCTTTTAGCGTAACTTTCTAGTATCGGTGCCGCATTCGTGTAAGTGGTTTCTTCACCACCCACCATAATGGTCAGTACACCATTATCCGCGCCCGCTTGCCCTCCTGATACCGGAGCATCCAGGAACGCGAGACCTTGTACACGACAAGCATCATCCATCTCTCTGGCCACAATGGCCGAGGTTGTTGTGTGGTCGACGATAACTGCGCCGGGCGTCGCACTGCTTAAGACACCATCGGGACCATTCATAATGCTGCGTAGGTCGTTGTCATTACCAACGCATATCATGATGAATTCGGCGTCTTTGGCCGCATCACACGGTGTATCTGCTACCTTTCCCTTATACTTGGTTGCCCAGCTTTCCGCTTTAATTTTGGTGCGGTTGTAGACGGTGACATCATGCCCTGACGTTGCGAGGTGGCCAGCCATTGGAAAGCCCATTACTCCAAGCCCAATAAAGCTTACTTTTGCCACGTTGTTCTCCTATCGGTTATTGATGCATTTTGTTGTCAAACTTGAAAAGCTTTGTCTTTAATGCCGACTTAGTAGCGCTAATTCGGTTAAGCTATTTGCAATCAATTTTTCGGAATACCTGTTTTGAATCTTAAGCCTTTTCATACCTTTGGTATTAGTGCTGAGTGTCGAGAAATCACTTTTTTATCAGATATCGATACATTAGTTGGATTAGCTGATGGGCCGTTACCACTCATCCTGGGTAGTGGTAGCAACATACTCCCATACCAAACGATCACGAAGCCAATCGTTATCAACCAATTGAAAGGGATAACGATAAAAGAGCTGGAGGGCTGTTTTCTGGTGCGGGCAGCAGCAGGAGAAAACTGGCATGACCTGGTGATGTACTGCATAGCCAGAGGGATGCCAGGCTTGGAAAACCTGGCACTGATACCTGGGACTGTAGGGGCAGCGCCGATCCAAAACATAGGGGCTTATGGGGTCGAGCAAGGAAGTTTCTGTGAAAGCGTTGAGCTGTTTAATTGGAATACTAAACAGGTTGAGACGCTTGACCATAGGAGCTGTAAATTTGGTTACCGAGATTCAACCTTTAAGCGCAACCCTGAGCTTGGTGTCATTACAGCGGTAACCTATAAACTCCCTAAAAGCTGGGAGCCGCATATTGGTTACGCACCATTAAGGTCCTTGGAACAGCAACAGCCACTATCTGCAATGGCAATAGCTAACCGTGTTATTGAAACTCGTCAGTCTAAACTGCCTGATCCCAAACAACTGGGCAATGCAGGTAGTTTTTTCAAGAATCCCAGGGTGACCAATGAACATAGGGCCACTTTAGTCGATGCATATCCAGATCTCGTCTGGTTTGAAGATGGCGAAGGCTACTCTAAATTGGCTGCTGGATGGCTTATCGACAAATTAGGCTTGAAGGGATATACCGTTGGCGATGCGTCAGTGCACCAGCAACAAGCCTTGGTACTGGTCAACCTTGGCACAGCAAACGCTGCCGACGTGATCCGGTTAGCAGGGGAAGTCAGGGCCAAAGTGAATGAAAACTTCAGTATTCTTCTGGAGCCTGAAGTGCAATTAATCGGTCGCGACGGTCGGACAGATTTAGATACTGCGTTGGATAGTTTAAATGCATGATAAGCAGATCTTCATCCTAAAACGCTTAAGTAAAGGCGGATTCTGCAGTGGAGAAGCGTTAGGCGAGCAACTGAGTATCAGCCGTGCTGCCGTGGGCAAGCATGTCAAAGCGTTGCGCGAGTTAGGTATTGATATCTATTCAGTGCCGGGAAGAGGCTATACGCTGGCAAAGCCAATCAAGCTGTTATGCGATGGTGATATCGCCGCCAGGATGCGCCAGTTTTCGACAAACCTGCCCGTGCCCTTAGTGTTTGACACCATTGATTCGACCAACCAGTATCTGCTTGAAAGGCTGAATTTAAACTCTCATACCGAACAAGCATCGCTTGAACCGGGGCAGGCATGTTTAGCAGAAATGCAGACATCTGGCCGCGGTCGGCGAGGCCGTCAATGGGCGTCGCCATTTGCCGCCAACCTCTACTTTTCCCTTTACTGGCAGCTGCAATCTGGTCTTCAAGGCGCGATGGGCCTTTCGTTAGTGGTTGGCGTAGTCGTAGCTGAAACGCTATCAAATCTTGGCGTGGGTGATGTTCAACTAAAATGGCCCAATGATATTTATGTTGCTGGCAAAAAGCTTGGTGGGATCCTGGTTGAGTTGGTGGGGCAGGTAGGTGATGCCTGCGACTTGGTTGTTGGTGTAGGTTTGAACGTATCCATGCCGGAAGATGCGGCAAAACAAATTGATCAGCCATGGACCGACCTATCAACGGTCATTAGTAAACCTGTCGACCGCAATGTTCTGGCTGCAGATCTCCTTGTTGCACTGGAGCAGGCGCTGGTTGAATTTGATGGCAGGGGCTTTGGTCAGTTTCATAGGCGATGGCAGGACTTCGATCTTTATATGGATAAACCGGTCACACTTGCGATGGGCGATAAGCGGATCACGGGTATCTGTCGGGGAGTAGACAGTGTCGGTGCACTCTTGGTGGAGCAAAACGGCAGGATAACACCCTACATGGGGGGAGAGATCTCGGTGAGAGGGCGGACATGAGCATACTTATTGATGTGGGTAATACTCGCGCCAAAGTTTGTGTCAGTGTCGGTCGCGAACTGTTTGCGCATAAGGCTGTGTGCCACAAGGATCTTATTGATACGGTAAATGATCTTGTTAGCCACCACAACGAAACAGAATTATTGATGGCATCTGTTGCGGCTGCGCCATTATCTGATGAATTGTTAAGCTTTTCTGAATCCAAAGGCATTAAATACCAGGAAGTGAAGACGCCGCCACATGCATTTGGATTGATAAATGCCTATCGCCAATATGGCAACCTGGGTGTTGACCGCTGGCTGGCTATGTTGGGTGCTAGAGTCGAGTGTCGCGCACCCCTGATAGTTATCGATGTGGGAACAGCTATCACTGTCGATCTTGTTGATGAATTTGGCCAGCATAAAGGTGGCTGGATAACGCCTGGTCTGAAAACCATGCGGGAGGCGCTTTTTGGTAATACGCAAAAGGTAGCCGGTCCCGGTCAATCCAATACACCTGGTAGCGATGATCTTTCGGCGCGATTTGGAATAACAACCGCGGATTGTGTTTCTGGTGGGCTGCAAGCTGTGTTGATTGGCGTGTTTCAGCAGGCAAAAGATACCGCGCGTCGAACTTTGAAAACAAATACCGCCCCAAAGCTATTTGTTACTGGTGGCGATGCGACAAAGTTACCCGATTGTTTATTAAGTGAGAGCGAATATCGCCCCGATTTGGTGTTGCAGGGCCTGAATAGTTATCGCTCGGAATAAAAAAACAGCGAAATTTGGCCCGTTTCGGATGAAAAATGTGCAGATGAAACTTTTTCGCATATTTTTTCAAATAAACGGTTGCACCGCCAAAATCCTTTCTTTAGAATGCGCTCCACCTGAACGGGGGAGTCCAAATAAAGCGGGCTCTGAGAGTGTTCTCAACTCGACAGGAAATCAGGAGGGGTTCCCGAGTGGTCAAAGGGAGCAGACTGTAAATCTGCCGGCTCAGCCTTCGAAGGTTCAAATCCTTCCCCCTCCACCATATTTTTTGATGCTTTTGAGGTCGGCTGAAGACACCGCGGGCATCGTATAATGGCTATTACCTCAGCCTTCCAAGCTGATGATGCGGGTTCGATTCCCGCTGCCCGCTCCAGTAGCATGTTGTGCTGATATAGCTCAGTCGGTAGAGCGCACCCTTGGTAAGGGTGAGGTCGGCAGTTCAAATCTGCCTATCAGCACCACTCCTATTTTGTGCTTCCAGAACCCTCAAAATCGTTTATACTCTTCCGCCACTAATGCGGAGGGGTTTTGGTGGTGTCTGCCGCCCGACTGCCTGATGATAGAGGAAAGACCATGGCAAAAGAAAAGTTTGAACGTACGAAACCGCACGTTAACGTAGGCACAATCGGTCACGTTGACCACGGTAAAACGACTCTGACAGCAGCCATCACCAACGTACTGGCTAAAGTATACGGTGGTACAGCGCAAGCTTTCGATCAGATCGATAACGCCCCAGAAGAGCGTGAGCGTGGTATCACCATCGCAACTTCTCACGTTGAATATGACACGCCAACTCGCCACTACGCGCACGTTGACTGTCCTGG
>NZ_BAABLI010000023.1:0-1191 GCF_039544265.1 Corallincola platygyrae | reverse complement strand
GTACTGCTAACAAGAAAAACCATTGGGACAAGTTCAACAGCGCGGCTTTGCCGCTAACTTGCTCCCTGTTTTAGGCGTTATACACCAAGGAGGGGAAATGAAAGTATCGCTTAGAAAAACCTACTCTCACATTCATGTGAGTTACGCCGACGATGATTATTCAAACAATCTATCAGCCACCGATTTTTGCCTTCACACAACAAGTGATACACATAAGCTATCCATAAACCTGATAGGGAACCTGAATCAGCGAGATAAACAGGCAAACTCATACGCGGACGCAGTTGCTTTTGTTGAAAAACACGAGTTGCTAAAGATGGTTCAAATCGATGAAAGAAAAGTTCTCGAGGGTCTGCTAAAGGCGCACAAATCTAATCCAGCTGCAAAATGGGTTCTGGAGGTCGCACTGGGTAGTAGGGGAACTTTTAACTACCAAGTTAAGCCAAGTAGAAAGAACGATAGCCTGTTCTTGGATGTGGTTGGTGTATAACAATGCAAGTCACTAACTCGTCGCTGCGCTCCTCGGGGACAACGAACACGACGCGGCGAGCCGCAGTCCGTTGCCCGTGCTTGCGGCGTTATACATCACATGGATTACAGTAGGGAAACTTAGCTATGTCGTTGGACTTATTTCTTTTTCTCGCTGGGGATGCCCCCCTAAACACAGATAGGCTTAATGAAGCCGCGCAGAAATTTAACCCGATAGCAGTTTATGAGCGCAATGTTGATCTGGGCACCCACTCGGGGTTCCTGCCGGTCATACTTGACGGTAGAGAAACTGGGGTCGAGACCTACAAGATTTCATACTCTGAGCTTGCTGAATACTTGCCCCCGAATGAAGACATCGATCCTGAGAATACTATTGTCATCCAGTTTCGTTGGGGCGGTGACGCCAACGAAGGTGCCACTGCTTTATACACAGCAGCATTGTACTCAGCAACATATCAGGGGGTAGCGTTCGACCCTATGAGCAACATGTACCTCGGCGCAGACCAACTAATGCAGGGGTTCGAAGCATTCTTCAATCTTGGCAGTCGGTGATGTATAACAAGGCAAACAAGGGTGCGGCCTTCGGCCGCCGGACTCGCTGCACTCGCCTCTTTTTGCGGCGTTAGCAGTACAAAGGAGTGTTGCGCTTTTGAAAAATATCAAAGCTCTTGCTATTTCCCTGTTAGCGTTTGGATGCTCTAA
>NZ_BAABLI010000022.1:0-626 GCF_039544265.1 Corallincola platygyrae | reverse complement strand
CGGCGCTAAACGAATGGGTTTAGCGAGCTCTTTAACAATTTGGTCAGACAATCTGTGTGGGCACTCACGGATGTTGAAGTAATCAAAATTTCTTCAGCTTAAACGTGAGTGACCATGAACTTTAAAGTTCAAAGTTATTTCGTTGAGTTGAGACAAAGATTAAAACTTTTAATTGAAGAGTTTGATCATGGCTCAGATTGAACGCTGGCGGCAGGCCTAACACATGCAAGTCGAACGGTAACAGAAAAGAGCTTGCTCTTTTGCTGACGAGTGGCGGACGGGTGAGTAATGCTTGGGGATCTGCCTTGAGGTGGGGGACAACAGTTGGAAACGACTGCTAATACCGCATAACGTCTACGGACCAAAGAGGGGGCTCTTCGGACCTCTCGCCTTTAGAGGAACCCAAGTGAGATTAGCTAGTTGGTAGGGTAATGGCTTACCAAGGCGACGATCTCTAGCTGGTCTGAGAGGATGATCAGCCACACTGGGACTGAGACACGGCCCAGACTCCTACGGGAGGCAGCAGTGGGGAATATTGCACAATGGGCGCAAGCCTGATGCAGCCATGCCGCGTGTGTGAAGAAGGCCTTCGGGTTGTAAAGCACTTTCAGCGAGGAGGAAAGGTT
>NZ_BAABLI010000020.1:0-529 GCF_039544265.1 Corallincola platygyrae | reverse complement strand
GTGCCTTCGGGAGCTCTGAGACAGGTGCTGCATGGCTGTCGTCAGCTCGTGTTGTGAAATGTTGGGTTAAGTCCCGCAACGAGCGCAACCCTTATCCTTAGTTGCCAGCGATTCGGTCGGGAACTCTAAGGAGACTGCCGGTGATAAACCGGAGGAAGGTGGGGACGACGTCAAGTCATCATGGCCCTTACGAGTAGGGCTACACACGTGCTACAATGGCGGATACAGAGGGTTGCGAAGCCGCGAGGTGGAGCTAATCTCACAAAGTCCGTCGTAGTCCGGATCGGAGTCTGCAACTCGACTCCGTGAAGTCGGAATCGCTAGTAATCGTGGATCAGAATGCCACGGTGAATACGTTCCCGGGCCTTGTACACACCGCCCGTCACACCATGGGAGTGGGTTGCTCCAGAAGTGGTTAGCTTAACCTTCGGGAGAGCGATCACCACGGAGTGATTCATGACTGGGGTGAAGTCGTAACAAGGTAGCCCTAGGGGAACCTGGGGCTGGATCACCTCCTTACTAAAATTAC
>NZ_BAABLI010000019.1:0-524 GCF_039544265.1 Corallincola platygyrae | reverse complement strand
GAGCAGGTCTATGCCAGTGATATTACCTATGTAGAGAGCGGCGAAGGTGTGCATTACCTGTCGCTGACGACAGATACTTATAGCCGCAAAATCATGGGCTACGAGTTAAGTCGGGAAATGAAGGCCACGGATGTGGTTAATGCCCTGAATATGTCGATTAAAAACCGGCTCACAACACAGCCTCTGATACATCACTCAGACCGAGGGCTTCAGTACTGCTCATCCGTTTATCAATCCGTGCTTCGTCAACACAGCATCACACCTTCGATGACAGATGGCTACGACTGCTACCAGAATGCATTGGCTGAGCGGGTTAACGGCATTTTAAAGCAGGAGTTTTTGTTGCATAAGTGCCATAGTTTTACTGAGCTTAAGCAGCTGGTGAAGGAGTCTGTGGCTATCTACAATCAACTTAGGCCGCACTTGAGCCTGGGCATGAAAACGCCTGAAGAAGTGCACAAAAAAGCCAGCGCTGAATTGGCGCTGGCTTAATAGAAAACCGTCAACTTATTTTAGGACGGCAC
>NZ_BAABLI010000018.1:0-512 GCF_039544265.1 Corallincola platygyrae | reverse complement strand
CGTGAGCGTGGTATCACCATCGCAACTTCTCACGTTGAATATGACACGCCAACTCGCCACTACGCGCACGTTGACTGTCCTGGACACGCTGACTACGTGAAAAACATGATCACCGGTGCTGCCCAGATGGACGGCGCGATCCTGGTAGTAGCAGCAACTGACGGTCCAATGCCTCAGACTCGTGAGCACATCCTGCTGGGTCGCCAGGTAGGCGTACCTTACATCATCGTATTCATGAACAAGTGTGACATGGTAGATGATGAAGAGCTGCTTGAGCTGGTAGAGATGGAAGTTCGTGAACTGCTGTCTGACTATGACTTCCCAGGTGACGACCTGCCAGTAATTCAGGGTTCAGCTCTGAAAGCTCTGGAAGGCGAGAAAGAGTGGGAAGACAAGATCATCGAGCTGGCAGAAGCGCTGGATTCTTACATCCCAGAGCCAGAGCGTGACATCGATAAGCCGTTCCTGCTGCCAATCGAAGACGTATTCTCAATCTCAGGCCGTGGTACTGT
>NZ_BAABLI010000017.1:0-315639 GCF_039544265.1 Corallincola platygyrae | reverse complement strand
ACTCAGTAGAAAGATAAAAACAAAACCTGTTATTTCTTTCCGCTGCCTCGCCCTGAGCGAGTGAGGCGGCATTATAGGGACCTAAATCTCATCGTCAACGCTTTTTATGAAATATTTTTGATATTTTTATTTCTGGCTAAAAACCCGCCACAAAAGGGCTTGGAGGGACATGGACGGGAATTATGTTGAGATACGGTTAACTTTTACTGCTTATGCATAAAAGACGCATAAGAAACGACAAATAGCCCACTTTATGCATATGGGTCATACTAGTCACACGTCATTAAAGGACCAGACTAATGTTGAGACCCTATAAAAAGATAATGCCTACCTTGTCTGAAGGCTGTTATGTGGATCAGGATGCCGTTGTGATCGGTGATGTCACCTTAGGTAAGGACAGCAGCATCTGGCCATTAGTCGTCGTGCGCGGCGATGTGAATCGCATTGAAGTGGGTGCTCGCAGCAATATTCAGGACGGCAGTATCGTACACGTAACTCGCAAAACGCCGGGCAACCCGGAAGGTTACCCCACTTTAATCGGTGATGATGTCACCATTGGCCATCAGGTTATGTTGCACGGTTGCGTGATTGGCAATCGTGTACTGGTAGGTATGAGCGCCGTAGTGATGGACAACGTGACTGTAGAAAGCGATGTGATTATTGCGGCAGGCAGTGTGGTACCGCCGAATAAAACTCTGGCATCTGGTTACGTATATAAAGGTAACCCAGTAAAACAAGCGCGCCCTTTGTCAGATGCTGAGCGCGCGTTCTTTACCAAGTCAGCTGATAACTATGTGGTGCTGAAAGATGAATATCTGGAGATGCTCGACGCTGACTGATGTCAGCGTTGGCCAAGATTACGGCGTAGTTCTCCTAACACAGTTTTTGTACCGGGTTTGATGCCCCGCCAGATGGCAAACGATTCAGCCGCCTGCGCCACCAGCATTCCTAATCCATCCAGGGGATATTTACTGCCCTGCGCTTTAGCCCAGGCAACAAACGCGGTATCACCCTGACCATAAGCCATGTCATAACACACCGTATCCTGACTAACGACTTCTGCCGGAATCGGCGGAAGATCACCAGACAGGCTGGCTGAGGTAGAGTTAATAATAATGTCTACCGGCTCAGGCTTCACCTCACCATAACCACAGCCACTGACCGGACCATAGGCTTTTGCTAACTCGGCAAGCTGATGCGCTTTCGATTCCGTTCGGTTGGCAATCACCAACTCGGCGGGATTCTGGTCCAGCAAAGGTAATAATGCACCGCGTGCCGCACCACCGGCACCCAACAGTAATACACGCTTACCTTGCAAGCGCACACCGTGCAGCAACAGGTCCTGCACCAAGCCTTCACCATCGGTGTTGTCGCCTAGAATGCCACCATCATCCAGCTTCTTCAGAGTATTCACAGCCCCGGCAATTTTGGCTCTTGGCGAAAGCTGATCAGCAAAACGGTACGCCTCTTCCTTAAATGGAACGGTGACATTGCAGCCCTTTCCGCCCTGTTGAAAAAACTCCGTAACGGCACTGTCGAATCCGTCGGTAGGTGCCAGGATCGCTTGATAACTGATATTCTGCGCCGTCTGACGAGCAAAGAACGTGTGGATCATGGGAGACTTCGAGTGACCGATTGGGTTACCGAATACCGCGTACTGGTCCATAGCTAAGATCTGTTTTTGAGTGATGTAATGATTAGAAAGCTTTTTAAGATTGGTGACAAGTCATCAAATACTGCGCCTTCAGCCCCAAAACACCCAACCCCAGAGCAAACACCTTATCAGATGATGGGCGGTGCCGAGGCAGTGCGCCAGTTATCAGATCGCTTCTATGACATCATGGAGCAAGCCCCCGAAGCGTCGGAATTACTGGCGATACACCCTCAGCCAATGGACAGTATTCGTGAACGCTTTTACGAGTTCCTAAGTGGTTGGCTTGGAGGCCCAGGGCTGTTTGAGCAAAAATATGGCCACCCCAGACTTCGGGCCCGCCACCTGCCCTTTAAAATTGATGATGAGATGCGTGACCAGTGGATGTTCTGTATGAACCGCGCTCTGGACATCGAAATAGATACACCATTACTCAGAGAACAACTGAGGCAGGCATTTTCGCAACTCGCCGACCACATGCGAAATCAACCTCCGGCTTGAGCGGGCTAGTTTAAAGTAAGCAACTCAACCACCTGCTTCAGGGCATCAGCCTGTTCATTTTGGCTCAGGTACACACCGTAGACCTGACGGGCGATCACTGGTGCCCCATCAACCAAAAACAGGCTGCCCTCCTGCAGATGACTCTCGACCATAGCGCGAGGCAAATAAACGGTACCACCTGACTGAAGCAGAAACTCCAACGCGATACGCGCCGAAGGGGTATGCAGGATCGCCGCGCCCGCGTGAGGTAGTGCCTGAGCATGACGAATACTAAACGCTGTCCCCCAATCGACCCGCAGATAACGTTCGGTGACCGCTTCTTCCAGCCCCTGCCCCTCTACTGAACTCACCATCACCAATTCGACTTCGAACAAGGGTGACAGCTCAACCTCATCGTTGGTGGGCGGATCAAACATCAATAGCAGATCCAATGTTCTTGCCTGCAGTTGCCGCATCCCTTGGGTGGCAGCGCATATCTCTGCACGCAAGCCAAACCCCGGCATGCTGATCCCGATCTGGGCTAAACAGTCCTGCAACCTGGCATCCCAAATATTGGCAGGCGCGGCAATGGCAAGCTGAGACATTTGTCGACTTCCCAATGCCACTTCCTGTTGCGCACGTTTCCACGCCAGCAACATGGCATCAGCATGGCCAACCAACCTTTCACCTGCATTGGTCAGCTGAATATTGTTTCTATGCCGAGTGAACAAAGGGGTACCGAGCAAGGTTTCCAACTGGCGAATGCGAAAGCTGACAGCAGAAGGCGTAAGGAACAGATTTTCAGCCGCTCGACCAAAATGTCGCGTGCGGTGAACCTCTAAAAATGTCTTAAGTAACTCGGTATCCACATCTGTCTCCAAAAAATTTTCACGACTTGTTAAATTTTTTTTGTTTTACGCATTTTAGGAGTATTGCTATTACTTCGCCGACAATCGTTATTCACGACTACCCCGCGTGAGAACGGCCTTTATTGCGAGTTATCTAACCAATTGGGTTGATTGAGATGGCGACTAAAAGTTTTTTAGCAGAGAAGCGCTTTTTTGACGACAAAAATTATCCACGCGGATTTGGCCGCAGCGGTGATTTCACTAAACAGGAAGCGATGCTTCTTGAAACCCACGGCCGTGCGTTCAAGGCCATTTATGAGGGCGAGCGAGCACCAGCGACAGAGGAAGAGACGGCATTTTTGGAAACGTTCCAAAAAGACACTGCTCCCTCAACTATTGAGCAGAAGGTGTGGGACAAATACATAAGACGTACCAGCAAAAGGCGTGTCTTTACTCTGTTTGGCTCCTCCAAACAGAGTGCTGATGAGAGTGATGATGACTCAGCGTCAGATGATCTGGACGTTGACGACCTCGACGAGGCCGTCGGTAGCAAAGACTAACGCTAGCTGGCTGGCAGCCATTGCTGCGGCTTCAAATAGCGCTCATATAACCGGGACTCGAGCGAGTCAGGCTCGGGTTGCCAGTTATATTCCCAACGCACCAGTGGTGGCATAGACATTAAGATCGACTCTGTACGCCCACCCGTCTGCAACCCAAATAGCGTTCCCCGATCAAATACCAAGTTAAACTCCACATAACGGCCACGGCGATACAGCTGGAAATCTCGTTGCTGCTCGGTGTATTCGGTATGCTTTCGCTTCTCAACCACAGGCAAATAAGCATCAAGATAGCCCTCACCCACAGCACGCATAAAATCAAAGCAACGGTCAAAACCCCATTCGTTCAGATCATCAAAAAACAGCCCACCAACGCCACGGGTCTCCTGACGATGTTTGAGATAGAAGTATTCATCACACCACTTTTTATATTTGGGATAGACCTCTTCACCAAACGGCTGACAAAGATCACTGGCGGTTTGATGCCAATGCACCACATCTTCCTCAACAGGATAAAAAGGGGTCAGATCGAAACCACCACCAAACCACCAGATAGGCGCTTCGCCCTCTTTTTCTGCAATGAAAAAACGCACATTGGCATGGGAAGTGGGCACATGAGGGTTTTTGGGATGCACGACGAGGGAAACACCCAAGGCTTCAAAACGTCGCCCGGCCAACTCGGGGCGATGGGCCGTAGCCGATGCCGGCATCTGCGCCCCGGTAACATGAGAAAAGTTAACACCCGCCTGTTCGAATACAGCGCCATTCGTCAGCACGCGACTGCGACCGCCGCCACCCAGGGATTCAGTAGCCTCGTCCCGTTGCCAGGCATCCTCGTTAAAGCTGGCTACACCATCCATGTCAGCCAGTTGCTGACAAATTTCCTCTTGTAGTTGAAGCAGAAACTGCTTTACCGGCGCTACTTCGGGTCGGCTCATGAATACTCCTTAGCTGGGGCGAAGCACTTGATTGGTCAACGCATCACGGATCTGCGTCGGGTTAGACGAAGGGCCACAGGGCGCATCAACAATAGCACCTAAGCGGTCGCCCAGTTGGGCTTTTACTTCAGTGTAAGTCCGGCAAGGTGGTTCACCGGTTAAATTGGCACTGGTCGACACAATAGGTTTGCCATAGGCCAGACATAGCTCCTGCACGACAGGGTGGGCGCTGACTCGCACCGCCAGCGAGTCAAATTTGCCACTCAGCCATTCAGGCACCCCGACCTGCTTTGGGATGACCCAAGTATTAGGACCAGGCCAAGAGGCTTCGATTCGTTTCCACTGCTGCTCATCCAATGTGTCCAGGGCAATATAATCGGTAAGCTGCTCAACAGACGCCGCCACCAGGATCAGGCCTTTTTCTATCGGGCGTTGCTTAAGCTCCAGCAGTTTGTTCACTGCCGCCTCGCTGTCAGGGTCGCAGCCCAGACCAAACACCGCTTCGGTTGGGTAAGCTATAAGTTGCTGCTGTTGCAGCGCTAGTAATGCGTCGCTATACATCGCTGTCGGTAAGCCTCTATTTCCCGTATCCCCCGCGTAATCGTCATCAACAACTCGGTCATCGACCACCAAACCTATGGTCCAATAACCACAACCTGAGTACGCAAATTCAACTTATCGAGTTAAAGCGCTATAATTCGCCATCTTTTACCGCACTTTAATACCGCAAGCAGGAGATCCAATGCAAGTTGGCATCATTATGGGCTCGAAATCCGATTGGCCCACCATGCAACACGCCGCAGAGATGCTGGACCGTTTTGGCATCAGTTATGAAACCAAAGTTGTGTCCGCACATCGCACCCCTCACCTGCTGGCTGAGTATGCTGGAAGTGCTAAAGAGCGTGGCATCAAAGTCATCATCGGTGGCGCTGGCGGAGCCGCACACCTCCCTGGCATGTGCGCAGCCTTTACCAGTTTGCCGGTTCTGGGCGTACCCGTACAAAGCCGTATGTTGAAAGGTATCGACTCACTACTTTCTATCGTTCAGATGCCTAAAGGCGTCGCGGTAGGTACCCTTGCCATTGGCGATGCCGGTGCTGCCAATGCGGGTTTGCTGGCAGCACAGATTATTGGTGCTTTCGAACCAGAGGTAATGGCAAAGGTTGACGCCTTCCGCCAACAACAAACAGACACGGTATTAAGTCAGCCGGATCCATCTGAGGACTAAACAGGTATGCAGGTATTGGTATTGGGCGCGGGCCAGTTGGCTCGCATGATGTCCCTTGCTGGCGCTCCTTTGGGCTTAACGGTTCGTGCTTATGATGTACGTACACACACAGTCGTTCACCCGCTGACACTTGAAAACTATCAGCAGGATCTTGCGACTGGATTGAACTCCTGCGATGTAGTGACTGCAGAGTTCGAGCACATCCCACAAGATATTCTCGAAGTATGCCAGGCCAGCGGGAAGTTCCTTCCTGGCGCTGAAGCGATTCGCATCGGTGGCGACCGTCGCTTGGAGAAACAGCTGTTAGATAATGCAGGCGTCCCCAATGCCACCTACCACGTTGTTAATACCGAAACAGATTTAGAAGACGCCATAGATAAAATCGGTCTACCACTGGTGCTGAAAAGTGCACTTGAAGGCTATGACGGTAAGGGTCAATGGCGCTTGAAGACAGCACAGGAAATGCCGCAGGTTTGGCAAGAGATAGAAGCGTTTCTGGCTGAAAGCCGCGACGAGCAATCCATCGTTGCCGAGGCTTGGATCCCGTTTGACCGCGAAGTATCAGTGATCGGAGCGCGCGGAAAAGATGGTGCCATCAAAGTCTATCCGCTGACCCAAAACCACCATGAGAGTGGCATTTTGAGTCTGTCGGTGGCACTTACCGATGCCGAAGCCCTGCAAAAACAGGCCGTCGAAGCATTCGAAAAACTATCCAATAAATTGAATTATGTGGGCGTGCTGGCCATTGAATTCTTCGATGTTAAGGGCAAGCTGCTGGTAAATGAAATCGCCCCTCGTGTACACAATTCTGGCCACTGGACCCAGCAGGGTGCCGACGTGTGTCAGTTTGAGAACCACCTGCGCGCAGTAACCGGACTACCTATTGGTGATACATCATTGGTGGAAGCTACCGCCATGGTGAATGTGATCGGGACGGATAACATTCCAGTGCAGATCCACGCCATAGAGGGTGTGCATCTGCACTGGTACGAAAAAGAGAAGCGCAGCGGACGTAAGATGGGCCATATCAACGTTGCAGGCAAAGATAAGCAGCAATTGAAGCAGCGTGTTGACACGTTATTGAAGTTGCTTGCGAAAGAGGACTTCCCAGGCCTTCATCAAGCCTCAGCCGAGATGCTTTAAAGGGAATGCCGAATTACTTCGGCATACTCTGCTTCTTACCACACTTCTTATTGGCACATTGAAGCTGGCGCCCAGACGCCAACTTTCGTTCGACCAACAATTCAAAACCACAAAACTCGCACGTCCCCTTTTGTGGCGGATGATTTACCGCAAACTGGCACTTGGGATACCCGTTGCAGGCGTAAAAAGTCTTACCATATCTATTATTGCGCTGGATTAGCTCACCGGTTTTGCATTTAGGGCAAGGGATGCCGGTATCATCTGGTGATTCCAGTTGCGTATGATAATGGCAGTCAGGAAAACCGGTACACCCAATGAAAAAGCCATATCGTCCCTGCTTCAGCGCTAATGGCTTTGAGCACTCGGGACAAGGCATATCAAGTTCTCGCTCGATACGATGTTCATGCGCGTGGGTAGGACGGCTGTATTCACATTTAGGGTAGTTTTCGCAGCCCCAGAAAGGGCCGGAACTGCTGCCACGCAAAACCAAAGACGCCCCGCATTCGGGGCACCTTTCAGCGTGTTCGAGTGCACCCTGTGGTGCACTAAACAGATTAGAATCGATTTTCACCATGGCGTTTATCTTAGCCCTAGCGATGGATCAATGCAGGAATCCTTCATTGACCTCAAACACCAGATCTTCCATCTGGGAGTAGGCGCCTTCTCGACCAGGCACATTAAACAGCACCATCAGCACAACCCACTTGAGATCTTCTAGGTCGATACACTCAATGTCTAACTCCATAACACGGTCGATCACCATTTCTCGGGTTTCCATATCCAGCACCTGAATGCTTTCAAGGAACATCAAGAAACCGCGACACTCCGCGTCAAGGCGCTTTGACTCCTCCGCAGTAAACACACGGGTTGAGATTGCATCGCTTGATATAAGGTACGGATGTCGGTCGCTGTCCTGCAGATCAGCAAGACCTTCCAACCAGCTTAATGCTTTCGAAATTTCATCATGCCTGAAACCGGCACGGGTTAACTCAGAAGTCAGTTCTTCATGGTCAACCATCACTTCTACATCACTGTGGATGTAATTCTCAAAAAGATACATGAGGATATCAAACATAACCGGTCCTCCTCACTCGCTGGTAACCACCTGGAACAACAGCAACTTCCCCTTGAATCTCCAGCAGAACCAGCTGCTGCATCACGGTATTGATCGGCTGACCACTGCGGTCCACTATCTGATCAATTGAAGTTGCTTCATCTCCTACACTATCCAACAAACCGCGTGTTGGCAATTTTGTTTGTTTCACTTCTTCGGCAGGCATCACATGCCCTGCCATCACTTCTTCTACTATATCGACCGGAGAAGTGACCAATTTAGCTCCATTTTTTATTAAATAGTGACACCCCTCTACATTTGGATCACTCATCGCTCCAGGAATGGCAAATACATCCCGCCCCTGTTCAGTGGCCAGTCGGGCGGTTATCAGAGATCCACTTTTCATCCCTGCGGCGACAACCAGGGTTCCCAGAGACATACCGCTGACGATACGATTACGTTTTGGGAAGTTGCCCCGATAAGGCGCGGTACCCGGGTGGAACTCCGTGACCAAAGCGCCCCCCTGGTCCACGATTCGGTGTGCCAGTTCTCTGTGTGCTGATGGGTAGATCCGATCAGGACCTGTCGCCATAACTGCCAAGGTTTTCCCGCCTGCAGCCAGCGCTGCTTTGTGTGCCACCCCATCAATACCTCTTGCCAAACCACTGGTGATGCACATACCTGCTTCGGCGATAGGCTTTACGATAGCTTCGGTATTAGCATGCTGAGCAGGCGAAGCGTTCCGGCTGCCAACAACCGCCAGTTGAGGGGACGAAAGCAAGGTCTTGTTACCACCGACAAAAAGCAACATCGGAGGATCGGGTATCTCTCTGAGCAAAGGCGGGTAACTTTCACAACTTAGGGACACAAGATGGCAGGCAAACTGCTCAGCCCAGGCCAAAGCGCTATCAATAAGGCGCCAGTCTGGCTGTGTAAATACCCTGCGTTGTGAATCACTAATCGGTAACGCGCTAGCGGGCACTTGAAACAGCTGTTCAATTGAGTATTCAGAAATGAGTTTGGCGGCACGACGGCCGCCAAATCTTGGGAGTTGGGACAACACCAACCAACGCTCCACATTTGAGATTGGCTGGCGCATGAGGTGCTGTCCTATGGGTTGGTAACAATATCCAGTTTTTTGGTTGGCTTGACTGAACGCATAATCAATGCGTAGCTTACCTTGTCATAAACACGGAACACCAATGCCTCTCCGATACGCTCATCCGGGAGCTGGACAACCACCTCTTCATCGCCCCACTCGATGGCTAACTTCTCGATCGCGTTAGCATCTTCCTCATAAGCAGGACGATCTGGTGGCGAATCGTGCATCATTACCCCTGGCTGCATGATAGCCAGCACATGGCCCGGCTCGATATTCTGCTCAGCACCAACACTCAATGCGATCACATCATACTTACCAACATAATTGGAGTAGTTCGCAGTGTGGATCACATGCCCTTTAACCAGACGACTTGGCTCGTGAGGCTCAAAGAATGCCGGCAGCACTTCCTTCTCAAGTACTGGCATCAACTTATCGCCATTACGGATCTCGTACTTACTCTCAAGAATTTCGAGTTTGGTAAAGTTACCGGCAGGCATTGATTTAGCAATCGCCACTAACTTTGCCTCGTAACCCAACATCTCTTCTGTTTCGGGATGAATCAAGGCATTACCTGGACGATAGATACCGAACAGTTGTCCCTGCGGAGCATCAACACCTTTGGCGTACATAGTCTGTGGATGGGCAGAACGCGTAGTTTGGTCATTGGTCCCCAGTACATACGGCAGCTTCTCCAGGTCTTCTTCCGTTAAAAGCTGCTCATACACAAGGAATGGGCGGATCTCTTTCAAAGGAATCGTTGGGATCGGGGCTTTCGGCTCACTGGTTCGAACCTTGGGTCCCAATTTAACAATACGGGTAGAAGAAGGCTTCGACTTAACCAGTTTTGGCTGCTCATTAATCCACACTAGCTTCAACTCATCACCCGGATAGATCAGGTGAGGGTTTTCAATCTGCGGATTCGCCTGCCACAACTTTGGCCATAGCCAAGGCGTTTTCAGGAACATGGACGAAATATCCCAAAGTGTATCGCCCTTCTGAACAATATAAGTTTCGGGATAGTCGGGGTTTAGTTCAATCTCGGTGGCAAATGCCGCCGTGATAACTAGAGTAAGTCCCGCAACCAAGGCAAGCAGTCTTGTTTTCACGCGGAAACCTTCCTTGTTGTTATTTGTCTTCATACTAAGACCATGCTGTTTTTCCCGGCCATGACTGGCTAGAATATCTGCATGGCAACCACAGAACTATTATCAGTCAAAAAAGAGTCCCAATACCATGGCGGTTTTAGAAGTCCTTCATTTTCCTGACGAACGTCTTCGCACCGTAGCGTCACCGGTGCAAGAGGTCAACGACGAAGTTCGCAAAATTGTCGATGACATGTTCGAAACTATGCGAGACGAGAACGGCGTCGGCCTTGCTGCGACCCAAGTCAACATTCACAAACAGATCGTAGTCATGGATGTCTCTGAAAACGGTGACGAACCACGCGTCTTTATTAATCCAAAGATTATTGCTCGCGAAGGACAGTCCTGTAATGAAGAAGGCTGCTTGTCTGTGCCTGGTGCCAACGCCTCGGTTGACCGAGCAACACACGTCACGGTCGAAGCGCTTGATCAGGATGGCAACCCGTTCAAATTGGAAGCTGAAGGTTTGCTGGCCATCTGTATTCAACATGAATTGGATCACCTGCAAGGCAAGCTGTTTATCGATTACCTGTCGCCATTGAAGCGTCAGCGCATTCGCAAGAAGCTGGAAAAAGAAGCCAAGCTCGCGGCACGCGCCGCTTCCTGATTTGAGGTCAAAGTGTCACAACCCCTCCGCATTGTTTTTGCCGGTACTCCGGATTTTGCCGCGCGGCATCTCACCGCGCTGATTGAAAGCTCTCACCAGATAGTGGGGGTTTACACTCAACCTGACCGCCCAGCAGGGCGAGGTAAGAAGTTACAAGCCAGTGCAGTAAAACAGCTTGCCCAAGAGAACGGTCTCACCATCTATCAGCCTGAGAACTTTAAACAGCAAGCCGACGTTGACCAACTGGCTGAGTTAAACGCAGATATCATGGTCGTTGTCGCCTATGGCTTACTGCTTCCTCAGTCCGTGTTGGACACTCCTAAGCTGGGGTGCATCAATGTTCATGGCTCACTGCTGCCTAAGTGGCGAGGCGCAGCACCAATACAACGTGCGATCTGGGCGGGAGACAGCGAAACCGGTGTCACCATTATGCAGATGGACGCAGGGCTGGACACGGGCGATATGCTGTTAAAGGTCAGCTGTCCTATTGAAAGTGACACGACCAGCGCTTCTCTGTATGAAAAGCTGGCTGACCTGGGCCCTCGAGGTATGCTAGAGACATTGGCTATGCTGGCAGCAGGTACTGCGACGCCAGAGAAACAAGACGATACACAGGCAACCTACGCTAAAAAGCTCAGCAAAGCTGAGGGTGAAATCGACTGGGCGCTACCCGCCAAGGTGATAGACCAACACAGGCGCGCTTTTACCCCCTGGCCAGGCAGCTATATGCAGGTGCAGGATAAGATCGTGAAGGTTCACGGCATGTCCGTTGTGGCCAATGAATCTGAAAATGCCGCGCCAGGAACGATTTTGCAGGCGGATGCCGCGGGAATACTGGTGGCCACAGCAGAAGGTGCGATCTTACTTACCCAACTACAACTACCCGGCAAAAAAGCATTGCCCGCATCAGATATCCTTAATGCCCGCAAAGACTGGTTTGAGCCCGGCGTAGTGCTGGGCAGCTAGGTGACCTCACTCGTGAACAAGCCCATGAATCAGCCCAAAACAAAAACGCCAAACCTAAGAGCCCTGGCAGCAACCATACTGCATCAGGTGGTAGACAAAGGTCAGTCGCTGTCACAAGTGTTGCCTGCTCAGCAGGAAAAAGTCCGAGACGGACGAGACAAGGCGCTACTTCAGCAGCTTTGTTATGGCGTACTGAGACAACTACCATCACTCGATTTTCTGGTGAGTCAGCTGCTGGAGAAAAAACTCCCCAACAAGCAGCGAGCGGTGCATTTCCTGCTGATGGTTGGCGTGTATCAACTCACGTCCATGCGGATTCCAGAACATGCCGCAGTGGCAGAAACCGTGGCGGCCGTGGTCAAGCTCAAGCAGCCTCGACTTAAAGGGTTGGTGAATGCCATATTAAGGAACTATCAGCGTCAATCCGAGGCGTTACAAAGCAAACTGTCTCAGTCAGCTGATCCGGTGAAATTCAACCACCCTGGGTGGTTACTGAAACGACTGCAACAGCACTATCCCGATAACTGGCAGGCGATCGCCGAGGCAAATGACCTGGCGGCACCAATGTGGTTGCGCCCTAATCAGCAAAAAAACTCAGCTCAGGAATACGCTGAGCGTTTATCTGAAGCAGAGATTGAAGCAAAGCCTCCTCTCAAATCTGGCGCCATCCAACTGGCAGCGGCAAAAGATGTGTTCGCCCTGCCTGGATTTGCTGATGGCGACGTCTCGGTACAGGATGGCGCCCCCCAGTTTGCGGCAGCATTACTGGACCCACAACCTGGCGAACAGATACTGGATGCCTGTGCGGCACCCGGTGGTAAAACTGCGCATATCGGAGAATATTGCCCCGAGCTGGCACAGTTGGTCGCGGTAGATCTTGAGCAGACACGTTTAAAGCGGGTGCATGAAAACCTGGCCCGTTTAGGCATTGAAGCCAAGGTGATCTGCGGCGATGCCGCCCAACCGGAAAGCTGGTGGAATGGCCCACAATTTGACCGTATTCTTGTCGATGCGCCCTGCTCTGCCACTGGTGTTATCCGTCGTCACCCAGACATCAAGTGGTTGCGACGAGATTCCGATATTCAAGCACTGGCCGATCTACAGCGAGATATTCTGAATGCAATGTGGGCGCAACTAAAGGCCGGTGGAACCCTGCTGTACGCCACCTGCTCAGTGCTTCCTGAAGAGAACCGCGAACAGATAGCAAGCTTTCTCGCCACCCATAGTGACGCGGAACATGTACCACTGAATGAAGCGGATACCGCCGAATCACCCGGTTGGCAACTATTACCCGGTGAACAGGATATGGATGGTTTCTATTACGCCAAACTAAAAAAGCAGGCGTGATTTTGCGGGATAAGGTCAAGCTTATCCCGATATAACCCTCTATAATCGCTGAAAAACCCCTCTGTAGATGGATTTATGAAGATCATCATTTTGGGCGCGGGCCAGGTCGGCGCGACCCTTGCCGAAAACCTGGTCGGTGAACGCAACGAGATCACCGTTGTGGATAAAGATCCCGAGCGCCTGCGTGAGTTAAAAGACAAGCTCGACTTGCAGGTCATTGCTGGTCACGCCTCGCACCCCAATATCATGCGCAATGCCGGTGCCGAAGATGCCGACATGGTGATCGCAGTGACCGACAGTGATGAGATCAATATGGTCGCCTGCCAGGTCGCCTTCAGTATCTTTAATACACCCACCAAGATCGCACGGATCCGCTCAGACCAATATCTGCATCATAAAACTCAGCTATTTCACAGCCAGGACATCCCGGTGGATCACTTCATCGCTCCTGAGCAGCTGGTAACCCAGTACATTACCCGCCTGGTAAATTATCCCGGTGCGCTGCAAGTGATGGAGTTTGCAGAGGGCCGAGCCTCGCTGGTTGCGGTCAAAGCTTACTACGGTGGCTTATTGGTAGGGCGAGCACTCTCCGCACTGCGCGAACATATGCCCAACATCGAAACTCGGGTTGCTGCAATCTTCCGTCAGGGGCGGCCGATTCGCCCTCAGGGCACCACGATTATCGAAGCGGACGATGAGGTGTTTTTTATTGCCGACACACGCCATATTCGCGCCGTGATGTCCGAAATGCAGAAGCTGGAGCGCAGCTATAAGAAGATCATGATCGCAGGGGGCGGTAACGTCGGCCTCGGCCTGGCCAGAGCACTGGAAGAGCGTCATCAGGTCAAGTTGCTGGAACGTAACCCAGCGCGCGCGACTTATCTCTCCAATGAACTGAGCAAAACCACGGTTTTCTGCGGTGACGCTTCTGATCAGGAGTTGCTGAGCGAAGAGCATATCGAACAGACCGATGTGTTCATCGCTGTGACCAATGATGATGAGGCCAACATCATGTCAGCCATGCTTGCCAAACGTATGGGCGCAGGCAAGGTGATGGTGCTGATTCAGCGCGCCGCCTATGTCGACCTGGTTCAGGGCGGAGAGATCGATATTGCTATCAGTCCGCAATCTGCAACCATTTCTGCCCTGCTTTCTCACGTACGCAAAGCAGACATCGTCAACGTTTACTCATTGCGTCACGGGGCTGCAGAGGCGATTGAAGCCATTGCCCACGGTGATGAAAACATGTCCAAAGTAGTAGGGCGTGCGGTGCGAGACATTAAACTTCCGCCAGGAACCACTATCGGGGCTATTGTTCGGGGCGAAGAGGTGATCATTGCTCACAAGAGCACCATCATCGAGTCCAATGACCACGTCATTATGTTCCTGGTAGATAAGAAATACGTGGGCGAAGTCGAGAAGCTGTTCCAACCCAGCCCGTTCTTCTTCTAGCCGGCGCGCTAACCCATGAACTATCGCCTGATCTCACTGCTGATAGGCTTATTTCTGTCGAAGCTGACCATGTTGATGATGGTTCCCACCATCCTCTCATGGGCAGATCATGACGGGCTGACAACCCACTATATGCAATCGGTGGGGATCACCTTTATTGCAGCCTCTCTGCTGTTGGCGATTGGACGGAAGAAACGTACCTCCCTCGCCCATCTCAGCATGCGGGTGCGCGATATGTTTATGCTCACCACGCTGACTTGGGTGGTAATGACGGCATTTGCTGCACTGCCACTTATCTTTGTCCCCCACACCAGTTACACCGATGCCTATTTCGAAACCATGTCAGGTGTAACAACCACCGGCAGCACAGTGCTATCCGGGTTAGACCACCTGCCGCGAAGCATTTTGGTATGGCGCTCATTACTGCAGTGGTTAGGCGGGATCGGGTTTATCGTTATGGGGGTAGGCATTTTGCCCTATCTAAATGTCGGCGGGATGCGCCTGTTCTACACAGAATCCTCCGACTGGTCAGAAAAACCTGTCCCGCAGACACGTCGCTATACTCAGCAGCTGCTATGGCTCTATATCGGCCTCACCACCTTGTGCGGGCTTTGTTATTGGTTGGCAGGAATGAGTGTGTTTGAGGCTGTGTGTCATGCCATGACCACCCTCTCCACTGGCGGCTATTCTACTTCGGATTCTTCCATGGCCGAATTTTCTGCTGCCAGTCATTGGGTAGGCAGTGTGTTTATGCTGTTGGGCGGCATGCCGTTTATTCTCTATATCCAGATGATCCGCAAACGCCAGCTTCGAGTGTGGCGTGACGAGCAGGTGGGTGGATTTCTGGCATTGATTGGCGTCACCAGTCTCTGCCTCAGCATTTGGATGTGGCAGAAAGAGCCTATCGATTACATCGATGCTCTGCGCCTGAGCCTGTTTAATATCAGTTCGGTGGTCACCACCACCGGCTTTGCGCTGAGTGATTACACCCAGTGGGGTAGCTTCGCCGTGGTGATGTTTTTCTTCTTAACCTTTATCGGTGGGTGTTCGGGCTCAACCGCGGGTGGTTTAAAAATATTCCGATTCCAGGTTGCCTTTAAAGTGATCTACCAGCATATGAAACGACTGGTGCATCCTGCTGGCGTGTTCCCCAGGCGTTTTAATGGTCGAGAGATCTCAGATGAGATCATCACTTCGATGATTGTACTGATGCACCTGTTCTTTTTAACCTGGGCGCTACTTGCAATGGCACTTTCTATGATGGGGATTGAGCCGATTACCGCCATGACCGGGGCATTAACGGCACTGACAAATGTCGGTCCTGGACTGGGAGACCAGATCGGTCCGGCAGGTAACTTTGCAGACCTTCCCGACGCGGCAAAATGGTTGTTAAGTGCGGGGATGTTGTTGGGCCGACTGGAAATAACCACGGCGGCCGTGCTTTTATTACCTGCCTTTTGGAGAAAGTAAGCAGTTACTTACTTGATAACTGAGCCAGTTTCAAGGCAAAGCTATCCACCCTTTCCCAATCGGTAAACTCGTAATCTTTTGACGTGTCCGTTGGCCCTTTGGTCAGCTTCATAATGAAGCGAATAACGGCCTTGTCGTACCAGGTATATTTCGAGTAGATACAGGCGCCAGCAAACACTCCTTGCAAATCCGGCACCCATGGCGACTTAAGCGCAAACTTCTTCATATAAGCATTAGTTTCCGGGGTGTTTTTTTCTGGTTTACGGGCAGTCAGGTTGACGCCGAAAAACACACTGGTCATCGCGTCCAACGCGTGATGATGACGCTCAATAAACTGATACAGCAGCGGGCTGAAATGCCCATAACGGACTGAGGCACCGATAACCGCAATGTCGTAGCCCGCCAGCGAAAAACTCTCAGCTAACTCGGGCAGAGCCAACAGCTCAACCTCATGGTCCGTGGCTTTCAGTTGTTCAGCAAAGCGCGACATAATTTTAAATGTCTGCCCTTCCCTGCTGTGATAAATCATCAAATATCGCGCCATCAGTTTATCTTTCAGCCTTTATTTATAAACAGAGCTAAGCCTAGTTACGCCAAAACGCTGGCGTAAAGATCACCAGCAGAGTAAAGACTTCGAGGCGGCCAAACAGCATCGCTACAATGAGGATCCACTTGCTTGCATCCGGAATATCGCCGTAGTGAGATGCTACTGCGCCCAATCCCGGGCCCAGGTTATTCAGGCACGCTGCCACCGCGGAAAACGCCGTGAGGTCATCCAAGCCAGTAGCAATCAGCGCCAACATACAGAGAATAAATACCAGCGTATAAGCGGAAAAGAAGCCCCAAATCGCTTCGATCACCCGTTCAGACAGTGGTCGTGAACCCAGCTTAATACTAATAATTGCCTTAGGGTGAACCAGGCGTTTAAGTTCTCTCATCCCCTGCAAATGCAGAATCAAAACTCGCACCACCTTCATGCCGCCACCAGTCGAACCCGCACAGCCACCAATGAAAGAAGCGAAGATCAAAAGGATTGGCAGGAATATTGGCCACTCATGAAATCCGGTCGTTGCAAAGCCCGCAGTCGTGCCCATCGACACCGCTTGGAACATGGCATGATCCAGCGCTGAGTTAGGGTTTTCGTACACGTTGCCCTGCACCAGCACCAAAAAACAGATCGCAACAATAATGAACTGGAAGAATAGAAAACCGCGAAATTCAGGATCAGTAAAATAGTGGCCAACACTCTTGGCTCGCCAGGCGGTGTAGTGCAGCGCAAAGTTGGCCCCGGATATCAGCAGAAACACCACACAGATAAAGTTAATCAAGCTGGAGTCAAAGTAGCCCATGCTGGCGTCATAGGTCGAAAACCCACCGATAGCAATAGTCGAGAAGCTGTGACAGATAGCGTCGAACAGGCTCATACCTGCAGCCCAGTAGGCTAAGGCACAAGCGAATGTCAGTGACACATAGATATACCAGAGGTGTTTCGCCGTATCGGCGATACGCGGTGTCATCTTCGAATCTTTTACCGGCCCTGGAGCCTCTGCGCGGTACAACTGCATACCACCCACACCAAGAATCGGCAAAATCGCCACCGCTAACACAATGATCCCCATGCCGCCTAACCACTGCAATTGCTGGCGGTAAAACAGAATAGCTTTCGGCAAGGAGTCGAGATTGGTGAGAATGGTCGCGCCCGTGGTGGTCAAACCGGAAAAAGACTCAAACAGCGCGTCGGTATTACTGATCTCAGGTTGCTCAGAGAGCATCAACGGCACAGCACCCACACTTCCCAGTACCGTCCAGAACAGTACAACAATGAGAAACCCCTCTCGCGCCTTAAGTTCTGCCTTGCGCCGGCGATTGGGAAACCACAGCATAAAGCCGACAAACAGGTTAAACAGGAAGGAAAGAAAGAAGGGTAAACCACCACCATCCTTAAAGATCAGAGACACCACGATGGGAGGCACCATGGTGACACTGAATAAACTGATCAACAATCCGACAATTCGGATGATGGCTCGGTACTGCATCTAGCTGCGCATCGCCTCCATTGGCAGCTGCTGGGGTCAGCAGCGACGGGATTTCCTTGTTTGATGGCGCCAGTTTAGAGTGCTGCCACGAATATGCAATCTACCGCTTCACAACACAGGAGATTTGTCCGCCAGCGGCATCCGTCAGTTGTTTCACCAGTGCGTCGGTTTCCCTAGTGGGAACGGTAGCCTCAAAGCGCACCTCAGCATCATAGCTTGCGGTGACAACCTTCCCCTCAGCGGCTGCAATTAATTGCTCAACTCTGGCAGTCAAATCATAGCCAAAGGTTAATGTGATCTGCTGCTGAGGCTCCACTTCCAGCCACGCCAGCTGCTGCATGGCCATCTGCGCAGTACCACCATAAGCACGCACCAACCCGCCCGTCCCCAACTTTATGCCACCAGAGTAACGCACCACGGCAATGGCTATCTCACCAACACCTGATCCCTGCAATACCGCCAGGATGGGTTTGCCCGCCGTGCCATTGGGCTCGCCATCGTCACTAAAACCCAGGCACTGAGTATCCGTAGGCGCCCCTGCAACAAAGGCTGAACAAACGTGGCGGGCTTGAGGGTGTTCAGCACGAACCCCCTCGATGAATGCTTTTGCCGCCTCAGGGGTATCTGTCCGCGCGGCAATAGCAATAAAACGACTACGCTTAATCTCCTGCTCAGCACTCTGAGCCGAAGCAGGAACCCGGTAACCAGTTGAAGACATTTCGGTTTATGCCAAGCCTAAGTCACGCGTCATATTTTCAGTGTGGTCCTGGAATACAATCAGGTTATCCTCAATCCGAATGCCACCATAAGGGCGGAAGGCATCAACCTTGCTCCAGTTAATCGCCGCAGCGTGTTGGCTCTCCTTCAAACTGCCCAGCAGGCTGTCGATGAAATAAAGGCCTGGCTCGATCGTGAACACCTGACGAGATTCGACAGTGCGGGTCAGGCGTAGAAACGGATGTTTGGGCGGTGCGGGTTTATGAGTACCACGCTCGTCCGCCATAAAGCCACCGACATCATGTACCTGCAAGCCGAGGAAGTGTCCCAGCCCATGGGGGAAGAAGGTACTTGCAACACCGCTCTCAACCATGGCCTCTGGCGTCATATCGACAAAACCAAACTTATTCAGCAGACCGGCTATCAGCAGATGCATTTGCTGATGCAATTCCGGGTATTCAATCCCAGGTTTCAGTTGTTCCATGATCTGGTGCTGGCAGCCATCAAGGGCTGCGATCAGCTCAGCAAATTCATTGCTCTTGTCAAAACTGTAGGTTCGAGTGATATCTGCAGCGTAGCCATTAAAGCTGGCACCAGCATCGATAAGAAAGCTGCGATGCTCACTTGGCTTGGTCCGGTCCTGCTGCATGTAGTGAAGGATCGCGGCATTTTCATTGAGTGCAATGATGTTGCCATAGGGCACGTCATTTTCGCCATGACCAGTGGCTTTCAGATAGGCCAGCTGGATCTCAAACTCAGATCCGCCACCATAAAATGCATCTCGCGCCGCCTTATGCCCAGCCACCGCCAACTTGTTCGCTTCGCGCAACGCATACAGTTCGTAGTCACTTTTATAGGCTCTGTGATAGTGCAGATAGTTGATCAGCGACTCAGGATTTATCTGGCCAAAGCCCAATACCTGCGCAAGTTCCTGGTGCTCCCCAATGTAGGCAACTTTATCCAGATTCTTCGGTAACCAATCAGCCGCGGCATCTGCGGTTTCTAACAGCTGAATAGCAAAGCTGTCTGTCCAGAAATCTTCGGGGGCCTCAGGCACCTTGTGCCAGAAATCGACTGGACGATAGAAGAGCAGCTTGGGTTTATCGTCACCATTAATAATCAACCAGCAATTTGGGTTGTCGACCACAGGCAGCCAGGCTTTGAAGTGCGGATTCACCTTAAATGGATAATCCATGTCATCCAGGAACTGGCGCTTCAACTGACCAGAGTGGATAACCATGTATTCCAAATTTTCACGGGCCAATAGATCGCGGGTACGCACCTGGAGGTTGGCAACGTGTTGGGTAAACAGTGTAGATACTTGGTCGCTCATAGCTATTCATCATTCAATGGTAACTCTCCTAGGATACACAATTTACAACGCAAACAGGGAGTTCAGGGTCAATACAAACGCATGAAAAGAGGACGAGCTCGTCATAGAGAGGGGCTTTCACTGCAGGGTTAGCTTCATAGCAAACAAAAACGAAACGCAAAATCAAACACCCGTTTTAAATAACGGTTGAAATCCAGCCAATTCACGTCCACACTTAGCTCTTCTGGTACGACCAGTATAAATAGAACGCCTACCTTGACGGGCTATCCCGACAGGAGAAAACAATGATATATCAAGGCAAAACCCTCTCTGTACGCTACCTGGAGCCAGGCATTGCGGAACTGTTACTAGATGCCGAAGGCTCAGTGAACAAGTTCGACCGCAATACTCTGGACGACTTTGAAAAAGCGCTGGATGCGCTGCACAACTGTGATGACCTCAAAGGTGTGCTGCTGCGCTCGGCGAAAGACACCTTTATCGTCGGTGCAGACATCACCGAATTTTTGGCCACGTTCGCCCTGCCTGAAGATGAACTACGCAGCTGGGTCGCTTACGCCAACAACATTTTTAATCGGCTGGAAGATCTGCCCTGCCCAACCATCAGTGCCATCAAAGGATTTGCTCTGGGCGGCGGCTGTGAAGCGATCCTCGCCACCGACCTGCGCGTGGCAGACACCAGCGCCAAGATTGGCCTGCCGGAAGTCAAACTGGGCATCATGCCGGGCTTTGGCGGTACCGTGCGCATGCCCCGAGTTATCGGCGCAGATAACGCGATGGAACTGATTACCACCGGCAAAGACAACCGCGCCGATGCTGCACTGAAACTGGGCTTGGTTGATGCGGTCGTCACACCAGAGAAACTCGACGAAGCAGCCCTCAGCATGCTCAAGAGTGCCATCGATGGTCATCTTGACTGGCAAGCTCGCCGCCAGCGTAAGCTCTCCCCTCTGCCACTCAATAAAATTGAAGCAGGTATGAGTTTCACCACAGCCAAAGGCATGGTGGCGCAAAAAGCTGGCAAACATTATCCCGCCCCTATGATGGCGGTGAAGTCGATTGAAAAAGCCTCGGGTCAGGGTCGTGCCGAAGCCCTTGCTATTGAAGCGGAAGGTTTTATCAAACTGGCGAAGAGCCCTCAGGCCGAAAGCCTTATCGGCATTTTCCTAAATGACCAGTTGGTTAAAGGTAAGGCCAAAAAGGCTGCAAAAACAGCACATCCATTTGAGCGTGCGGCCGTATTGGGCGCAGGCATTATGGGGGGCGGCATCGCCTACCAGTCAGCCTATAAAGGCACCCCTATCGTGATGAAAGATATCCGTCACGACGCGCTCGATCTGGGCCTGAATGAAGCGGCCAGCATCCTGGGCAAACAGGTTGCCCGAGGCCGCATGAATCCGGCCAAGATGGCAGGTGTACTCAACAAAATCACCCCCTCTTTAAGCTACGATGCTGTCGCTGATGTTGACGTCGTAGTGGAAGCCGTCGTTGAGAATCCAAAGGTTAAAGCTGCGGTGCTGGCAGAAGTTGAACAAAACACCGGCGAAAACGCGATTTTGACCTCCAACACCTCGACCATTTCCATCGACTTGCTGGCACAGAGCGTTAAAGACCCTAGCAAGTTCTGTGGTATGCACTTCTTTAATCCGGTGCACCGTATGCCGCTGGTGGAAGTGATACGGGGTAAAGACACCAGCGACGAAACGGTTGCGTCTGTGGTGGCTTGGGCAGCACAGCTGGGTAAATCTCCCATCGTGGTTAATGATTGTCCGGGCTTCTTCGTAAACCGCGTGTTGTTCCCCTATTTTGGCGGCTTTGCCAAACTGCTGGCCGATGGTGCCGACTACCAACAGATCGACCGCATCATGGAGAAACAGTTTGGCTGGCCGATGGGCCCAGCTTACCTGCTGGATGTTGTCGGTATTGATACGGCTCACCACGCCCAGGCAGTTATGGCCGAAGGCTTCCCAGAGCGGATGGCGAAGAAGCAACGCGATGCCATTGATGTGATGTTCGATAACCAACGTTTTGGTCAGAAGAATGGTGTTGGTTTCTATCGCTATGAGAAAGACCGCAAAGGCAAACTGGCTAAGAAGCCTGACGAGCAAACACCATTGCTGCTGTCAGAAGTCGCAGCTAACCCTCAAGACTTTAGCGATGAAGAGATCATCGCCCGCGTCATGATCCCCATGTGTAATGAAGTGGTCCGCTGCCTTGAAGAGGGTATTGTCGCCACACCAGCAGAAGCCGATATGGCGCTGGTGTACGGCTTAGGCTTCCCTCCATTCAGAGGCGGAGTCTGTCGTTATCTGGATCAGATGGGTATCGACAACTTTATTGCGCAAGCCGACGAACTGGCACATTTGGGACCTTTGTACCAGGTCACTGACGGGCTGCGGCAGATGGCTGCCGAAGGCAAACGTTTCTTCGCAGGCTAAGGCAGAGAGGATAGAACAATGAAAAACGCAGTAATTGTCGATTGCATCAGAACACCTATGGGCCGCTCTAAAGGGGGTGTGTTCCGTAACGTTCGTGCAGAAGATCTCTCTGCACACCTAATGACAGGGTTGCTTAACCGTAACCCTAACCTCGACCCTAACGAGATTGAAGACGTGATCTGGGGCTGTGTTCAGCAAACACTGGAACAGGGCTTCAACGTGGCACGTAACGCCGCGCTATTAGCCGGGCTGCCCCGCTCAGCTGGTGCAGTTACGGTTAACCGCTTGTGTGGCTCCTCAATGCAGGCGCTGCACGATGCTGCCAAGTCGATAATGACTGACATGGGTGACGTGTTTATTGTCGGCGGTGTTGAGCATATGGGGCACGTGCCTATGTCCCACGGCGTCGACTTCCACCCTGGGCTAAGCCGCTCGGTGGCCAAGGCTGCTGGCATGATGGGACTGACCGCTGAGATGTTGGGTCGCCTGCACGGCATTACCCGCGAGCAGCAGGATGCCTTTGGTGCCCGATCACATCAGCGTGCACATGCTGCCACCATTGAAGGACGTTTTGCTAAGGAGATCCTGCCGACAGAAGGTCACGATGCCGATGGCACCCTGATCCAGGTGGTTCATGACGAAGTGATCCGTCCTGAGACCACTGTAGAATCGCTGGCCGCGCTACGTCCGGTATTCGATCCGGCTAACGGTACAGTCACCGCGGGCACCTCTTCAGCACTATCTGATGGCGCCTCGGCCATGCTGGTGATGTCTGAAGAACGCGCCAAAGCGCTGGGATTACCGATCCGTGCCAAGATCCGAGCAATGGCAGTGGCGGGTTGCGATCCATCCATCATGGGTTACGGACCGGTACCCGCTACCCAAAAAGCCCTCAAACGCAGTGGTCTTAGCATGGCAGACATCGACCTGGTAGAGCTGAACGAAGCCTTTGCCGCGCAGTCGCTGCCGTGTGCTAAGGGTCTGGGCCTGCTTGAGCAGGTAGATGAGAAGGTCAACCTTAATGGTGGCGCCATCGCACTGGGACACCCATTAGGCTGCTCCGGTACACGGATCTCAACCACCTTACTTAACCTGATGGAAGAGAAGGATGCCACACTTGGTCTGGCAACCATGTGTATTGGCCTTGGTCAGGGCATAGCTACCGTATTTGAGCGCGTATAGCTTGATATTAAAACGGTGCTAATGGATTGCTAAAACCTGTCTGGAGTCGACCCTTTTTAGTCTGGGGTCGACTCGCTTCACAAAGCCAAATCCTCGGGGGTAGGCAGTCGCCAACCCCTATGCTATAAAACCTTGTCTATATCTTAGTGAGTTAAATAACCATTTTAAGGGTGAGGAATGTCGCTACCCATATTGATCTGTGATGATTCAGCGTTGGCGCGCAAGCAGGTCAAAAAAAGTTTGCCAGAAGGTTGGGATGTCGAAGTTACCTTTGCCAAGCATGGCTTGGAAGCGGTGGAGATTCTTAGGCAACAGCACGTAGCATTACTTTTTCTCGACTTGACCATGCCAGAACTTGACGGCATCGGTGTTCTTGAAACGATAAAAAATGAGAAGCTCGAAGTGTTCGTCATCGTTATCTCTGCAGACATTCAGCCCGAGATGAAAAAGCGTGTGATGGATTTAGGAGCACTCGACTTTATCCATAAGCCAGTCAACCGAGTTAAGCTGACTGAGATTCTTAATAAGTTCGGACTTTTATGAGTAGCCAAACAATTACTGAAGACCAGAGGGATTGTCTTCAAGAAGTGATCAATGTGGCCATGGGGCAAGCCAGCGATAAGCTAGCACGCTTTCTGGAGACGTTTGTTCACTTAGAAGTGCCGAATATTGAGCTGGTTTCAACCAAAGAAGTCACCGACATGCTTGCCGTTAAATATGAGCAAGACGCGGTTTCTCTGGTTAGCCAGGGCTTCTCTGGTGCAGAAGGTCTCCGCGGTGAGGCATTGCTTATCTACAGTAAAATCAATGCAGATGAAATTGCTGATCTGCTTGGTTATACCGAAGATGAAGCCACCCACACCGAGCAACTGACCGATATCAGTTCACTGCTGACCACCACCTTTCTTGAAGGTTTGGCAGAGCAGCTGGAAACAGCGCTCAGTTACAGTGCCCCGCGCGTGATGATGCTGCAAGAGCATGGCATCGCTAAGATGTTGGAGGAGAAAACCTTCAACTGGGAGTACGCACTGAAAGTAAATATCAGCTATCTGGTGACGGATCACTCGTTTAACTGTGACATGTTGCTGCTGTTCCCTGGAACTGCAGTTGAAGTATTGAAGCAGGTTCTCGACGAGATCCTCGAAGATTTTTGATTATTGACGAATGACAGAGCAGTTACACGGCATCATCCTCGACCAAATCAACGCTGGTGTTCTAGTGATCAACTCCGATATGGAAATCGATTACTGGAACCGCTTTCTCCAGATACACAGCGGTCGTGGCAATGACGATGTGGTAGGAAAGAGCCTGTTTGATGTCTTTCCAGAACTGCCAAAACCCTCATTACGTAGAAAGCTTCAGGGCGTTTTCCTGCTGGGAACACCCACCTTCAGCTCATGGGAACAAAGACACCACCTTTTTGAAATGCCTCACAGCCGCCCTATCACGACGGCAAGCCAGCATATGGCTCAGAACTGTAGCTTTTTGCCGCTGAAAGATGAGATGGGCACGGTTACCCAGGTTTGTATCATCATTGAAGACGCAACCGACGTTTGCTTCTATCAGGGTGAACTCAACACCACGATGAGCAAGTTGGAGAAATCGAGTCGCACCGATGGCCTGACTCAAATCTCCAACCGTCGCTATTGGGAAGAACGGCTTTCGATCGAGTTTTCTCGAGTTGTTCGCCATGGCGGCCACCTCAGCCTGATCATGTTTGATTTAGATAAGTTCAAATCAATCAATGACGTATATGGCCACCAGGCAGGTGATCACGTATTAGTTGAAACAGCCAAACAACTGACTGATGCCCTGCGTACAACTGATCTAGCAGGGCGTTATGGTGGTGAAGAGTTTGGCATCGTGCTTCCCGATACCAGCTTGGACCAAGCAATGGTGGTAGCAGAACGTATTAGAACAAGAATTGCTGACAAAGAATTTACGTTTGAAGAGCAAGTCCTCCCGGTCACAATCAGTCTGGGAGTCACTCAATTCGATCTCTCTCAGAAGAACCATGAGAAGATGATCGCTCAAGCTGATTCCGCACTTTACAAGGCGAAAGAAGGCGGCCGTAACCGCTCAGTTAAGTTCGAAGTTGAATAATTTTACTCGCTAACTATGATGAGCCCTGAACACAGGAGTCATCATGAACCCATCCTTATTTACAACCTTCGATAAAGAGTTAGATGCCATCGGCTTGCGATGCCCAGAGCCCGTAATGATGGTAAGAAAATCGATTCGAGAGATGGAAAGTGGCCAAGCGCTTCTGGTAACCGCAGACGATCCATCCACCACTCGCGATATTCCAAGCTTTTGCGAATTTATGGACCACCAGCTGGTCGCCGCACAAACCGAACAGAAGCCCTATCAATACCTGGTAAGAAAAGGCTAATTCAGCGGCTCACCTGACAAGGGTGACGCTGATGCCACATCTTGGTCAACCGCGTACTCAGGACAACCACCTCGGCGCATGAACAGATAGGTAGTATCTCCTAACAACACCATCTCGTCGCCGGTGAAGTCGGCAACCGCCATTCGGCCCAGCGCTCTTTCCGATACATGGATACTGCGGCCATGTAAACGGAAGCGGCTGGATGCGTTATCAGAGAACTGATCTAAATCCTGAATCTCTAGCTGGCCATCCATCCCCAACTCCCAACGATCGGGATCGCTGTAGTCACGGGTACCACTAATAGAATTGGACTTGGCGTAATTACACCAAACCCCTGATAGAGTTCTTAAAGAAAGGCGGGAAATAACCCCGGAACCGACTTTGTACTCTGCCGACTGTCGCTTTTCTTGATTCTCATTGCACGGCACATCGCGATACTCATCACCATAAGCACCGGAACAACGATAAACCTTACTGACTACTGGCGGCGAAACCAACCACAACAAGGTAAACAATACTAACCATTGCTTTAGCATATCCCTAACCTACTCCCACTCGATCCTAAGCGGGTTGTGATTACATATATCTTATCTTTCTAATGTAGTAGGTGATGTATATTTGTCCAATTTTGCGGGCGATAAACTTGCGTCGTCAGCCCAGTCAGGGCAAGGTATGCGGAGTTCTGTTAGCGGTGAATCCTCTGCTCTAAAATCATGAAAAAGTTGCTTAGTTTTATCAGCTTAACGCTGTTTTCTCTGTCATTGGTGGCCCAGGAAGAATCATGGGATGTCAACAACCCAACGGGTGTATTTGATCAGGCATTAATTGATGTCAGCGAAGGCACCTGGATGAACCTGGACATCAGCCCTGATGGGCGTTGGCTGGTCTTCGACCTGTTAGGTGACCTATACAAGTTGCCGATTGAAGGGGGCGATGCAATCCCCTTAACCCAAGGGATTGCCTGGGATATGCAGCCGAGATTCAGCCCCGACGGTAAATTATTGGCATTTACTTCGGACCGCGATGGCGGTGACAACTTATGGTTGATGGAGTGGCAGACCGGCAAACTACACCAGGTAAGTAAAGAAACTTTCAGACTGGTTAACAGTCCGGCATGGAGTCCGGATGGTGAAACTCTGGTGGTGCGTAAACACTTTACTGCAAGTCGTTCACTCGGTGCTGGCGAGGTTTGGCAATACCACCTGCGCGGTGGCAGCGGCCTGAAACTCACCAGCCGTCCCAATGATGAAAAAGATCTGGGCGAACCGGCGTTTTCGCCTGACGGTCGCTATATCTATTTCAGCCAGGACGCGACACCGGGTAAGACCTTCCACTACTCCAAGGATTCAATTAAAGGCATCTACACCATCAAGCGTTATGATCGTGAAACTGGCGAGATAAAGGTTGTTATCAAGCGACCCGGCGGCGCCATCCGCCCAACGCCCAGCCCCGATGGTAATTATCTCGCCTATATCACCCGCCAGGATTTCCAGTCCGTATTGATGTTGCACGATATACGCTCGGGCAGCAGTAAGGTTATTTACGATCAGCTTGACCGAGATATGCAGGAAACCTGGGCAATACACGGCGTGTATCCCACGCTGGCCTGGCACCCTAAAGGTGATCGCATCTATTTTTGGGCCAAGGGTAAAATCCATGAGCTGAGTTTGTCGTCTGGTGATAGCCGCGAAGTCGACTTTCATGTGCAGACAGAGAAGCAGGTTCAACGGGCGCTGAGCTACAAACAACGTGTATCGCCAGGCAACTTTGAAGTCAAAATGGTGCGCTTTACTCAGGTATCGCCTTCTGGTTACAACCTGGTATTCGAAGCATTGGGTAAGCTTTGGCTGAAAGAGCTGCCTTACGGCAAACCTCAGCGCCTGACCAAACAGGAAAGCCACTTTGAGCTTTACCCGCAATGGTCAAGAGATGGCAAAAAGCTGATCTACACCACCTGGCATGACCAACGCCAAGGCAGTGTGCGGGTGGTGGATGTCGAATCAAAAAATGAAACGGTACTGACCAATGAACCGGGTAAATACATTGAACCGACGTTTTCTGCCGATGGTAAGACAGCTGTCTATCGAAAGGTGGTTGGCAACAGTCTACTTTCCCATAGCTGGTCGCAGCGCCCTGGGATCTACAAGATAGAGCTGGATAACAAACAAAACGCTGTTCCTGAGTTGGTCACAGAAAAAGGATTTTCACCACAGTTTGGCGCCAGCAGTGACCGTGTTTATTTGACCGAGATTGCTGAGTCACCACAGCTTATCAGTGTCGATCTGAATGGTTACAACTACAAGGTTCACTACACCAACAAACGTGCGACAGAATACAAGCTCAGCCCCAACGGCAAACAACTCGCTTTTGCCGAAGGTTTTCGCATCTATGTCACCCCCTTTATTGAACGGGGCGAAGCGATAGCACTCTCCCCTGAAGGTACCAATGTACCTGTCACCCAACTATCTAAAAAAGCGGGAGAGAGCATCAGTTGGACCGCCGACAGTGAGGTGATTTACTGGACGCTGGGCCCAGAACTGTTCAGTCAATCTGCGAAAAACATGTTTGCGCTTAACAGCCCATCAGACGAGTTGGATCTGTTGTCGCTATCTCAAAATGGCCAGTACATAGGCTTCATGCAGCGCAGTTACCAGCCGAGAAACAAGATCGCTTTTGTCGGCGGTAACATTATCACCATGGAAAAGGGCAAGGTGATAAAGAACGGCACCCTGGTGGTTGATGGTAAGCGCATCATCGCCTTGGGCGAGAAAGGCAAGGTACAGATCCCAGCCGACGCCATCATTATCGATATCACAGGTAAAACACTGATGCCTGGATTGATTGATGCCCACGCACATGGCGCCCAAGGTAGCGACGAGATTATTCCGCAGCAAAACTGGAAAAACTACGCCGCCCTCACCTTTGGCGTGACCACACTGCACGACCCATCGAATGATACTACTGAGATATTCGCGGCCAGCGAACTTCAAAGAGCCGGTTATATCGTAGCCCCCCGAATATTCTCTACCGGCGCAATTCTTTATGGTGCTGAATATCCTGGGCTGACAGCGAAAATCGAAACATTGGAAGATGCACGGTTCCACGTGGAACGTTTGAAACGTGCGGGTGCATTCAGTGTGAAGAGCTACAACCAACCCCGGCGAGACCAACGCCAGAAGATCATTCAAGCCGCCCGGGAAATGAACATGCTGGTAGTGCCGGAAGGCGGATCTCTACTCCAGCATAACCTGACCATGCTGGTGGATGGACACACCACCATTGAGCATTCCATCCCAACGGCAAAGGTCTATGACGACATAAAACAGCTGTGGTCCCAGGTCAAAACGGCGTACACACCCACCATGGGCGTTGCATTTGGCGGTATTGCCGGAGAGAACTACTGGTATGCACATGAAGAGATCTGGCTGCATGAAAAACTGATTAAGTATGTACCCGGCGACATTCTCCAGCCTCGCGCAATGCGCCGCCCCATCGCCCCCCTGCACCACTACAACCACTTTAATGTTGCGCGTGTAGCGAAAGAACTAATGGACCAGGGCGTGATTGCCAACATGGGGGCTCATGGTCAGCGAGAAGGTTTGGCTGCTCACTGGGAGATCTGGATGTTCCACCAGGGAGGGATGACCGCAATGCAGGCGCTCGCAACAGGCACCATAAATGCGGCCAAGACCTTGGGATTGGACGACGAACTGGGTTCGTTGAAAGTAGGAAAACTTGCTGACTTAATGGTCATTGATGGAGACCCACTGAAAGACATCCGCCAATCTGAGAAAGTGGTTTACACCATGGTGGGTGGCCGATTATTCGATGCCACGAAAATGACCGAAGTTAATGGCCCAGCAAAATCTCGCCAAGCCTTCTATTTCGAGACTGAGTCGCCTTAGTAAAGGTAGACGCAAAGTTTGACAGTAAAAGAAAGCCCCATAAAGGGGCTTTCTTCTTTCGGGGTATTGCTAACAGCTAGTTCTCCTCACTCGGCCAGCAAAAGCAACAATCAAAATTCCCAATCCAAGTAACCATGATGGTGGCGTTGGGATCATAGCGCGTGTAACAACCCGCACCCAATCACCCGGCTCTTTTACTCGAGAGTTTAGAGTGAACAAATTACCGGCAACAGAATAACTGTCGTTGCGCTCAAGGCCGCGTAGCCAGAAGGATGCAGGATAACTGGTTCCGCCAGCACCCAGCAGCTCACTGGATGCTGCTTCCAACTTACCGTTTCTATCTGACATCACGCCGATGATCTTGCCATCGAACCACCAATCTACACTGAGGCTGGCAAACAATCGCCCTTCGGTGTTAAGAAATATCATGTGGCTGTTGACGTCCCCACCCAGGATCTCACCGCCATCAACTTCAAGCGGAGCAGCAAGCGAAACGCCCTGCTTTTCATCAAATCCCAGCATTTCGCATGATTGTTCAGGTGAAAACGCGGTACACATAATAGAGTCATCATCGATGACAGCAGGCGCATCAATCAAGCGTCCTCCATCACTCACACCGATAATCGCTGCTAAAGCAGAGGAAGCAAATAGAGTTGCAAATCCTGCAACAAGCCACTTTAACTGAATCATGGCGCTATCCTTATCTATCTACCCATAAATAAGTATAGACTAAAATTATTAACCATAATAAATACGGGGTTATTTGGTTTTCTCCATGCAAACCTGATAGCAGTGACAATCAACCAGATGGTCATTAACCATACCTACCGCCTGCATAAAGGCATAACATATGGTGCTGCCAACAAAATTGAAGCCTATTTGCTTTAACGCCCTGGACATCGCATCTGACTCTGGGCTGGTTGCGGGGACCTGCTCCATTGAATGCCACTGATTAACTTTCTGTGAACCACCGACAAATGACCAGAGAAATTCACTAAAGCTTCCCTGCTCTTGCTGATAGTTAAGAAAGGCTCTGGCATTTTTGATGATCGATTGCACTTTGAGACGGTTCCGAACAATGCCCTTATCCTGCATCAGCGCCTCAATTTTTTCATCGTCATACAGCGCGATAAGCTCTGGATTAAAGTTGTCATAAGCGCGACGATAACCCTCTAACTTGCGCAATATCGTTATCCACGCCAGTCCTGCTTGTTGACCATCCAAGCAGAGTTTTTCGAATAATTCCCGGTCATCATAAACGGGCCGCCCCCAAACCTTATCGTGGTAATTCACATACAAGGGATCGGTTCCTGGCCAGGGACAGCGAGTTTTGTTGTCACACATCACGAAACATCCTTTAGCTACGGCGTTTAGGCGTCAAATTAGCCTACATTCTGTCGCTTGCAAACGGTATACTTGGCGGATTTTCTGTCAATCGACCGTCAGCGATATCGCTGCAGGACCATCATGCAAAAGTTCGATGTAAAGACTTTCCAGGGTCTAATCCTAGCGCTGCAGGATTTCTGGGCACGCCAAGGCTGCGTCATTGTGCAACCACTCGATATGGAAGTGGGTGCCGGCACCTTTCATCCAATGACCTTTCTACGCTCATTGGGGCCAGAGCCAAACAACGCTGCCTACGTGCAGCCAAGCCGTCGCCCTACCGATGGTCGCTACGGCGAAAACCCTAACCGTTTGCAGCACTACTACCAATTTCAGGTGGTACTTAAGCCATCGCCACCAAACATTCAGGAGCTGTACCTGGAGATGCTGAACATGCTCGGCATCGATACACAGGTGCACGACATCCGCTTTGTGGAAGATAACTGGGAATCGCCGACCCTTGGCGCCTGGGGCCTAGGTTGGGAAGTGTGGCTGAATGGCATGGAGGTTACTCAGTTTACATACTTCCAGCAGGTTGGCGGTTTGGAGTGTAAGCCCGTCACTGGTGAGATCACTTTGGGTATCGAGCGACTGGCGATGTATATCCAGGATGTCGATTCTGTGTATGACCTGGTATGGGCTGATGGCCCTATGGGTAAAGTAACCTATGGCGACGTGTTCCACCAGAATGAAGTTGAGCAATCTACCTACAACTTTGAACACGCCGACGTACCCGCTTTGTTTGCTCTGTTCGACCAGTGCGAGAAAGAGAGCGCTGAGCTGATCGAAGCTGGTCTACCATTGCCAGCCTACGAGAAAGTGGTTAAAGCTTCCCACGCATTCAACATGTTGGATGCACGCCATGCGATCTCAGTAACCGAACGCCAACGCTATATTTTGCGTGTTCGCACGCTGGCGAAAGCTTGCGCAGAAACCTATTACAACGCCCGCGAAGCCCTCGGCTTCCCCATGTGTAAAGCACAGGAGGCCAAATGAGCACACAAAACCTGCTGATTGAAATTGGCACCGAAGAACTGCCGCCAAAATCACTTAAGAAACTCGCGATTGCATTTGCAGATAACGTGCAGGAAGGCTTGGAAAAAGCAGAACTGGCATTTGAGAACGTCAGTTGGATGGCCTCCCCCCGTCGATTGGCCGTTCGTGTCACAGCACTGAGTGATGCACAGCAAGACAAAGTTGTAGAGAAACGTGGTCCTTCAGTAAAAGCAGCGTTTGACGCCGATGGTAATCCAACCAAAGCAGCCGAAGGTTGGGCTCGCGGGAATGGGATCACTGTTGAACAGGCTGAACGCCTTGAAACGGACAAGGGTGCCTGGCTGTTACATAGAGCTGAAGTAAAAGGCCAAAAAGTTGATGCCCTGCTGCCAGGGATCACGACGGAAGCCCTGGCCAAACTACCGATTCCAAAACCCATGCGTTGGGGCTGTTCAGATGCGACCTTTATTCGTCCTGTACACACCATCACTCTGCTGTACGGTGGTGAGCTGATTGATGCCACGATCCTGGATATTCAATCTAATCGTGTTGTTCAGGGTCACCGTTTTCACGGTGAAGCTGCTGTCACGTTGGATCATGCTGATAGCTATGAGCAGGTGCTCGAAGAGCAAGGCTTTGTTATCGCCGACTTTGCTCGTCGTCGCGAGATGATCAAAGAGCAGGTTGAAGCAGTTGCAGCACAGGAAGGTGGCGTAGCAGCAATTGATGAAGACCTTCTTGACGAAGTAACCGGATTGGTCGAGTGGCCTGTCACTCTGGTTGGTGGGTTTGAAGAGAAGTTCCTGGAAGTCCCAGCGGAAGCTCTTATCTACACCATGAAGGACAACCAAAAGTACTTCCCAGTGCTAAGCAAAGATGGCGAGCTGATGAACCGCTTTGTCTTTGTTAGCAACATTGCCAGCAAGCAGCCTGAAGCAGTTGTTGAAGGTAATGAAAAGGTTGTACGCCCGCGCCTGGCGGACGCAGAGTTTTTCTTTAATACAGACAGAAAAACAACACTGGCTGACCGCATAGCAAGCCTAGACAACGTTCTCTTCCAAAAGCAGTTGGGTACACTTAAAGAGAAGTCCGAGCGCATCGCTTCGCTGTCTGGTGCTATCGCACAAAAGATTGGCGCAGACAGTTCACTGGCTACCCGTGCAGGTCTGTTATCCAAGACGGATCTGATGACAGAGATGGTGATGGAGTTCCCTGATGTTCAGGGCGTCATGGGCATGTACTATGCACGCTACGATGGCGAAAACGATGCCGTTGCCACAGCCCTGAACGAGCAGTACATGCCACGATTTGCCGGTGATGCATTGCCACAAGGTGATATTGGTGCCGTCGTGGCTATCGCTGACAAGCTGGACACGCTGGTTGGTATCTTTGGTATTGGTCAAACACCAAAGGGCGACAAAGACCCATTTGCGCTTCGTCGCGCTGCACTGGGTCTGTTACGTATTATCGTTGAGAAGCAGCTACCTCTTGATCTTGTTGAACTGGCAGAAATAGCTAAAGCACAGTTTGGCGACAAACTGACCAACGACAGTGTTGTTTCTGATGTGTTTGAGTTTGTACAAGGCCGTTTCCGCTCCTGGTACCAGGATCAGGGCTACCCGGTAGATGTAATCCAAGCGGTTCTGGCGCGTAAACCAAGCAAACCAGCCGACTTTGACGCCCGAGTTAAAGCAGTGGAATCCTTCCGCAAACTTCCTCAAGCAGCAGCTCTGGCTGCGGCTAACAAGCGCGTGGGTAACATCCTTGCCAAGCAGGAAACCGAAGTCAGTAGCTCTATCAACCTTTCCTTGTTGGCAGAAGAGCAGGAAAAGGCGCTGGCCAATGCTGTAGCTCATCAGCAGGAAGCATTAGCACCAATGTTTGCAGACAATAATTACACTGCAGCGCTGGAACAGTTGGCCGCTTTGCAGCCTGAAGTTGATGCCTTCTTCGATGGCGTAATGGTAATGGCAGATGATCTTGCGGTTCGAAACAACCGCTTGGCACTGTTACTTCAATTACGTCAGATGTTCCTCGAGATCGCAGATATAGGTCTTTTGCAGTCATAGTTGAATAATTTCCAGCTGGTTGTAATTTAAACAAAAGGCGGTTAACTGAGAGGTTAATCGCCTTTTTGCCTTATTTCATGGGGCTTCCAGCCTATCCAACTGAAAAAATTTGCAGTTCATCAACTTTCCAAGCCGACGATTTTGTTATAAAAATCCAGCTCCTTAATCAACTGGATTTCTGACCCCATCAGGAACCTAGCAAGGACGTCTAGACACAATCGGATATATCCAAAAGAAAAATATAGGGAATGGCTATGTTTAAGAAACTATTACTCGTAACTCTGGCAGCTGCTGCTCTGGCAACAGGTTGTTCAGGCGGCGGTTCAAGCGGCAGCGGCAAACGTGACCTGAGCGAATTCATGTACCTGCGTGGTGTATTCACTTGGTGGGATGCAGAGCCAGAATTCCAACTGAAAAAAGCTGACAAGCCAGACGTATACTTTGCTTCAGCTGAATTGGTAGCCGACGGCCAGCCTTACGACTTCAAATTTGCTGACGCAGGTTGGAGCGCAGGCAGCAACTGTGGCTTCAAAGGTAAAGAAGACGAAGTTGTTGAAGTTGGTAAGCGTGTTAAATCTAACTGCTCTTCAGCTTTCGAGAACTTCAAGTTCACTCCACCTGAAACTGCAGTATATGACTTCTTCATCGATGTTTCTGGTGAAGTACCAGAAGTTTACATCGAAAAGCAGTAAAATCGGGTAACATACCTCGAGATAACGCCAGCCAATAGGCTGGCGTTTTTGTATCAGCGTCATATATGTAAGCGGTTTAGGATTTTCTTATGCACGGTAAGCACACTCTCAACTTAGTTGCTGGCGCCGTTATGCTGGCAAGCCTTTCAGGCTGCGGCAGTAACGATGTTGCCGAACACTCGCCCGGCCCACTCAATACGCCAATTTATCTCTACTACCCTGGCGGCGCCGGTTGGCAAATGGACCAGAAGTTGAAGCATATTGGTGACGGTGTTTACCGGGCTGAAATGACTTTGGGCAAAGGCCAGTTTCAATTTCGAATCGCAGACAGTGGTTTCACCTGCGGTACCAACTTTGCTGCGATTGACAGCACGCGTTTAAAACTCAATCAAAGTACAAAGCTAAATAGCTGCAACTCTAAGCAAAATTTCCAGCTTAAAGTTTTCCGCTCAGGTAAATATGAAATTCTGTTAGATCCAGCTGCCGAGTCAATTCAAATTTCGTTGGTTGTTCCTCCAGAGGAAAAAGCGGCCGCTCAGACCGCCTCAGCGCCACAACAGTGCGAAGCTTGGGATGGAGGTGACGTTACTGTTGCAGTGGGTGATACATTCGCTGAGGGCAGCCTGGTGCGTGATTTCTACTCGGGTGCCACAGCAACCGTTATTGGTGGAAATGTGACGCTGACACCAGCCCAAGAAAGTGAGGGCTTACTTCTGCTGGAACCAGCAGAAAAAGAGGTTTCTGACGAATTTAGTTGGGATAACGCTACCGTTTACTTTGTTCTTACTGACCGCTTTGAAAACGGCGATCCCAGCAACGATAACAGCTATGGCCGCCAAAAAGATGGCAAAGACGAGATCGGCACCTTCCATGGTGGCGACTTAAAAGGCCTCACAGCCAAACTGGACTATCTGGATGAATTAGGTGTTAACGCAATCTGGCTATCAGCCCCATACGAGCAGATCCATGGCTGGGTCGGAGGTGGTATTCGTGGTGACTTCAAACACTACGCCTATCATGGCTACTATGTTCTCGACTACACCAAGGTTGATGCCAACATGGGTACCGAGGAAGAGTTCCGCACCTTTGTAGACGAAGCACACAAGCGTGGTATCCGTGTTGTAATGGACATAGTGATGAACCACACCGGTTATGCAACGCTCGGTGACATGCAGGAGTTCAAGTTTGGTGCTTTCCAGGAATTTGAACAGCCACTGCAAGAAATTATTGGTGTCGAGAGCTGGAACGACTGGGAGCCAGGCCCCGGCGAAACCTATCACAGCTTTAACAACCTGGTAGATTACGGCAACCCTATCTGGACCGAGAACTGGTGGGGACGTGATTGGATTCGTACAGATATCGCCGGACATAAGAAGCCCGGGCGCAACGACAGAACTATGATGCTGGCCTACCTGCCAGACTTCATCACTGAGTCAACACAGGCAGTTGATCTCCCCCCTATTCTGGCGAACAAACCCGACACCAAGGCAAAACCGATTGAAGGATCCACGGTGCGTCAGTACCTGATTACCTGGCTGACGGATTGGGTGCGCGAGTACGGCGTCGATGGCTTCCGTGTTGATACCGCCAAACACGTTGAGATGGAAGCCTGGGCCGAACTAAAAGTTGAGGCAACAAAGGCATTGGCCGAGTGGAAAGCAGCGAACCCAGACAAGGCAATCGACGATAAGCCGTTCTGGATGACAGGTGAGGTTTGGGGACATGGCGTCAACAAATCCAACTACTTCACTGAAGGCGGATTCGATTCGATCATTAACTTCCGCTACCAGAACGATGGTGCGTTACAGGGTATGGAGTGCTTCAGTAAGTCTGAAGAGGTTTACAACAACTACGCGGCTAAGATTAACAGTGATGACAGCTTTAACGTACTCACCTATCTGTCTAGCCACGATACTAAGTTGTTCTATAACCGTAACGCCAAAGATAACGTAGCGGACTATAAGCAAGTGGCTGCGCCGTTCTTGTTACTACCAGGCGGCGTTCAAATCTTCTATGGTGACGAATCAGCGCGTCCATTTGGTCCTACAGGTTCTGACAAACATCAGGGTACACGTTCAGATATGAACTGGGCTGACATTGCTGAAGGCGGTGATGCCGAACGTGCCGACTTACATAAGCATTGGCAAAAGCTGGCGCAGTTCCGTCGTAAGCACAATGCTATTGCAGCAGGTCAGCACCAGAAACTCAGCGAGTCTCCTTACGCATTTAGCCGTACACTTGGCGAAGATAAAGTTATGGTAGTGTTTGGTGGTAAGCCGATGTAACACCCTGAACGTTAGACTATAAAAAGCAGCTTTCGGGCTGCTTTTTTTTGCGAAGAATTTAGTAAATGACAAGGTTTGGGATACCCTAGCTACCCTAGAAGAAAATCGACCTAATGGTTGTCGGCCTTTTGCTGGCTTATGCTTGGTTACTCAGTAGCTAGTTACTTAGCGGCTTAGTTTTTAACTTGCTCACTTAGCGTTTAGTGCCTAGATTGATGCCCTTCGAGATCATGGCACTCTTCTATATTGGGCGGGCGCTTCCAGTTGATTCTGTTGCCATAATTACAGATATGAGCGCAGCCTCCACCAATGTGTTCACCCAAGCCTTTATTAAAGCAATAGACATAGCAATCATCTATTGGGTTGCAGCGCGAAGCCAATTTCTCAATAACACACAAATGCTGGGCATCAGCTACCACCGTCTCTTTGATTTCATAGTTACAAGTACCGTCTAATCTCTGTCTCATCTCCAGCAAATCATCTCTATATGACGAGTCGGCCAAAACGGCTGCTATGGAAAAAAGAGAGATCACAATGAGAAGTGACCGAAAGAGAACCTTCACGCGAGCTGTTTTCAAGGTTACATCCACCCGATGTATCAAGAGGGAGTGTTATACATACTATGAAATCAGGGACGTCATTCAAACGCTCAACGGAAATCAAGTTATATCAACCAGAGAACCACACACATAGAAGTCAGTATACCTCTTTGGACATCATTAATGTTTGCGCATAAAAAAAGCGGCCTTTTAGAGGCCGCTTTTTCACTTTGGTTGATGCTAACTACACGTCGAGGTTAGCAACCTTCAATGCGTTGGTTTCGATAAACTCACGACGGGGTTCAACCTGGTCACCCATCAGGGTAGAGAACAGCTGATCCGCGCCGATCGCATCTTCAATCGTTACCTGCAACATACGGCGAACTTCAGGATCCATAGTAGTTTCCCAAAGCTGGTCAGGGTTCATTTCTCCCAAACCTTTATATCGCTGAATGTATTGGCCACGCTTAGATTCCGCCATAAGCCAATTTAGCGCTTCTTCAAAACTGCCAACGCTCTTCTTACGCTCGCCACGTACAACGTAACCGCCCTCTTCTATCAGGCCATTAACTTCAGTCGCCAAATCAGCGAGAACTTTGTAGTCGCTGCCATGGAAGAAGTCATAACCCAGTTCGTAACGGTATTCGACGCCATGATGACGTACATTGAACACAGGGAAGAACAGGCTTCTTTCATCATCGTGTGCGACTTCACCAGTAAACTGAGTAGCACCAGCACCCGATTCTTGCAGTGAGGTAAGAATACCCTGCAGCCAGTTTTCAACATTGGCTTTGTCAGCAAGCGCTTCAACAGACAACGCCGGCGCATAGATGAGTTGGTTCATCAAACCTTCGTTGTAGCGACGCGCTAATCGCTCTACTGTCACCATACCTTTCTGATACAAGCGAACGATGCTTTCCAAACCCACGCCTGTAATCGCAGGAGAGTCTGCATTTACATGCAACGCTGCGTTATCAATTGCCAACGTAGTCAGGTACTCATTCAGCACATCATCATCTTTGATGTAACGTTCTTGCTTACCTTTCTTCACTTTATAAAGTGGCGGCTGAGCAATATAGATATGACCACGCTCAATCAACTCAGGCATCTGACGATAGAAGAAGGTCAACAGCAGTGTACGAATGTGGCTACCGTCGACGTCGGCATCGGTCATGATAATAATATTGTGATAACGCAGCTTATCTGGGTTGTACTCATCACGGCCGATACCACAACCCATCGCAGTAATAAGGGTTGCCACCTCTTGAGATGAAAGCATCTTATCGAAACGCGCTTTTTCTACGTTAAGGATCTTACCTTTCAGCGGCAGAATCGCCTGATTCTTACGGTTACGCCCCTGCTTCGCTGAACCACCCGCAGAATCACCCTCCACAATATAGAGTTCAGAAAGCGCAGGATCTTTCTCTTGGCAATCGGCCAACTTCCCAGGCAAACCGGCTAAATCCAAGGCGCCTTTACGGCGCGTCATTTCACGCGCTTTACGAGCAGCTTCGCGGGCACGCGCGGCGTCAACAATCTTCATCACGATAGTTTTCGCATCGCCAGGTTTTTCCAGCAGGTATTCACCCAGCTTCTCACCCATGGCCTGCTCTACTGCCGTCTTCACTTCTGAAGACACCAGTTTATCTTTCGTTTGAGAAGAGAATTTAGGGTCAGGCACTTTAACGGAGATAACTGCGGTCAAACCTTCACGCGCATCATCACCAGTAGCAGAAGACTTCATCTTTTTATTGAGGCCTTCTTTCTCCATGAAGTTATTCAAAGTACGGGTAAGCGCAGCTCGGAATCCAGCTAGGTGTGTACCACCATCTCGCTGAGGAATGTTGTTAGTGAAGCAGTATATATTTTCTTGGAATCCATCATTCCACTGCATCGCAACTTCTACCGCAGTGCCGTCTTCGCGCTCACTCGTGAAGTGGAAAACATCCTGGTGAATAGGTGTTTTGTTTTGATTCAAGAACTGAACAAACGCCTGAATACCACCTTCATACATGAAGTGGTCACTCTTATCGTCACGTTCATCAACCAGTTTGATTGATACACCTGAGTTTAGGAATGACAGTTCGCGAAGGCGTTTGGCCAAAATATCGTAGTGGAAATTGATGTCAGTGAATATTTGGTCACTTGGCCAGAACCGGATAGTTGTACCCGTACTGTCGGTATCACCAATTGAGGTTAATGGCGCTTTTGGCTCACCGAGATGGTATTCCTGCTCATGCACTTTGCCGTGGCGACGAATCGTTAATTCCAATTTATCTGACAAAGCGTTTACTACCGATACACCTACACCGTGTAGACCACCAGACACCTTGTAAGAGTTATCATCAAACTTACCGCCAGCGTGCAGAACCGTCATGATAACCTGAGCTGCAGAAACGCCCTCTTCTTCGTGAATATCGGTAGGAATACCACGGCCGTCATCACTAACAGACACAGAACCATCAGCATGGATGGTAACGATAATGTCGCTACAGTGGCCGGCCAATGCTTCGTCGATAGAATTATCAACAACCTCAAATACCATGTGATGCAAGCCGGTACCGTCATCAGTATCACCGATGTACATACCCGGACGTTTTCTTACTGCATCAAGCCCTTTTAAAACTTTAATACTTGAGGAGTTGTAGCTAGTCTCAGACATAGTGCTCTCAATCATTATTATTGGTGGTGTTATCACCCTTGATTTGCCAAGGTGTGATGTACCCTTGTTCCACGTGGAACACTCGATCAGATTCTTCAAGTTGTTCAGAAATCGCTTCTACATTAATAAGCGATATCAACACTTGAGAACCCAAGGTTCGAAGCTGTTCCAATACTCTTTGGCGATTAGTGCCATCAAGCTCAGATTCAATATCATCCAGAAGAAAGACTGGCTTAAGGCCCCGCCATTCGAACAGGTGCTTTGCTTGCGCCAGTTTAAGACAACAAACCAGTAACTTTAATTGTCCACGAGAACAGATACTCTCTGCCGCTTGTCCGTTTACACGGATATGAAAATTGGCGCGATGTGGACCTGACTGCGTATGGCCATATTTCTGGTCCCGCTCTATATCTCGAGAGAGAACATCAGCCAACGTTTCGCTCTGGTTCCATCCTGGATGAAAGGAGAATTTTACCTCATATTCGGGGAAAAATGCTTGTGCTAGCGTCGAAAAATAGGGCAGAAGTTTGTCAATATATCTTTGTCTTAAAAGGTTGAGTTCATGCGCCACACTCGAGAACTCTTTGTCCCATGGCTGCAACTCTCTATGCGACACCCTGCGTTTAAGCAAACTATTCCTTTGAACCAACAACCTTTGACATCTTCGCCACAGATTATGGAAGGAGTGTTCCACGTGAAACACTCCCCAATCGATATACTTTCTTCTTTCCTTGCTTCCGCCTGAAAGCAAACTGAAGGACTCTGGACTCAGAATTTGGGTGGGTAATAATGCGGACAATTGCGATAAAGTTGAGACGTTCTCGCCATCCACTTTTGCACTAAAACCGCCGGACCTTTCACGCATCAATCCGATCTTAGTAACGCCCTCTTCTTCAGACTGACGTTCCAAAAATACAGTCAAAGCTGACTCGCTGCTGGAGATCACTTTGTTTAGATCTGAGGTTCTGAAAGATCGGCCAGCATGAATTATATAAAGCGCTTCCAATAGAGAGGTTTTGCCAGCGCCATTTTCACCGAAGAAGAAATTAAAAGTGGGCCCCAGTTGCAGGCCCACTTTCTTTAGATTTCGAAGATTAGATATTTGAAGGCGAGTGATGGACATCAATTACAAACGCATAGGCATCACAACATACATCGCCTGATCTGTCGCTGCGTCTTCAATCAGGGCACTGCTGTTTGCATCGGCCAGCGTAATTTTTATCTGCTCGCCACCAATCACATTTAATACATCAAGCAGGTAGCTGACGTTGAAGCCCATCTCAAGAGATTGGTCCTGATAGTCAATTTCAACTACCTCTTCTGCTTCTTCCTGTTCGGGGTTGTTGGCGGTAATTTTTAGCTCGCTAGGATCGATGTTAAATCGAACACCACGGAATTTTTCGTTGGAGAGAATAGCCGCACGCGCAAGTGCATCCCGAATCGTCGCGCGATCTGCAATAACAATTTTGTCGCCACCGCGAGGTAAAACACGCTGATAGTCTGGGAACTTGCCATCGACCAACTTACAGGTAAATGTAAATCCGTCGACTGTTGCACGCAGATGATTTTCACCAATTTGCAATGTGATGGTTTGGTCTTCTGTACCGATTAAACGTTGCAGCTCCAACACGCCTTTTCGAGGAACGATGCATTGCAAAGGCATACCTTCCGACAAGTTCGCTTCCACCGTGGCGAGTGCAAGACGATGTCCATCCGTTGCGACGGAACGGAGAACGGTGCCATCCAAGTCAAACAACATGCCATTTAGGTAATATCGTACATCCTGGTTAGCCATTGAAAAACTGGTGCTATCCATCAACTTCTTTAAAGACAGTTGTGGCAAACTCACTTCGCAGATACTGGTCCAAGCTTCGATATTTGGAAACTCAGCGGCAGGTAAGGTAGCCAAGTTAAATCGAGAGCGACCGGAACGAACCACCAAACGATCGCCTTGCTCTGTTAATTCGATATCTGCGCCTTCTGGTAAGCTCTTACAAATATCGAGGAATTTCTTTGCTGGCACTGTCGTGCTTCCTGGCTGGGTAACCAGCTGTGCAGGAAAACGAGCGACCAACTCAACTTCCAGATCCGTGCCTGTTAATGCTATCCCCTGCTCGTCCACATTAATCAATACATTGGCCAGTACGGGTAACGTTTGTCGACGCTCGACGGCGCCAGATACCAACTGCAAAGGCCGAAGAAGTTGTTCGCGATTCACCGAAAGCTTCATCACTTCACCTTACTAATTTTTATTATCCAGAATCTGCTTATGAAGAAAGGGTACGGATCAAGTTTGAGTAGTCTTCCTTAATATCGTGACTCTCTTCCCTTAACTGCACTATCTTACGACAAGCATGCAGTACAGTGGTATGGTCGCGACCACCAAATGCGTCACCGATCTCAGGTAAACTATGGTTAGTCAGTTCTTTCGCTAGTGCCATGGCGATCTGTCTGGGACGAGCGACTGAGCGACTGCGACGTTTCGACAAGAGATCTGCGACTTTAATCTTGTAGTACTCAGCAACCGTCTTTTGAATGTTGTCGATGGTGATCAGCTTTTCCTGCAGCGCTAGAAGATCACGCAGCGCTTCTCTGACAAAATCGATGGTAATGGGTCGGCCGGTAAAATTCGCATTAGCGATCACACGGTTTAACGCCCCTTCCAACTCACGTACATTTGAACGTAATCGTTTGGCAATAAAGAAGGCAACTTCGTCAGGCAGGTGAATTGCATTCTCCTGTGCCTTGCGCATCAAGATGGCGACACGGGTTTCTAATTCTGGTGGATCGATAGCGACAGTCAGACCCCAACCAAAACGCGACTTAAGTCGGTCCTCTACCCCATCAATCTCTTTTGGATAACGATCACTGGTAAGAATGATCTGGTGATTGCCTTCGAGCAACGCATTAAAGGTATGGAAGAACTCTTCCTGACTTCGGTCTTTATGAGCAAAGAATTGAATATCATCGATCAGCAGCGCATCCACACTGCGGTAATAACGTTTAAACTCTTCAATCGCATTGTTCTGTAGTGCCTTGACCATATCCTGCACAAAACGCTCAGAGTGCATATAGACGATCTTGGCATCCGGTTTCTTATCAACAATGCCATTCCCCACGGCATGTAACAGGTGAGTTTTACCTAAGCCTGTACCGCCATAAAGAAACAGCGGGTTGTACGCACCACCCGGATTATCTGCAACCTGTCTGGCAGCTGCACGTGCCAACTGGTTCGATTTACCTTCTACAAAATTGTCAAAGGTGTAGTTCAGGTTGATATTACTTCGTTGTCCGGCGGGTTTAACTTCTTCCGCCGTAGCAGGAGGCGCCGAAACTTCTGCTGCACTACTCGCAGTCGTGTTTGGCTTCAGTGCAGGCTTTTCTTTACTGGAGTTATCCACAGCCGCAGGTTTCGGCATGGTTCCGACATCTAAAACCAACTTGACTTGGTTATCACCAGTCACCTGCTCAATGGTTTGATTCATACGCAGCAAATAGTTGTCGCGCACCCAATCCAATACAAATCGGTTAGGGGCGAACAAGGTCAAACGGTCTGACGTAACTTGGGCTTGTAATGGACGGATCCAGGTGTTGAATTGCTGGACCGGTAACTCGTCCTTAAGTACCGACAGGCACTGTTCCCAAAGGTTGCTGGGCACGAAAAACTCCTTATCCCGACAATAAAACATTGTCAGGGTATAAAACCTAGAATAGTTATTATTCAATGTGGGGCGACCGGGGAAGACCGACTACTTTTCTCTCTGTAGCTCTTTTCACGTCGCCGCGTAATGGATCCCTATTATGGATCGAAATAGCAGGATCAGCCTAGATCGATCTGATCTAATAACGCATGGGTTATAAGATCTATCTATCTGTTTTTTATTGACAAACAGGAACTGTTAGGATCCTGTCCACAGGTTATACATATACATTTATTATGCCACGGATCTGACAAAGATCCTTTTTGATCGAAGAAAAATATGTTTTGACTTCACTACCCTGACGGTCTAAAATTCGCCCTCTTTTTTTGGGTGCTGGTCAAAATTTAACTTTAACCAACATCTTTTATTAGTAACTGTTAACCGGCGGATTAGCTATGAAACGTACATTTCAACCGAGCGTACTGAAGCGCAAGCGCAGTCACGGCTTCCGTGCACGTATGGCCACTAAAAACGGTCGCGCTGTACTGGCTCGTCGTCGTGCCAAGGGTCGTGCTCGTCTGAGTGCTTAACCCGCCAATCGTGGCAACGCACGCATTCGGTCGGGAGTTACGTCTGTTAACTCCCGCCCAATTTCAATCTGTATTCGCGAAACCTATTCGCGCAAGCTCCCCACAACTCACTCTCCTTGCTCGCCATAATCAGCTGGAACATCCCAGGCTGGGTCTTACTGTTGCAAAAAAGCATGTCAAACGGGCCGTAGGTCGCAATCGCATTAAACGTCATATGCGAGAATACTTTCGCCTGCACCAAGCTGAACTGCTCAACATAGATATCGTGGTAATAGCAAAAAAAGGGATCGGCGAGCTCACCGATAAAGAACTGCGCGCATTAATTGCCCGACTATGCAAACTATTAAACAAGCGTTGCAAGCAGCGCTGATATTGTTGATCAGGGGCTACCAGATTATCATTAGCCCCCTGTTGGGACCACGCTGTCGATTTCATCCCACCTGCTCTGAATACAGCATTCAAGCAATTAAGGTGCACGGAATAGTAAAAGGCAGCCAGTTGGCCATTCGCCGTATCGCTCGATGTCATCCTGGAAACCCAGGCGGGGTCGATCCGGTACCACCAAAAGTTGACGATAAATAAGCTGATAACACAATGGAATCACAACGCAATTTACTGCTTATCGGGTTTCTGCTGGTTAGCTTTCTGCTGTATCAACAGTGGGTAGCTTATACTCAGCCGGAGCCAACTCCGGTTGAAACCGCACTGACCACCCCAAGTGACACAGATGCATTGCCGCAAGCCAGCCAGGCTGGTGAAGGCGGTATTCCTGAAGTCACAACAGCGGCACCAAAATCCGAAGCCCCTGCTGTTCAAACGTTAGCTCCGGCCAACCGACTGGTCACCGTGACCACTGATAAACTCAAAGTCACCATCGACACTCTTGGCGGCGACGTGGTCCATTCTGACCTGCTTGAGTTCCCATTGACGCTGGATTCCGACGAACCGTTTACGCTCCTGGAGCAAACATCTCAGACACGCTACACCGCCCAAAGCGGTTTAACTGGGATAGACACTCGAGAAAGCCGTCCTCTCTATTCAGCTGCTCAAGCTGAATATATGCTCGCCGACGGTGAAGAAGTTCTCGCAGTGCCACTGAGCTATCAACGTGATGACGGCGTTATGGTTGCCAAGGTGTTCAAATTCCATCGTGGTAAACATTCTGTAGACGTAGAATTCCGCATCCATAATGGCAGCAGCCAACCTGTCACGACTCAGCTTTGGGCGCAGTTGCGTCAGACCATGGCTGGCGAAAGTGGCTCAATGATGATGCCGACTTACCGTGGTGCAGCATACTCGACCGCTGATTCTCGCTACGAAAAGTACAGTTTCGAAGATATGACCGACAAGCGTCTGAACAAACAGACCCAAGGTGGTTGGATCGCGATGCTGGAGCACTACTTTGTTAGCGCCTGGGTGCCCGGAGCCGAAGACAACAACGAGATCTACAGCGCGACTAGCAGCGGCCAGGGCATTATTGGTTATCTGGCACCCGCAACCACTATCGCAGCGGGTGCAGACCAAACCCTCAGCTCAGTACTTTATATGGGCCCTAAAGACCAGGCCGCACTAAAATTGCTCTCAGAGACCCTCAACCTGGTTGTTGATTATGGTTTCCTATGGATGTTGGCACTGCCTCTGCACTGGTTGTTGACCTTCTTCCAAAGCTGGGTAGTTAACTGGGGCCTGGCAATTATCCTGATTACCATCACGGTAAAAGGCGGCATGTATCGCCTGACCAAAGCTCAATTCACTTCTATGGCGAAGATGCGCAAACTGCAGCCTAAACTGACTGCACTGCGTGAACGTTACGGTGATGATCGCCAAAAGATGTCTCAGGCAATGATGGAGATGTACAAGAAGGAGAAGGTGAACCCAATGGGTGGCTGTCTGCCTATCCTAATCCAAATGCCAATCTTCATCGCCTTGTACTGGGTACTATTGGAAAGTTATGAACTACGTCAGGCACCCTTCTTCCTCTGGATCGATGACCTGTCAGTGAAAGACCCCTACTATGTACTGCCATTACTGATGGGTGGTTCCATGTGGCTGATGCAGAAGATGTCACCCACAACCATCACGGATCCAACACAGCAAAAAGTAATGCAGTTTATGCCTGTTATCTTTACTGTAATGTTCCTATGGTTCCCGTCAGGTCTGGTACTGTACTGGTTTGTGTCCAACCTGATCTCCATTGCCCAGCAGTGGTATATCTACCGCCAAATGGATAAACAGGAAGCAAAAGCTTAGCTTCTACAAGCAAGACAATGATAAAAGGGGCAACCAAGGTTGCCCCTTCTTTATATCTGTCGCTCTGTCACATACTACGCCAGACCCATTTGTTCCAATTACAGGAGCCCTAGGGTATATACTCTGACAAAACTCAAGTTTGCCAATCACCTATGCCAAGTCATATCGATACTATTGCAGCACAGGCAACACCTCCCGGACGCGGGGGTGTCGCTATCATTCGTGTATCCGGTCCTGAAGTCGAAAAAGTCGCCGAAAGGTTACTGCCCCGTGTCCCCTCTCCCCGTATCGCAGAATACCTGCCGTTTAGTGATGGTAAAGGCACAGTCATAGACCAAGGTATCGCTTTACTATTTAAAGCACCTAACTCCTTCACAGGCGAAGATGTATTAGAACTGCAAGGCCATGGTGGCCCTGTTGTGGTTGATATGCTGCTGAGAGCGATATGCGAGCTTCCGGGGATCCGGATAGCCAACCCCGGTGAATTCAGTGAGCGAGCATTTCTTAACGACAAATTGGACCTGGCCCAGGCTGAAGCCATTGCAGACCTGATTGAGGCCAACAGCGAAGCTGCTGCTAAGAGCGCCCTGCACTCATTACAGGGGGCTTTTTCATCCCAGGTTCAGGATCTGGTTGAGCAACTGACACGCCTGCGCATCTATGTTGAAGCGGCTATCGACTTTCCAGACGAAGAGGTGGACTTTCTCTCAGATGGCAAGATCAGCGGCGACTTGGCACAGATAGAAAGCCAGCTAACAGATGTACAGTCCCAGGCACGTCAGGGCAGCTTGATCCGAGAAGGTATGCGGGTGGTGTTGGCGGGTCGCCCCAATGCGGGTAAATCCAGCCTGTTGAACGCACTGGCTGGCCGCGAGAGTGCCATCGTCACCGAGATCGCGGGCACCACACGAGACGTATTGCGGGAGCACATACACCTCGACGGCATGCCTCTGCATATTATCGACACGGCGGGACTTCGTGAGAGCCCGGATAAAGTCGAACAGATAGGGATCGCCCGTGCCTGGGAGGAGATTAATCAGGCAGACAGGGTTCTGTTCCTGGTCGATGCGACAGAAACCGACGAGACAGATCCCCATAAAATCTGGCCTGAGTTAGCTGATAGGCTACCAGAGCACGTTCCACTCACGGTAGTAAGAAACAAAGTCGATCAGCTACCAGAACACAAAATAGTGGCTAACGATGCTTCCTCAGAGCAACCGATGATCGCCATTTCGGCAAAAAACGGCACCGGTATTGATGACCTGAAAGCCCACCTGAAACAGATCATGGGTTACGAAGGTCAAGGCGGGGAAGGTCAGTTCACCGCGCGCCGTCGTCACATTGAAGCGCTGAATCTGGCCGAACAACACCTACAGAATGGCCGAGAGCAGTTAGATGTTTATTGTGCAGGGGAGCTGTTAGCCGAAGAGTTGCGGCTGGCTCAGCACGCCTTGGCAGAGATCACTGGCGAATTCAGCTCAGATGACTTGCTGGGAAGGATATTCTCTTCTTTTTGTATCGGCAAATAGAAATAAAAACACATAAAATCAATTTCTTAGCAAATAAATAAGCCTACCTATTGTTTCGCTCCCATTAAACCGGGAGCGCTAAGCTTACTTCCAATCCGCCCCCATCACGATTTCTGAGGCTGATGTTGCCGTCATGGGCTTCAATAATCTCTTTTGAAAGCGCCAGGCCAAGGCCCGTACCAGTCTGTTTGGTTGAGTAGAAAGGAAGCAATGCCTGTTGCTGTACCTCCACCGACATGCCAGGACCACGATCAGACACTTTCAGCACCACATATTCATTGGGGACGCCCTCTTCAGAGCCGACGGTCAATATGCTGGACTGCTCCAGTGTTATAGCAATGTCATCAAGTGAACTACCTGACTCATGGGCATTTTTAAGGAGATTCAACAGCACTTGTTCTAGCTGAACAAGATCTGCCTGACAAGGCGCTTCCGGGTAGTGTTCAGGCAGCCTGAAGGCGTAGTGTTGCGCCAGCTGATTCATCAACTTTTTCCAGTCAATATCCCGCTTATTAGGTTTAGCCAGCTTGGCGAATCGAGCGTAACTGAAAATGAATTGGCTGAGATGTTCAGCTCTGTCTTCAATGGTATCAAAGATAAGGGCAAGCTTTTCATCATCCAGCTCCCTGGTCAGCATACGCCCAGAGTTCACCATAGATACGATGGGCGCCAGGGAGTTATTCAACTCATGACTGATAATACGGATCACCTTCTTCCAAACAGCAACTTCCTGTCGATTCAGGTCCTGGGTCATCTGTTTTAGAAGATAAAGGTGGTGGTACTGACCGTTCAGCAAAAAACGGCCACGGGAAAGGTGCCAGGTTTGTGGTTCGCCAGCTTCATCTTCAAAGCTAAACAAACCCCCTTTGGGTTGCGTCAGCGCGGTTTTAAATTCAGCAGTTAAGTCATGTGTCAGGGTTTCAAAATCAAACCCTGCTATCGCCACACCTTGGTTAAAAAAGTGGCGAGCGGCGTCATTGGCATAGATGACCTTTTCCGAGTCATCTAACAAAAACATGATATTGGCAGAGCTTTGAATCACCTTATCAAGCAGCATCTCCCTTTGATAAATAAACTGGCGCTGCTCGCGAAGGCTGATAGCTGATTCATTAAACAACTCGCAAAGCCGATTCAGTTGGGCGTCGGACTGGCTGGGCAGAGTGACCGAAAAGTCATTATCCTTGAAGTTGAGCAGGCCCACTTCGAAGGCATGCAGCGATGCGGCAAGATTTTTACTGGCAAAATAGCTGAGCAATGCCGCAGCTACCCCACTAATAGACGCAACCAGCAAATAGAGTGCAGCAGGAGCAATCACTGAGCCCTGCTCCACCATGGCCATCCACAAAGAAAAGGCCACCAACCATGCCAACTGCGCACAGATGATCGTACTTATAATTAATTTGGCGCGCATGGACAGGTTGCGCCAAAATCGCCATTCTCTCATCGCACTGCTTCTTCTTACTCTTTTTCTATACCGAGCTTTTCCATTCGCCGATAGAGTGATTGACGACTCAAACCCAGCGCTTTAGCCGCTCTTGCTATCACACCATTATGTTCCGCTAACAGCGCCTCTATGGCGGCTTTAGTCAATGTTGGTTGATTGCTCTCACTCACCTCACCCGCTTGTTCTGCGCTGGCTACGGATAAGCCAAAGTCATCAACACCCAAGGCTTTGGTTGATGCGAGGATCACTGCGCGTTTACAGGCATTTTCTAGCTCTCGCACATTACCGGGCCAGCTATGCTGCTCAAGTGCACTCGCAGCCTGTTTATTGATGTGATATTCGCTGCCGATAAAATGATTCACCAGCGGAATAATATCAGCCACTCTTTGCTTCAAAGGTGGCACTGAAAGCTCGATAACATTTAGCCGGTAGTAAAGATCTTCGCGAAAACGGCCAGCTTCTATATCCTCTAAAAGATTGGCATTGGTTGCACTGATCACCCGGACTTTTACTTTGCGAGTCTGATGTGAGCCGAGTCGCTCAAACTCGCCTGTTTGCAACACTCTCAGCAGCTTTACCTGTCCACTTAACGGCAGATTTCCTATCTCATCTAAAAACAGCGTGCCGCCATCGGCAGCCTCAAAACGACCAATTCGAGTTTTGTTGGCACCTGTAAATGCGCCCGCTTCAGCGCCAAACAGCTCAGCTTCAAGCAGATCCATCGGCAATGCGCCGATATTAACTTTCACCAGAGGTTTGTCTTTCAGACTCGAGTTGGCATGAAGAATATCGGCAAGCTTGTCTTTACCGGCGCCATTAGGGCCGGTAATCAACACAGGAACATCAGACTTAGCGATCTGCAAAGCCAAATCGACACAGCGCTGCATTACTCCACTGGCAAACACAATACCGCATAGATTGGCGTTATTAATCGGTGCCATTCGCTCGGCATCCAACCGTTTAAGCTTGTGGTTATCGGTGGAGAGCTTATACATGGAGGTGAGATTGTTCACGCTGATAAGCAGTTTGGCATCGTCCCAGGGTTTTCCCAGGTAATCTGACGCCCCAGAGCGTACCAGTTCCACCGCAGTTTCAAGCTGAGTCCAGGCCGTGAGCAGAATGACCGGCAGTTCAGGGTCTATCTCGCGCAGCGCGTAAAACAGGGTTCGCCCCTCTTCACCTGAAGTGGTGTCGTTGGTGAAATTCATATCCTGAATCACCAGAGACACTGGCTCGCTTTGTACCAGCTTAATCGCCTCATCCGGGGTATAGCAGCTCAACGTTTGATAACCATTAAGCTCCAACATCAAGGACAGCGCCTGGCAAACAGCTTTGTTGTCATCGACGATTAAAATGGTATCCATCAAATTGCAAACGTCCTTAGCAGATAGACTTAAACTGGCAATGCGTTTGCCAGTTTAAGCAGTGAATAAAATAAAATCACACGGTTCGTGTTGCGATGGCCGGAGAAATTTTAGCCGCCTTGCGTGCGGGAAATACCACGGCAATGGTGGTTAGAACAAACAACCCAGCGACGGTGACCACAGGATAGACAAGCGCCAACTTTGGCAGATCATACAAACTCATCAATTGTTGACCCAGCTGCACCGCCAGCAATCCACCGATGACCCCGCCTACCAGTGCAATCAGATAGTTTTCCACCAGAAAGAAGCTCACTATATCGCGCTTCTTCGCACCAAGGGCTCGACGGGTTCCAATCTGCTTGGTCCGGCGCTCGATATTGAACATTACCATCCCAGTCAACCCCAAGCTGGTGATCATCAGTAGCAATATCACCATCATACTTAATACCGAAGCCATCAATTCGTGAGATTGATAAACCCGCTGGCGATGCTCGCTTATCATTCGAAAACCATCAATCACCCGGTCTTTATTTTCTTGATGCAACGCTGCGGTAATCAGGGGCTTAAGTTCAGTCATAGCCCCCGCATCAGCGCGCACCAAAAACTTAGTGAAAGGCCACAACCCTAATTCGACATTCAGTATCATTGCATTATCCAGATGGGATGAGTTGACCCATGCCCCCTGAAGTTTTTCAACCACACCTATCACTTCCAGCGCCTGTTCACCCCACCCGCCTGCGTACAACGTTTGACCAATGGGCGATTGCTCACCAAAAACATGGGTGGCAAAGGCCTTGGACAGGATCACTTTAGTTGCGCTGTCAGGATGTCCCACCTGAACTTCTTCGGGGTAGAAATTACGCCCCTCAATCAACTTCACCCCCATCGCTTCCATCATTTGCTCATCGCCATAGTACATAGCAGCCTGGGGGGCTGATTTATGAGACTCTTCGCTGGGACCATAGGTCAAAGTGGAAGACCAGCCGCCCCCGCTCAGAGGCGTCATACTGGTTGAAGTTGCGGCCTTAACACCGGGAATGTCACGGATTATCTGCATGTCCAGGCTGTTCTGTAAGCCATAGTCGATACCCGCACCGAAGTTATAGATGTTGATATCAAACACCTCATCTTCGGCCACGCCTGAGTCTCGAGACATCAGTGCTAAACGTTCGTTGATGATAAAACTGGCATTGGCGACAATCGCCACGGACAGAATGATCTGAGCAAGCAACAGCAGTGGACCACTTTTACTGCGCAGCAGGGTGCTGATGATAGGTTTAATATGAAACATGAATACGCTCCCTCTACTGGCTCTTCAAATGGCTACTGGGATTGGCAATGCAGATTTGCCATGCTGGATACAGGCCGGCGACTAAGGCACTGGTAATGGCAACAGTTGGCGCAATGATCCACATACTCATATCCAATTGGGTCAGAGACTCTTCCAGGCCAAACCTTGAAGAGAGCACACTCAAGGAGACAGCCGCCCATATCAATCCAATCAAACCTCCCCAGAAACCAACGACGCCGACCTCGACCATATGCTGCATAAAAATCTGCGTGCGACTGGCACCAATCGCTCTGCGAACGCCCACTTCCGGCGCACGTTTAAGAAACTTAGCCAGCAGTAATCCCAGCATGTTCACTAGACAAACAATTAAAAACAGCGCACTTAGCCCCACCAACACCTTGCTGTCTTCGGGAACGACTTTGTTAATGACTAGCCACTCAGATACGTCAGAAATATCGGCATAAGGGCTATCAGAGGCAAAACGACCAAGCAATTGCTGCTGCGCAATATAGCCTTCAAGCCACTGCTCATACGCCTGTTTTTGTTCAGGTGTGTTCAGCTCGACCCAGTATTGATTCCAGTGGGTTTCAGAGGCCAGCTTGTCTTGGTAGGTAACGATCGATTCATTCTTCCAACTCTGATTGTTACCCCAACTCTGATACTCCTCTATGGGCGCAAGTGAATAAGGAACGTAAAGGCGCTCACTATCGTTAAAAGCACCATTGTTTACATCGTAGTACTTCGGGCTCGGTTTCCAGTCATCAATAACGCCAGCTACCTTGTAGGGTTTCTGGTTCAGATAGAGCACTTTACCTACGCTGTTCTGCCCACCGAATAGCTCCTGATTTAGATCAGCCCTAATCACGACTTGGTAACCTGGCTCTTTATCAATGGCTTTGTCCCAAGGCCCACCATAGATAAATGGTATGGAAAAAAGCGCAAAAAAATCGCTGTCAGAGACACGCGCACTCTCAAGTAAAGGCGCTTGTTTAGGATCTTCCGTTTGGATCGCCATGCCTGTCATAAACATAGGGGTCTGGCGTGTTGGAATATCGCTCTGACGCAGATTAAAACCATCTTGATAGGTAATCTGCGGATTCATCTCATCCCAGCTGTCCGCTTCCTGACTCCATAAGCGAACCTCATAAAGCACGGATGAACGTTCTCCCGCGGGATTAACAGAGGCCATCTGGTAGATGTTCAACGTCGTGATAGTGATACCAATACCGATAGAAATGGCCAACACCATCAGCAATGACAACAACGGCGTATTTTTGATACTGCGCCACGCCAAATCGAGATAGTAAATAAACATTCTGCGCCCCCTATCCTGCAACCTGTTCAAGGGGCGTTTGCGATTTGCCACCGTTATACAGAGTAAAATCACAGACTTTGCCATCAACGATCTGGATGTTTCGCTGTGCACGACGTGCCAGCTCGGGGTCGTGAGTTACCATAATGATGGTGGTACCGGCTTTGTTAATGTCCTCAAGCAGCTCCATCACCTGCCGAGCCATGATGCTGTCAAGGTTACCGGTAGGCTCATCCGCCAACAGAAAGCGAGGTTTACCCGCCAAAGCACGTGCAATAGCGACCCGCTGCTGCTGACCTCCAGATAACTGAGATGGTAGATGTTTCATGCGAGCGCCGAGTCCAACCTGCTCCAAGGCTTCCTTGACCCTTTTCGCACGCTCCTTGCTGTTAAAGCCACGATAGCGCAGGGGAACTTCTACATTCTCGGCAAGGTTCAGATCGGGAATCAGATTAAATCCCTGAAAGATGAAACCAATTTTTTCATTGCGGATCCTGGAACTGGCATTATCACTGAGATTGGCGATGTTTACGCCATCCAGGTGATACTCTCCGCCCGTTACACCTTCCAACAATCCGGCGATGTTCAGAAACGTGGTTTTTCCAGAACCGGAAGGACCGGTCACGGCCACAAACTCACCTTCACTAACTTCCAAGTTAAAGTCGCGTAACGCGTGTGTTTCGACCAAATCTGTTTTAAACACCTTACTTATGTTCTGCATTGACAACATGATTCTCTCCTTGGTGTTAAATAAAATTGATTTCCAAAAGCAGTCTGACCAGCTCGATCAACTGTTGGATTGCCTGTTCGATAGAGGTATCACTCTGCACGCCGCATGATTTAGGGGCTGGTTGGCTGTGCAACAGGTATTGTTGGGTACTGCTGTGAAACAAATGCACCGCCAGCATAAGCAACGCAAGTGGTGAAAAACTGACGAACTTCTGGACCAAAGCGCTAACATCAAATGGTAGGTTCATGGGTTTATCCTTAATTCGAATTAGTTGATCAGCACTTGTTCAGCACCGTTCAGATCGTGAATAGAAGAGATCACCCACACATCCCCAGGCTTACCACCACTAATCACCTCGACATGACTTGAGCTGCGGGCTCCCAGGCGAATGCTCTTTTTCACAGCTTGCTCTCCCTCGACAACGTAAACCTCACGTCCTCCACCACTGGTGACAAATGCGCCGCGCTTTACCATCAGCACATCTTTTCGATTCTCCAGTAATACTCTCGCTGAAAGCCATTGATTCTGGCGAAGCTTCAATCCTGATTGCTGGGCAAACCTTACTCTTGCAGTCACCTCACGATTACGTACCTCTGGAGAAATCGAGCTCAGTTGTCCCATCACTTTGATGGCGCCAAAACTCAGCTCCACTTCCATCCCCAGACCAAGATCATCGGCATAAGACTCAGGCACCATCAGCTCAGCTTCAAAAGCGGTTAGATCAACAACGGTTAAGATCGCAGCATTGGCTTCAATACGCGCTTTCTGCTCAACCAGCCAATTGCCGATAATCCCTGCTACCGGCGCTTTGATAGCCAACGCCTCAACCTGACGTTTAAGTTCCTCGACAACCAATACCTGCCTGTTAACCTCAGCCTCAAGGTTCTGAAGCTCAAACGCCAGAGTGTCTTTCATCAGACCGGCTTCCTGTTTGGCATGACCGTAGAGCATTTTTGCTTTTTTCAGATCATCTTCATTCTTCTCAAAATCGATCTGGGAGATCAGCTTGTCGGCGATAAGTTGATGGCCACGACGACTTTCCCGGGCAGCAGCATCCAGGTCGACCTTAGCCATATCTATGGTTTGCTCAGCCTTGATTAGGTCGCGACGGGCATTAAGGTGGGCTCGTTGCAAACTGCTTTTCATGCCCTCAAGCAATGCCTGCTGCTGCTTGAGGTTATTCAGCAACGTGGGGCTTTCGATTTCCGCAACAATGTCGCCTTTGGCGACCTCATCACCCGGTTTGGCCAGCAGAGTAACAGTGCCTTTATCCAGGCTGTAAAGGACCGGTGCGTTGGCAGCCACGATCTTTCCAGACGTGGCAATATCTCTAATCAGATCGCCTTTGGTCAGCGTGGCAAAACGGAGATCCGCTCTCGCTATCGAATGGTTCGCAGTACTGGCGGTAACCGTCCCCCACAGCAAAACTCCCAGACCCAGAGCAAACACACCCCACAACAGAGGTTGCTTAAAGCGCTTAGATACACTGGGCGAAACAACTGTGTCCTGAGCACTGGTGTCTTTGATCATCGGTCGACTCCTTGATGGGTAACAAACTGCGCTACATCGATTTTTGGAATTGCGACTACCATTACAATTTACGTACCAATGCAACAAAGTATTTACAAAACATACAGATAAGAAATAAAAAGCAAAAATCGGACGAAGATAGAGTGTCCGCGGACACTCAAAAAGTGTCCGTTTGGAAATGAACTGTCCGGTTAAATTGAACGACGGGACCAAAGTACGTTTTTGAGATAAAGCTGATAGAAAACAAAGGTAGGTCAGGTGGAGGATTATCTGCGTACATAGAGATCGGGTGTACTTTGAGCTCAATCCACCCACGCAAACAATATGAAAAAGTGAATAAAATTATTTAATATCAGTATATTAGAATTCAATCCTCACTAAGAAATACACCACCATCATTAAGGTTATTCATATCTTAATCACAGCGATCGATCGGATCTTTCCACAGAGTTAGCCACAACTGGTTTAGCCAGTTACAATAGCGCCCATTATCAGCCAATCATCGAGGTTTAAATGTCAGAGTCAGTTACTCTCTTGGTCGGATCTATGTTGGGTGCCACTGAATATGTAGCAGATCACGCCGCTGCGCTGCTTAAAGAAGCGGGTTATGCCCCAGAGATTGTCACTGATTTTAATGTTTGGAAACCTGAAGCAGGCAGCGATCAGAACTGGCTGATTTGTACCTCAACCCACGGTGCTGGCGATCTGCCAGACAATATCCAACCGCTTGCTGAATACCTGATGCTGCACCGCCCCAACCTGGCACAGGTGAAGTATGGTGTGATTGGTTTAGGCGACTCAAGCTACGATACCTTCTGCGAAGGCAGCAAAACCATGGATACGGTGTTGGAAGACCTGGGCGCGTTTAAGCTTCTTGACCGACTTGAGATTGATGTTCAGGAAACACCAGTGCCTGAAGACGCCGCAGAAGCCTGGTTGCCAGAATTTATTAAAAAGCTGAATTAATAACCCTGGATCTTTTCTGTGTATAAGTTGGTGTTTTACCCACAATAAACAAGAAAAGATCCAGAATATCTTTATTTGGTAGATCCCCCATGTGGATAAGATCCCATTTTATCCACGATCATTCCCACCTAGATCCCAGCGATCACACAAGTTATTTACACGTCAACACATTGTTTTGCAAAGGTTTATTTAGTTAATACACAGGGATCTCGGATCTTATTAATAGATCAAATAAGATCAATCTAAAGATCTTTTTGATCTTATTTAAAAAGCAAAGATCCTTTCTGCTTCACCCGCAAAGCCGCATCAAGTAGAATATTCCGCCCTAAAATGATCCTTAGATCTTTTTGACTCGCTTAGTTAAGAGGCCACCATGCTTTTCGATAAAAAATTTGACGTGATCGTTGTTGGCGGTGGCCATGCAGGCACGGAAGCGGCCATGGCTGCTGCACGTATGGGTGCAGAGACCCTGTTGCTGACACACAACATAGATACACTGGGTCAGATGTCCTGCAACCCTGCTATTGGCGGTATTGGTAAAGGTCACTTGGTAAAAGAGATCGATGCCTTGGGTGGTTTGATGGCGACAGCGATCGATCATGGTGGGATCCAATTCAGAACTCTGAATGCCAGTAAAGGTCCTGCAGTGAGAGCGACACGAGCACAGGCCGACCGTCAGCTCTACAAAGCTTTTGTCAGGCATGCATTAGAAAACCAACCTAACCTGACCTTGTTTCAACAGTCCTGTGATGACTTGATCGTTGAAAATGATCGCGTAACCGGTGTAGTTACCAAGATGGGGCTGCGCTTTAGTGCTGAATCTGTTGTTCTAACGGTTGGCACTTTTCTGGGCGGTCAGATCCATATCGGTATGGAGAACTACAGCGGTGGTCGTGCTGGAGATCCTCCTTCCATTGCGTTAGCACAACGACTTCGAGAACTGCCGTTTCGTGTTGGACGCTTGAAAACAGGTACACCACCGCGTATTGATGCACGCAGTATCGATTTTTCCGTGATGGAAGCTCAGCCTGGTGACAATCCAACACCAACGTTCTCGTTTATGGGTGATCGGAGTCAGCACCCTCAGCAGATCCCTTGTTACATCACACATACCAACAGCGATACCCATGACATTATTCGCGGCGGCCTCGATCGTTCACCCATGTACGCGGGTGTGATCGAAGGTGTTGGTCCTCGCTACTGTCCCTCTATCGAAGATAAGGTGATGCGTTTTGCTGACAAGCAATCCCATCAGATATTTGTTGAGCCTGAAGGGCTGACAACACATGAAGTTTATCCCAACGGCATCAGTACCAGTCTGCCATTTGATGTGCAGTTAAACCTGGTTCATTCGATCCGCGGTTTTGAGAATGCGCACATCACTCGTCCCGGTTATGCGATCGAATATGACTTCTTCGATCCTCGGGATCTTAAGGGCACGTTGGAAACGAAATATATCGGCGGGCTTTATTTTGCCGGGCAGATCAATGGCACTACCGGTTACGAGGAAGCTGGCGCACAGGGTTTGATTGCGGGCATGAACGCGGCTCAGGCTGCCAAACGGCGCGAGCAGTGGACGCCTCGTCGTGACGAAGCATACATCGGTGTGTTGGTTGATGATCTGGCAACCTTGGGTACCCAAGAGCCTTACCGTATGTTCACCAGCCGTGCTGAATACCGTCTGCTGCTCCGTGAAGACAATGCCGATCTTCGACTGACGCCGAAGGGGCGTGAATTGGGCCTTGTCGACGATCAGCGTTGGCAGGCGTTTAATGAGAAACTTGAACTGATCGAGCAGGAGAAACAGCGTCTTAAACACACATGGATCCAGGTTAATTCAAAAGCCGCAGAACAGCTCAATCCTCAGTTGAAGACGCCATTGTCCCGTGAAGCCAATTTGGAAAGTCTGCTGCGTCGCCCTGAAGTCAGCTATGAGATGCTGTCTTCGCTGGAAGATACAGGCGAGTCATTGAAACATGTTCAAGCTGCAGAACAGGTTGAGATCCAAACCAAGTACGCAGGATATATCGAGCGTCAGAAAGATGAGATAGCCAAACTGCAACGCAACGAAAATACGCTGTTGCCATTGGAATTGGATTACGCCAACGTGCCAGGCTTATCAAATGAGGTGATCGCCAAATTGAACAATGCCAAGCCTGAAACTATTGGCCAGGCATCACGTATCTCGGGCATAACCCCGGCTGCGGTATCTATTCTGCTGGTTCATTTGAAGAAGCTTGGTCTACTGAAGAAGAGTGCCTGATGCAAGAATTTCGTGGTCTGCTTGAAGATAACTGCGGTGCAATGGGGATATCCTTGAGCCTGCAGCAAACTGACAAACTGTTAGGATTTTTGGCGTTACTGCACAAGTGGAACAAGGCGTATAACCTGACCTCAGTACGTGACCCGAGAGAGATGCTGGTACGTCATCTGCTCGATAGTCTGGTGGTTTCGCCTCACCTGCAAGGGTTAAATCGCATCATTGATGTGGGCACAGGACCGGGTTTACCGGGTATTCCGCTGGCTATTTTGATGCCCGATATTCAATTTACACTGCTTGATAGTCTGGGCAAACGGATCCGCTTTCAAAAGCAGGTTTGTCATGAGTTAGGGCTTACTAACGTCGAATCTATCCAAAGTAGAGTCGAAAAATTCCAACCTGATCACCCATTTGATGCGGTGATCAGTCGCGCGTTTGCCTCGATAGGTGATATGCTCAGTTGGTGTGACCATTTAGGCTGTTATTTTCTAGCCATGAAAGGGACTTATCCTGAGCAGGAGTTGATTGAGATTCCTGAAAAGTACCGTGTAAATCAGGTACACTCTTTGGATGTTCCGGCGCTGGATGAAGCTCGTCATTTGGTCGAGATCGTACGCAACCAATAACACAATTGGGGTCTGTCGTGGGTAAAGTCATTTCGATAGCAAACCAGAAAGGTGGGGTTGGTAAAACCACCACTGCAGTAAACCTGGCCGCTTCTCTGGCCGCTACTAAGCGCAAAGTTCTTTTGATCGATCTCGATCCTCAGGGCAATGCCACCATGGGTAGCGGCGTTGATAAGTATGAAGTGCCAAAAAGCGCCTACGAGCTTCTGATTGATGAAGAGCCGTTTGAGCAAGTTGTCGTCACAGAGACGACAGGCGGTTACGATCTGATCGCGGCTAACGCGGATGTGACTGCTGCAGAGATCAAACTGATGGAAGTTTTCTCTCGCGAGACTCGGTTGCGTAATGCACTTCATCCTGTGCGCGATACCTATGATTTCATCTTCATTGATTGCCCGCCGTCATTGAACCTGTTGACGGTGAATGCCATGAGCGCGTCCGACTCAGTGTTGGTGCCAATGCAGTGTGAGTATTTTGCGCTGGAAGGACTGACCGCTCTAGTTGATACCATCAGTAAACTGTCTGCGGCTGTGAACCCTGGACTGCATGTTGAGGGGATCCTCCGCACCATGTATGACCCGCGCAATCGCCTATCTTGTGACGTTTCTGAACAGCTGAAACAGCATTTTGGTGACAAGGTTTACCGAACGGTTATTCCTAGAAACATTCGTTTGGCTGAAGCGCCAAGCTTTGGTACCCCAAGCATGTACTACGATAAGAATTCTACAGGGGCTAAGTCTTATCTTGCCCTGGCTGGCGAAATACTGCGCCGTGCCGAAACCAGCAATACCAGCTCTGAAACTGCTTAATGCCTGAAGGATTATAATGTCAACGACCAAACGCAGAGGTCTTGGACGCGGACTGGATGCACTGCTTAGCACCAGCCAGGCAGCCCGTGAACGCGTCGATGCAGCCGCAGAAAAAGAAGCCGCTGCCGCCCCCGCTCCTGTAGCGGCTCCGAAAGGCGAGATGCAGAAACTGCCTATTGAGCAGTTAACTCCAGGCAAGTATCAACCGCGTAAAGATATGTCTCCAGAGGCACTGGAAGAACTTGCGCAATCGATCGAGGCTCAGGGCATTATTCAGCCAATCGTAGTTCGAAAAATGTCTGCGGATAGCTTCGAAATTATTGCTGGTGAGCGACGCTGGCGAGCTTCTCAACTCGCAGGGTTGGATGTTGTTCCCTGTATGGTCAAAGATGTGCCTGATGAGGCGGCTGTCGCAATCGCGTTGATTGAAAATATTCAACGAGAAGACCTGAACGCAATGGAAGAAGCTATAGCGTTGAAGCGTCTCATGACCGAATTTCAACTCACCCATCAAGAGACCGCTGATGCGGTGGGCAAATCGCGCACAACTGTCACAAATCTTTTACGTTTGAATAATCTCAACGAAGACGTAAAAGTGATGTTGGAGCATGGTGATATTGAGATGGGCCATGCCCGTGCCTTACTTACCCTTGAAGGGGAGCAACAGTCTGAGGCTGCCAGAACTGTTGTTGGTAAAGGCATGACTGTGCGAGAAGCTGAGCGCTTGGTGCGTAAGCTATTAGAGCCACCCAAAGAGAAAACTGAGGCCGCGCCAGATCCAAACGTTGTCGCACTCGAAGAGAAGCTTTCGCAGACTGTAGGAGCAAAAGTTTCTATTGCTCACAACAACAAAGGTCGCGGAAAATTAGTCATTAACTATACTTCTCTCGACGAGTTAGATGGTATTTTGGCGCACATCAAGTGATAACAATTGAAACTTATCGTTAACATATTTTCTTCAGATGCTAATTGCGCTTGGTCAACGTATATAGATATACTGCGTCGCAATTAAATATCTAAGAATAATAAACGCCTAAACTTGAAACTTTTCCCGTGATCCCTCAAATCGAACAGGCGCGCCGTCACAGTCGCATACAACTCTTTGTATTGCTTGTGCTAGTCGCGTTTATTGCTACCCTTTGGGGGGTACTACAGGTATCAGAAGCGGGTTATTCGGCGTTTTGCGGTGGTTTTGTCGTCATTATGGCGCAACAGGCATTTAGCCGCTCCGCATTCGCCCATGGCGGCGCAAGTAAATTGTCCCAAGTTCAAGGGGGCTTTAAGCGCGGCATGGTATTAAAGTGGTGTACGGTGCTGATTTTAAGCACTGTGCTACTTTCGGCAGGGACATTGCCAGCCCTGCCCTACTTAACAACGTTTTGTATAACGGTGGTACTGAATTCAGTAGCGCCGTTGTGGTTTTCAAAAAATTAATCAGGATGAGTTATGGCTGCTTCAGGTGAACCACTCACTTCACAGGGGTATATCCAACACCACCTCCAGAACTTCCAAGTCTGTACCAAAGATGGAAGCTTGTATTGGGGAAATTGTTCCGATGTAGGTTTCTGGTCACTGAACGTTGATACCCTTATCTGGTCAATCGGCCTTGGTATCTTCTTTTTGTGGCTTTTCCGCTCTGTAGGTAAGAAAGCTACCTCAGGTGTTCCCGGTAAGCTGCAGTGCTTCGTGGAAATGTTGGTCGAATTTGTTGACGGCAACGTTAAAGACACCTTCCATGGCCGTAATAAACTGATTGCTCCGTTGGGACTGACTATTTTCGTCTGGGTGTTCCTGATGAACCTGATGGATTTGGTACCTGTCGATTTAGTACCACGCCTGGTCGCTGAAGGTACGGTCGCTGCGGGTGGCGCCAATGATATCCATGAGGTCTACCATAAGATTGTTCCTACCACAGACCTCAACCTGACATTTGCCCTTGCACTGGGTGTCTTTGCGCTGATGATTTTCTACAGTGTTAAAGTTAAGAGTCCACTGGGCTTCCTGAAAGAGCTGACGCTGCATCCGTTCAGCAGTAAAAACATGTTTGTTCAGACGCTACTTATCCCAGTGAACTTCCTGATTGAAAGTATTACTTTGCTCGCTAAGCCTGTTTCTCTCGGCTTACGTCTGTTCGGCAACCTCTATGCCGGCGAATTGATTTTTATCCTGATCGCACTGCTATACAGCGCAGGTGTTGTGCTCGGTACTCTTGGTGGCGTGTTGCAACTGGGCTGGGCGATCTTCCATATCCTGGTCATCACGCTACAAGCGTTCATTTTCATGGTGCTTACCATCGTGTATTTGAGCATGGCGCACGAAGACCATTAATTTTATTTTGACAACAACCATCCTAACTAAAATTGGAGACTTAAGATGGACGTAGAAGGCCTGAAATTTATTGCTGTTGCCCTGATGATGGGTCTGGCTGCTCTGGGAACTGGTATCGGTTTCTCAATCCTGGGTGGCAAGTTCCTGGAAAGTTCTGCTCGCCAACCTGAGCTTGCGCCACAGCTGCAAGTTAAGATGTTCATCGTTGCGGGTCTGCTTGATGCAATCCCAATGATCGCTGTAGGTATCGGTCTTTACATTCTATTCGCGGCTTAATTCTCGATAACTATTTCTACGCGTTTAGAAGTTAAAAAGGAGGAGGTGTTGTGAATATCAACGCTACCTTAATTGGCCAGATGATCTCGTTCGCTGTCTTTGTGTGGTTCTGCATGAAATATGTATGGCCACCGATCATGGCAGCTATCGAAGAGCGTCAGAACAGAATCGCTGATGGTCTTGCTGATGCAGACCGCGCCGAAAAGAGTCTCGAACTGGCCCAGGAAAAGTCCAAGGACCAGCTCAAAGTAGCCAAGCAACAGGCTCATGAGATCATCGAGCAGGCGAACAAGCGTAAAAACCAGATTATCGAAGAGGCAACAGAAGAAGCCCAGTCCGAGCGTGCCAAGATCATTGCTCAGGGCCAGGCGGAAATTGAAGCCGAGCGTAATCGCGCTAAAGAGGAACTGCGTCAGCAGGTTGCTGCCCTAGCCGTTAGCGGCGCTGAGCGGATCCTTGAGCGTTCCATCGATAAAGCTGCTCACGCCGACATACTCGATAAGTTGGCAGAGGAACTTTAAGCAAAGGGATGACCCATGTCTGATTTGACAACTGTCGCTCGCCCCTATGCTGAAGCAGCTTTTGAATTTGCTGTCGAGAAAGCGGCGCTGGATAAATGGAGTGAGATGCTGGACTTTGCTGCGCAAGTAGCACAAGACGACCAGATCCAAGCTTTATTCACCAGCCAACTGTCAGCCGAAGCGTTGGCAGAACTGTTTGTTACCGTGTGTGGTGAACAACTCGATGAGCATGGCCAGAACCTGATTCGGATGATGGCGGAAAACGAACGCTTGAAGGCGCTGCCTGACGTGGCGGGTCTGTTCCATATATTGGTTGCCGAGCACAACGCAATCGCTGAGGTCGAGGTTAACTCTGCCAGCGAACTGAGTGCTGACCAAGAGAGCAAGATCGTCGCGATGATGGAAAAGCGTCTGGATCGCAAAGTTAAGCTGAATTGCAATGTCGATAAAACACTTCTGGCAGGCGTGCTGATCAAGTGCGGTGACCTGGTGATCGACGGTTCGGTAAGAGGCAAACTAGACCGCCTCTCCGATACGTTGCATTCATAATTGGGGATTAGAGCATGCAACTGAATTCCACTGAAATCAGTGAACTGATCAAACAGCGGATTGAGAAGTTCAATGTTGTGAGTGAAGCTCGCAACGAAGGCACTATTGTGTCTGTAAGTGACGGGATTATCCGTGTCACTGGCCTTGCTGACTGTATGCAGGGCGAAATGATCGAACTGCCAGGTAACCGCTACGCTATCGCACTGAACCTGGAGCGTGACTCCGTAGGTGCGGTTGTGATGGGCCCTTACGCTGACTTAGCGGAAGGTGTCAAAGTGAAAAGCACTGGCCGAATCCTGGAAGTACCAGTAGGCCGCGGTCTGCTAGGTCGTGTCGTTAACACCCTGGGTGAACCTATTGATGGTAAAGGCCCAATCGATAACGACGGTTTCTCTCCGGTAGAAGTTATCGCACCAGGCGTTATTGAGCGTCAGTCAGTTTCTCAGCCTGTAGAAACAGGTCTGAAAGCGATTGACTCAATGATCCCAATCGGCCGTGGTCAGCGTGAGTTGATCATTGGTGACCGTCAGACGGGTAAAACCGCGATTGCTATTGATGCCATCATCAACCAGAAAAACTCTGGTATTAAGAGCATCTATGTAGCGATTGGTCAGAAAGCTTCAACCATCGCTAACGTGGTTCGTAAGCTTGAAGAACACGGTGCACTGGAAAACACCATTGTTGTAGTTGCATCAGCGTCTGAAGCTGCGGCACTGCAATATCTGGCACCATATTCTGGCTGTTCCATGGGTGAATATTTCCGTGACCGTGGTGAAGATTCTCTGATCGTATACGATGACCTGTCCAAACAGGCCGTTGCTTATCGTCAGATCTCATTGCTGCTTCGTCGTCCGCCAGGCCGTGAAGCATTCCCTGGTGACGTATTCTATCTTCACAGCCGTCTGCTTGAGCGTGCTGCTCGAGTAAATGCTGACTACGTTGAGAAGTTCACCAATGGTGAAGTGAAAGGCCAGACTGGTTCATTGACTGCGCTGCCAATCATCGAAACCCAGGCGGGTGACGTATCGGCATTCGTACCTACCAACGTAATTTCGATTACAGATGGTCAGATCTTCCTGGACAACGACATGTTCAACTCAGGCATTCGCCCTGCGGTTGACCCAGGTATCTCTGTATCTCGTGTAGGTGGTGCAGCTCAGACCAAGGTTATTAAGAAGCTTGGTGGTGGTATTCGTACCGCGTTGGCGCAGTACCGTGAAGTTCAGGCATTCGCACAGTTTGCTTCAGATCTTGATGATGCAACTCGCCGTCAGTTGGAGCACGGTCAGCGTGTTACCGAGTTGATGAAACAGTTGCAATATAGCCCGCTCAGCACTGCTGGTATGGCTGTGTCGCTGTATGCTGCAGAGAAAGGTTTCCTTGACGACATCGAGTTGAACAAGGTGATGGATTTCGAAGCTGCCCTGCAATCTTACATGGCTAGTGAGCACGCTGAGTTGATGGCTAAGATCAACGAAAGCGGCGACTACAACGACGAGATTGATGCTGCGCTGAAAGCTGCTCTGGAAGCGTTCAAGTCAACTCAGACATGGTAATCACGTTGGGGCAGTGCTTCATTGCTGCCCCGCAAGATTAGGAGTGAACAGAGATGTCTGGCGCAAAAGAGATTAAAAGCAAGATCCTGAGTGTTCAGAACACTCAGAAGATCACCAGTGCTATGGAGATGGTCGCCGCGAGTAAAATGCGCAAAGCGCAGGATCGCATGACGGCGTCACGTCCCTATGCTCAGAACATGTACAAAGTGATCAGTCACATTGCCTTAGGTAGCTTGGAGTATCGTCATCCTTATGTTGAGGAGCGCGAGGTCAAGCGAGTAGGATACATCGTTATCTCTACAGACCGTGGCTTGTGCGGTGGTCTCAATGTCAACCTGTTCAAAAAAGTCACTGCGGATGTAACCGAGTGGAAAGAAAAAGGGGTTGATGCCTCTTTTGCGGTAGTGGGCTCTAAAGCAGCTGCGTTTTTCCACAAGTTTGGTGGTGCAGTGAAAGCTCAGGTCACCGGCCTGAGTGATGATGTGGCACTGCAGGACCTGATTGGTACCGTTAAGGTGATGCTGGAAGCATACGATAATGGCGAAATTGACCGCCTCTATATCGTGGCTAACAGATTCGTTAACACCATGAAGCAGGACCCAACCATACTGCAGCTTCTCCCCTTGCCTAAGGCGGAAAATGAAGAGCTACAGCACCTCTGGGACTACATCTACGAGCCGGACGCCAAAGAGCTACTCGATGCGCTAATGGATCGTTATATCGAATCCCTCGTGTATCAGGGCGTGGTTGAAAACCAGGCCAGTGAGCAGGCGGCACGTATGGTGGCCATGAAGGCGGCTACCGACAACGCGGATAACCTCATTGATGATCTTTCTCTGGTGTATAACAAGGCCCGTCAGGCCGGTATTACCCAGGAATTGACCGAGATCGTCTCCGGGGCGGCTGCGGTTTAGGTGACTGAACAGAATTAGAGGAAATGCAATGAGTACAGGTAAGGTTGTACAGATCATCGGCGCAGTCGTTGACGTTGAGTTCCCGCAAGACGCGGTACCCAAGGTGTATGATGCGCTGAAAATTGAAAGTGAAGGCGAATGTAAAGGCCTGGTGCTGGAAGTTCAGCAGCAAATGGGTGGTGGTGTTGTTCGTACCATCGCTATGGGTTCATCTGACGGTTTGCGTCGTGGATCTGATGTTCTCAATACCCAGGACCCAATCAAGGTTCCTGTAGGTACTGAAACACTTGGTCGCATCATGAACGTCTTGGGTGATCCGGTAGATGAAGCTGGCCCAATTGGTGAGCAGGACCGCTGGAGTATCCACCGCGAAGCACCAAGCTATGAAGAGCAGGCGTCATCAAATGAGCTGCTTGAAACAGGTATTAAAGTAATCGACCTGGTTTGCCCATTCGCTAAGGGTGGTAAAGTTGGTCTGTTCGGTGGTGCCGGTGTAGGTAAAACCGTAAACATGATGGAGCTGATCCGTAACATCGCGATCGAGCACTCAGGTTACTCTGTATTCGCCGGTGTAGGTGAGCGTACCCGTGAAGGTAACGACTTCTACCACGAAATGAACGAGTCCAACGTATTGGACAAGGTAGCCCTGGTTTACGGTCAGATGAACGAGCCACCGGGTAACCGTCTTCGCGTAGCATTGACCGGCCTGACAATGGCTGAGAAATTCCGTGATGAAGGTCGTGACGTACTGTTGTTTGTTGATAACATCTATCGTTACACCCTGGCGGGTACTGAGGTATCAGCACTCCTGGGTCGTATGCCATCAGCGGTAGGTTATCAGCCTACTCTGGCTGAAGAGATGGGTGTTCTGCAGGAACGTATTACGTCGACTAAGACAGGTTCGATTACGTCAATCCAAGCGGTATACGTACCAGCGGATGACTTGACTGACCCGTCACCAGCGACCACTTTCTCGCACTTGGACGCAACCGTAGTATTGAGCCGTAACATTGCTGCTCTGGGTATTTACCCTGCGATTGACCCGCTTGATTCTACTTCACGTCAGCTGGATCCACTGGTTGTAGGTCAGGAGCACTATGAAGTGGCTCGTGGCGTTCAGACCGTTCTTCAGCGCTATAAAGAGCTGAAAGATATCATCGCGATCCTGGGTATGGACGAACTGTCTGAAGAAGACAAGTTGTTGGTAGCTCGTGCTCGTAAGATCCAGCGCTTCCTGTCTCAGCCATTCTTCGTAGCTGAAGTATTTACAGGTTCTCCAGGTAAGTACGTTTCGCTGAAAGATACTATCTCCGGCTTCAAGGGCATCCTTGCCGGTGAATACGACCACCTGCCAGAGCAGGCATTCTACATGGTCGGCGGTATCGACGAAGCTGTTGAGAAGGCGAAGTCTGTTTAATGTCTTTTAAAGACGTTAAATACGACTACTAAATGCGGAGGATATTATGGCGATGACAGTACACCTTGATGTTGTGAGTGCAGAAAGCATGATCTTCTCGGGTCGAGTGGAATCGCTTCAGGTAACTGGTAGTGAGGGTGAGTTGGGTATTATGCCTGGTCACTCACCACTGCTGGCCGCGCTGAAGCCTGGTATGGTTCGCATGGTCAAACAACACGGTCACGAAGAGGTATTTTACCTCTCCGGCGGCATGCTGGAAGTTCAGCCGGGTAATGTTACCGTGCTGGCTGATACAGTAATCCGTGCAACTGACATCGACAAAGCTGAAGCTGAAGAAGCTAAGCGTCGTGCTGAAAGCAATATCAGCAGTTTGTCAGGCGATTTCGACTATGCCCAAGCAGCACAGGAGCTGGCAAAAGCGATTGCTCAGCTGCGTGTAGCTGAATATTCCAGTAAAAACATTGGTTAGTAGCTGGAATTGATGAGAAAAGGCGGCCCATAGGCCGCCTTTTTTGTATACTCCAAGCAGTTTCAAGATCCCCTGTTTCAAATACGATGAGGACCCCATGTCACTGACCGTCGTTATTCTTGCCGCTGGCAAAGGCACACGGATGCGCTCCAATTTGCCGAAAGTACTCCACCCTGTCGCTCACAAACCTATGGTGCAGCATGTTATTGATGCCGCCGCAGGTGTAGGTGCCAGCAAAACCTGCCTGGTTTATGGCCATGGGGCTGACCAGATAACCCAAACCCTTACCGATCCAAGCTTGGTTTGGGTAGAGCAGGCTGAGCAGTTGGGCACCGGGCATGCGGTTGCGCAGGCGATCCCCCACTTTGATGATCAAGACAAAGTGCTGGTGCTCTATGGTGATGTACCGCTTATCACCAGCGACACCCTGGATAAGTTGTTGGCAGTGCAACCAGAGGGAGGCATTGGCCTGCTGACGGTTAATCTGGATGATCCAACGGGTTATGGTCGTATCTTGCGCTTGGAAGAAGCTGTTTGCGGTATCGTTGAGCAAAAAGACGCGACGCCAGAGCAGTTGGAAGTACAAGAGGTGAATACGGGGATTCTCGTCGCCGAAGGCGCTGATATGAAGCGTTGGTTGGCCAATCTGTCTAACGACAATGCTCAGGGTGAATACTATCTTACTGATGTCATTGCGATGGCTTACAACGAAGGTCGTCGTATCGAAACCGCGCAACCTTCAACTGCGATTGAAGTTGAAGGCGCTAATAACCGTCTTCAGCTGGCAACGTTGGAACGTGCTTATCAGCAGCGTGCAGCCGAACAACTGATGACCGAGGGGGTGACTCTGCGTGACCCTTCGCGTTTTGATTTGCGTGGTGAGTTAACTTGCGGCGAAGACTGCATTATCGATGTGAATGTGATTGTCGAGGGTAAAGTTACCCTGGGTAAAGGCGTAAATATTGGTGCCAATAGCATTTTGACTGACTGTGAGATCGGCGATAACACAGTGGTTAAACCAAACTCCATAATTGAGTCTTCCAAGGTGGGAGCTAGCTGCTCTATCGGTCCTTATGGCCGCATTCGTCCAGGCTGTGAAATGGCTGATGACAGCCATATCGGCAACTTTGTTGAGATGAAGAAGGTAGTGCTGGGTGAAGGCTCTAAGGCCAACCATCTCACCTATCTTGGTGACAGCGAAATTGGTGCTGGCGTGAATATCGGTGCGGGCACCATCACCTGTAACTACGATGGCGCGAATAAATCTAAAACCGTTATTGGCGACAATGCTTTTATCGGCTCAGATTCTCAACTGGTAGCGCCAGTGACTGTCGGCAAGGATGCAACGGTAGGTGCTGGCAGCACCATCACCAAGGATGTGCCAGACGCTGCTTTGGCTATTTCTCGAAGTAAGCAGGCCCATATCACCAGCTGGCAGCGCCCGGTTAAGAAGAAGTAATCAACAACCGTATGCTCGTAAAGGCAGCCCTCTGGCTGCCTTTTTTATGTACAGGATGTACGGTCGAAAATAGCTCCATGCATTTTCGACATTTTCGCTTTCCTTGGCGGTCGTATGCCTGACTGAGAGCGCATGGTATCCAATCACTTCAATAATTTATTGCTATTCAAAACTCCCAACTGAAAACATAGTCTGTCGAAAAATAATACCGTTCACCTTGCGCATCTCAAATTCCTGTGCATAATTACGTCAACTTTCAAAACGAAACTTTTTATTTTGAAGCGAAATACACAACAAAGACGGCGCGCTATTGTTGACCTAGTTAATGAACTGGGTGAAGCAACGGTTGAACTGCTAGCCTCCAAGTTCGATACCAGTGCCGTAACGGTAAGAAAAGATCTGGTTGCGCTGGAGGCTGCAGGTCTTTTGCTTCGAAAGTTTGGTGGTGCGATGTCAGTGCCAAAAGAACTTTCAGCAGATCCTCAAGGTCATAAAGTTTCGAAACGAAAGAAGTTGATTGCAAAAGCGGCTGCAGACTGCATTCGCGACCATTACCGGGTGATTATCGACAGTGGCAGCACAACAGCGGCCATGATCCCCGAACTGAATCAAAAGCGGGGATTGGTGGTCATGACTAACTCCCTCGCTGTCGCTAATGCGCTGCATGGACTGGAAAATGAGCCAACGCTATTGATGACTGGCGGTACCTGGGACCCCCACTCAGAGTCGTTTCAGGGACAAGTCGCTGAGCAGGTGTTGCGTTCATATGATTTCGACCAACTTTTTATCGGCGCTGATGGCGTTGATTTAAGTCGGGGAACCACTACGTTTAATGAACTTATAGGTTTAAGTCATGCGATGGCGGAAGTGGCGCGAGAAGTGGTCGTGGTGATCGAGTCCGACAAAATCGGTAGGCGTATTCCAAACCTTGAGTTGCCCTGGCAACAGATTAATCGATTAGTGACGGATGATGGCTTGGCCCCAGAGGTCCGTCAGACCATAGAAAAACTGGGTGTAGAGGTCACAGTGGCCTCTACCCAAGCAGACTGAATAAGAGAGGAAAGCTTATGTGTGGCATCGTGGGTGCAGTGGCGCAACGTGATGTAGCTGAGATCCTGCTGGAGGGACTCAAACGCCTGGAATACCGTGGTTATGATTCAGCCGGTGTTGCCGTGATTGGTGAATCAGGTGATCTGCAGCGTGTGCGTCGTGTCGGTAAGGTTCAGGCGCTGGCAGATGCAGTTGCCGAAACCCCCGTGCCGGGTGGTACCGGTATCGCGCATACCCGCTGGGCTACTCATGGTGAGCCTAACGAAGCCAATGCCCATCCTCATGTTTCAGAAGATACAATTACCGTCGTTCATAACGGCATTATCGAAAATCACGCCGAGCTGCGTAGCCAACTTCAAGCCAAGGGGTACACTTTTAGCTCAGATACCGATACTGAAGTGATTGCACACCTGGTCAACGAAGAACTTAAGTCGGCGGAAACCCTTCTCGCGGCAGTACAAACAGCGGTTAAACAACTGACAGGTGCCTACGGTACCGTCGTCATGGATACCCGTGACCCTTCCCGTGTTGTTGTTGCTCGCTCGGGTAGTCCGCTGGTGGTTGGCTATGGTGTCGGTGAGAACTTTATCGCCTCAGATCAACTCGCTCTGCTTCCCGTGACCCGTCGTTTTGCTTTCCTTGAAGAGGGCGATGTGGCCGAAGTGACTCGCCGTGACGTGTCTATTTACGATGTCGATGGCAATCCTGTTGAGCGCGAGATCACCGAATCTAACGTCTCTCATGATGCTGGCGATAAAGGTCAGTACAAACACTACATGCTCAAAGAGATCTACGAGCAGCCTGCTGCCCTGCAGCGCACGCTCGAAGGGCGTATTGCGGGTGGTAAAGTGGCAGACGACACCTTTGGTGAGCGCGCCGCAGACCTTCTGAAAGATGTAAAACATGTTCAGATCATCGCCTGTGGTACCAGCTATCATGCGGGTATGGTGGCTCGCTACTGGTTCGAGGAGCTGGCAGGCGTTTCTTGCAATGTCGAGATCGCGTCTGAGTTCCGTTATCGCAAATCCGTGGTGCTGCCAAACTCCTTGCTGGTGACTATTTCTCAGTCCGGTGAAACCGCAGACACGCTTGCAGCATTACGCCTGGCCAAAGAGCAAGGCTACATGTCTTCTCTGACCATCTGTAACGTGCCTGGCTCATCACTGGTGCGTGAGTCAGATATGGCTTACATGATGAAAGCTGGTGCTGAGATTGGTGTTGCTTCTACTAAGGCCTTTACCGTGCAGTTAGCCGGTTTGTTGATGTTGGTAGCCGCTATTGGTCGTCACAACGCAATGACAGTGGAAAAAGAAGCGGCGGTTGTCAGTGCACTGCAGGCGTTGCCAGCGAAAGTCGAACAAGCGCTGAGCCTGGACAGTGACATTGAAGACTTGGCGGAAGAGTTTGCTGACAAATATCACAGCCTGTTCCTGGGCCGGGGTAACCAATACCCTATCGCGATGGAAGGTGCGCTCAAGCTTAAAGAGATCTCCTATATCCATGCTGAGGCCTATGCCGCGGGTGAACTTAAACATGGTCCGCTGGCACTGATTGACGCCGAGATGCCGGTGATTGTGGTAGCGCCGAACAACGAGCTGTTGGAAAAGCTGGCTTCGAATGTTGAAGAGGTGCGCGCACGTGGCAGCATCATGTATGTGTTCGCAGACAAAGACGCACACTTTGCCAGTGACGAAACCATGCGTGTGGTAGACGTACCACACTGTGATGAGTTGATTGCGCCTATCGTCTATACCCTGCCACTGCAGCTGCTTAGTTATCATGTAGCGCTGATCAAGGGTACCGACGTTGACCAGCCTCGTAACCTGGCCAAGTCTGTCACCGTAGAATAATCGGTTCTATTTGCCACTCTTGTGCCGACCTTAAATTAGAAAAGGCGTCTTTCGACGCCTTTTTTATTTGTTGCTTGAGCAAATTAACTCGCAATTGCTGCCGGGTCAGAGCTAAGATCCTCATCAGCAAACGAAATTCTGACGTTAGTGAAGAAAGCTATGAAAACCACTCTCACCCTGGCCGCTGCCAGTGTTAACACAGTGCCAATGGATCTGGAACACAATGTTGGTCTGATAAAACAGGCGATGGCTGCGGCTGTTGAAGCGGGCGCGGAGGTGTTATTGCTACCTGAGCTGTCACTCACCGGTTATGGCTGTGAGGACATGTTCTTTTGCAGCGAGTGGCTGGACGATGTTCAGGATGTGTTGATCACGCTGAGCGCAGAGGTTCCAGAGACGCTGATCACCAGTGTGGGTTTCCCGCTGTGTTACCCCGGTGGTCAGGTGTTTAATGCCGTGGCGCTCCTTGCAACAAATCGCATATTGGGGATTGCCTGTAAGCAGACATTGGCACGCTCAGGTATTCATTACGAATCACGTTGGTTTGCCCCCTGGCCTGCTGACCAATTCACCCAGATCCAATTGGGTGGCCAGATGGTGCCGGTGGGAGATCGGGTATTTGATATCGATGGTATCCGGTTTGGCTTTGAGATCTGCGAAGACAGCTGGGTTGCCGCCCGTCCGGGTCGTCGCCTGTATGACCGTCAAATCGATGTGCTGCTGAACCCCTCTGCCAGTCACTTTGCCCTGGGTAAACATGAAGTGCGTCGCCGTTTCGTTCAGGAAGGCTCCCGTGCGTTTGGCGTGGTGTGTGCTTACGCCAACCTGCAGGGTTGTGAGGCCGGACGTGCTGTGTATGACGGCGGCAATATGATCGCGTCTAACGGTGAGCTGGTGGCAGAGGCCGAGCGCCTGCAATTCTGCGAAGTTACCTTGATATCTGCAACGGTAGATCTGCTGGCAAATCGTTCCCAGCGTATTATCTCCAGTCAACTGCAGTCAGAGATGCAACAGGACGATGTGGTCGAAATCAAAGGATTGTTGACCCAGCGTGGCAACTTCAATATTGCCCCTGCCCTGTCTCAATATGCTGAGCTGGATGAACACGAAGCCGCGATCCGTACCGCGTCTCTGGGGATGTGGGACTGGATGCGCAAAACCTATACCCGCGGATATGCGGTAAGCCTCTCTGGTGGCGCAGACTCAGCCTTGTGTGCTTCTCTGGTGTATCTGTCCCATGCCTACGCAGCTTATGAACTGTCCGCCGAAAGTTATCAGCGGGCTCTGGCCAATGTCGGCCTTAAGTTGACCGTGCCAGAGGATAAAGCGGCACGACTGGCTTGGATAAAAAGTGACGTGCTACCTCAACTACTGACCACGGTTTATCAGGGCTCAGACAACAGCAGCGATACTACCGCCAATGCGGCTAAGGCAGTTGCTAACCAGCTGGGTGCCAAGTTTGTAAACTGGTCTATCTCTTCGCTGGTGGAAGAGTACTGCAGTCGAATCAGTGGTATGCCCAATGCAGAGCCTTTGAGCTGGGAGAAGGACGATCTGACACTGCAGAATATTCAGGCCAGGGTCCGCAGCCCGGGGATCTGGATGGTAGCCAACCGTGAGAACAAACTGCTGGTGGCAACCTCTAACCTGAGTGAAGCGTCGGTGGGTTATACCACCATGGACGGCGACACCAGCGGGGTACTCTCGCCCATCGGTGGTATCAGTAAGACCCGAGTGTTGAAACTCAATGCTTACCTCGAAACTCAAGGCGTGATCCTGCGTGGTGACAACGGTGATTCAGAGCGCCATCCGCTGCCGGCACTTCACGCCGTCAATAGCCAGAGGCCGACAGCCGAACTGCGTCCGGTAGAACAAACCGACGAAGCGGATTTGATGCCATTCCCGATCATGGATGAGATCCGCAAGTTGGGACAGGTGCAGTACCTCAGCCCGCAGGGCGTGCTAAATCGCTTAGCGGATAGCCCACTGACAGAGGGCGCAGATCGTACTCAGTTGATTGAGTGGATCCGTCGTTATTATCAGCTCTATTGCCGGAATCAGTGGAAGCGTGAACGTTTAGCTGTCGGTTTTCACATTGAATCAGACAGTGCCGACCCTAAATCTTATCGTCGCTTCCCAGTGCTTAATTCGCAGCTGAAACGCGAGTTGGCAAGCTTGTCCTAGACTCTCTTGTGAGGTATCTCGTTAGCTCAATTTCTTAAGGCGCCGTCAGGCGCCTTTTTTGTCTCTAAAATCATAAAATAAATTCGAAAATTCAACCGGCTACTATCACCAGGTTAACTATCCTTAGAGGTAACTTTCGCGGGTTCAATCGAGATTTGCTCAAACAGGGAGAGGCCGATGATCGAAGAGTTTATGACCTTTATGCAAAACCAGCCTGTGCTGGTTTTCTTTCTGGTATTGAGCCTGGGTTATGCCGTCGGGCGTATCCCATTGGGTGGCATTACGTTGGGACCCGCGGGCGGGGTATTGTTGGCCGGGCTGTTCTTTGGCCACCTTGGTTTCACCATGTACTCGGCTATCCAAACCATGGGTTTTGCCATCTTTATCTTTTGTGTGGGGTATCAGGCTGGGCCTAAATTTTTTGATGTGCTGATGACCGATGGCTTGAAATACCTGTCGTTGGCGTTGGTAATAGCAGCCACTGGTTTTGGATTGTCAGCGTTTCTCGCTGGGCTATTGGATTTTCAGCCCGGCATGGCCGCAGGCATGCTCGGTGGTGCCTTGACTACCACTCCCACTCTTGCCGCTGCACAGGATGCGGTTAGTTCCGGTATTGCTCCCGTTCCAGAAGGTTTTACCGAACAGCAGGTACTTACTAATATCGGTGCCGGTTACGCCCTGACCTACCTGTTTGGTCTGATAGGCCTGATCCTCTCTATCCGCCTTTTGCCCAAGTTTCTCGGTATTAATCTGGCTAAAGAAGCGGCAAAACTTACGGGGGGCAGTGATGAAGAACAGGGGGTTAATCTTGGCAAGATCACCCGACGCACCTATCGCATCACCAAAACCGAAGGTTTGGATAGAAATGTCGGTGATATCGAGATGTCTGCACCGGGCAAAATTAAGGTCGTGGCCATTCGTCGCAATGGCGAAGTCATCCCCGTTCTTCGAGATACGCTGTTTCAGGTCGGTGATGAAGTGCTGGTGTTGGGTGATGTGAAATTCCTGCTGGTGGAGACCAACGCCGTGGCTGAAGAGATCTCTGACGACGAAGGCCTGTCTGTGGCTATGTCGACGGTGAAAGTGGTGGTTTCTAACAAAGAAGTGGTGGGAGTCAAAGCCAAAGATCTACGTCCTGAGCAACATGTCGGCGCAATTCCTTTGTCCTTACATCGTCATCGCCAATCTTTGCCTTTATCTGGAGATCTGGAACTTCGACTTGGGGACGTTATCGATTTTTACGGACCAGAAGAGGCATTTGATCGTTTGGCTGAGCATGTGGGCCATGTAGAGCGAGAGATTGAAGACACTGATCTGCTTACTTTTGGTTTAGGGATCGCCGCGGGCATTATGCTGGGTACGCTGGCGATCACCATCGCTGGGGTCACCATTGGCCTGGGTATGGCCGGAGGCTTGTTGATAGTAGGTCTGCTAATCGGTTTTGTACGCTCTATTTGGCCGGTGTTTGGCCGTGTGCCTTCCGCTTCCCGTTGGGTGTTATCTGAGTTGGGGCTGATGATGTTTATGGCGGGGGTCGGGCTTAATGCTGGTGGCGGCATTGTTGATATCGTACAAACCGCCGGTATTAAGCTGATTGGGGCAGGTATTATCGTGACCCTTATTCCTGTGTTTATCGGCTATACCTTTAGCCGCAAAGTGCTCAACCTTAATCCGGCTGAAGCGTTTGGCGGTGTCACCGGGGCGATGACATCTGGGGCGGCTTTGAGTGTGGTGTGTGAAGCATCAAAGAGCTCGGTTCCTGCGCTTGGTTATACCGGTGCTTACGCCTTTGCCAATGTTATTTTGACCCTGGCGGGTACCCTGATGATGCTGATGTGACGATGTTTTGTTTACCACGTGAAAGGCGCCATTAGGCGCCTTTTTTGATTAGCTTATAGACGCTTGTTGTAGAAAACGGGGCAAATTTTTTTGTGATAATCCAATAAAATTTTAGGGAATCCCATAAACCTCACAAATACTAAAGTCCCTGATTGCACCAGTCTTGGTGCCGAGATAATTTACACCGGCCTTTTACTATTTTTTATATAAAAATTAGCTAGTTGCTGCTCACTTTCTATTCGAAACGTGAGTTTTTGCTGTTTGCGTACAGGAGAAGTCGCTGTGGCATATGATTTTGGGAGTCTCAAGCTTGGTATTAAGAACCCATTCAAGCTTGAAGGTTTAGTGAATACCCTGGCGGGTATTGCAATTGTGGGTATCGGTTTAGGTCCATTGTTAAGTGTGGCCAGTGTTATTCAGGAAGATAAAATACGCGCCTGGATTTACGCCTTGCTTGGGTTGTTTCTGCTGATCGTCGGTCTTCGCCGTGCCGGCATGGGATTGTTCCAGCTATTTCGCTTCTTCGTTGGACGTTCGGTACCGACCTCATTGTCTTACAACTGTAACCCCAGTGAGCAGGATAACGCTAAGGCAGAGCACAGATTTACCGCCTATAACGCCAAGCAGCTTGAATCTATGTTGATGGGCCGTAAGAACACCACCTTTGTCGAACCTCAAGGATGGTTAGCCCGCTTGCTGCACAGTCTGGTGCCAAAACTTATTACAGCGCCCTATCCGCTGCGTAACCTGGCACAGGAACTATTTACCGTGGTTGCGATGACAGCGACCGCTTTTATCGCATTTGGCATCGCGTCCTTTGTTTGTGCCACAGGTCTAGCTGGTGCGGCGGGTAACCTGATTATGCCGCTGATGTCGGTTATGCTGTTGGTGTACATCACTCTGGTGTGGCGCTCTACCGGTGGTCGCCTCAAAGATGGTCGTTTGGGTCGTCTGCAGGCGAAAGGCCCAGGCAGTTTGGCGCGTCTGTTGGCGTTCGCCATTCTGGTACCTGTACTGATTGGTTATGGCTATGGCCAACTGAATCTGCGTCCTGATGAAGCTGTGCTGTTCAACCAGATGATTGAGCTGGTGAGTTTTAATGCCTGGCCAAATCTGACCTATCTGTTAGTGATGGTTGCGGTGGTACTGGCTTCCACCATCCTGCTGTTTATTGAGCGTATGAAGCTGACTCAGGCTCATACCGACGTCAGTGAGTATCGCGATAACCTGCAGGAGTCGATTCATCCCAACGAGATCTTTATCAACACAGAATCGATTGTGTTGGCCAACCGTCGCTACCAGGAGATCCCTAACCGCAGCTATCAGGCGTTCGATCCTAAGCTGAACGAACAGAGCGAAGGCAAAGGTGCATTTGATGGTCAGCTCCTGATCGAAACTCAGCCCGAGTTTAAAGAGCTACCTCATTCTGCTTTGTTCAAGCTGTGCCGTACCGCCGCCACTATTGTTGGACAAACGCTGTTGGTGATCGGTTTGGCGACGTTTGCCTATGTGGTGATGAATGGTTACGACATCTATCTGTTGGCTGAAAACGTGTTTCAGAGCGACCTGATCCCGGCATTGCGGGGTGTTCGTGATGACGCAATGGCGCTGGAGATCGCTACGCCTATCCTGCTGCCTGTTACTGAAGAGATTGATAGCCTGATTGTGATGCTGTTCCTGAGTCTGGCTTCGACTGCGGCGGGCAATATTCTCGCTCGCGGTGCACATCTGTTCTGGGGTGAGATGCATTGGGATAGCTTGTTGATGTGGATGAAGATGGAAGGCACGTATACCGAGTCTAAAGTGTCGACTGGAATGTCTATCCACGACTCTACACGTTCTGAGAACGTCGTTGTGCGTAGCTCCATTACACCATGGATCATCAGCAGCCGTATCCGCACAACCTGCTTTGCGACCAGTGGCTCCAATAATCTGGAGATGCCACGTTATGTTCTTGATATGCAGAAGAATGATGCCGAGTTGAACGAGATTGTCGGAGAGATTAAAGACTTCCTCCGCGGTCGTGAAAACATCGCTTCCATCACCAATGAAAATGACTTGGCCAACGCTAAGAACATTTACGATGTGAATCAGGTCAGCAGAGCGCATCTGAGCGCGCCGCAAACGCCTGCGCCAGGTCAGCACAGTCTGGAAGAGCAAGCGGCACACCACCAGCGTCAGGAAGCGCTGGAAAAGAGTGATTAAGCAGCGTTGTTAGCTTAATTGAAAAAGGCCTCAACAGAGGCCTTTTTGTTGTTGTGCGAATGAGGATATTACAGGTCCGAAGACTTGAGCTCAGGCGGATTAGGCAGGTGCTTCATCCAGGCCGCGCTCTTCATCCATTTCGCCTGCATCAGTGTCAGCATGCCACTCTTTTCCAGGGTGTCGAAATAGTTGCTCAACACGTTGGCAAACTGTGGGTCATTCTTGTTAATCGCAATCCCCAACGGCTCCAGGTTAAATGGTGGCTCGGAAGTCACCAGGTTGTCTTCCGGGAACATGAGTTGCGCCATTATACAAACAGGCATATCTGCCACCATACCGTCGGCTTCACCGTTGCGCAGACTCTCAATGCCTTCGAGGTAGTGTTCAACCTCAATCAAACTCGACCTCTTCAGCTTTTCGCCAACAAAGGTTGCGCTGGTTGAGCCTTTCAGTGCCACAACACGATATTGGTTATCGTTTATATCATGGGGCTTAGCCAACTTCTCCAGTGTGGCCTTGGTGGTGAGTAACGATTTTCCGGATAACAGATAGGGGCCAACAAAGGTGAACTCTCTGCCCCTCTCAAGTGTAACGGCCATACCTGAAATCACCATATCAACCTCACCACTCTTCAGGGCAGGCAGCAGTTCGGCAAACGGCTTGCGCACAATAGAAAGTTTGACCCCCATGCCCTGGGCTAAGGTGCGCGCGATATCGACATCCAACCCCATCGCCACCCCCTCTTTGCTAATCACATTAAATGGCGGTTGCTCCGTGGTCATGCCTACACGGATGATCTGATCAGCAAGAATACGGTCTATTGCTGAGGTGGCAACGGGAGCAGTGGTTTGTGGGGTATCGTTATTGTTTGCGGTGGTACTGGCGCAACTGACAAGAAACGCCAATGCCAATCCCAAAGATAAGCAACGCTTGAATATCTTATTGATCATGGTTGAGCTTCCTTTGCAAAAGGTGGGAACGGGTTGTTATTGAAGGTTCTCCTACCGCATCTAAGCATAGGATATGATCGCTAAGATTCTTGGTTTTTAACGAGTTATGCGACCGAAAGCTTTTTGGTCAGTTCCTGCCAGGGTACCGGTTTACACAGATAGTAGCCCTGTGCACGATTACATCCTTTATCCCGCAGGTAGTTCAGCTGTGCTTTAGTTTCTACCCCTTCAGCCACAACTCGCAGTTTGTAGAGCTCGGCAAGGGAAAGAATGATGTCCACCATAGGCTGCTTCTTGGTTTTCTTCTCTCCCACCTGATTGGTGAACGAGCGGTCGATTTTCAAAGAATCAACCGGATAAGCTGCCAACTGGTTAAAAGCGGTATAGCCGGTACCAAAGTCATCTAATGACAGTGTCAGTCCCATCGATTTGAGATTATTCAGGGTCGTCAGGCTGGATTCATCATCGTTAGATAGGCTGGTTTCGGTCAGCTCAAGCTCCACCAGTGAGGTATCTATCTGATACTTTTCAAGCAAGCGGCGGACCTGCTCTGGATAGTGCTTGTTGTGTAGTTCTACCGCGGAAACATTGATTGAAAGGTAATATCCCGTAAATGCGGGATCATCTCTAACTTCATTGAGATTCTGCAGCGCCCGCTCCATCACCCAAAGATCTATCTGCTTAATTAAACCGGTTGACTCTGCAACGGGGATAAACTGGTCTGGATAGATCCCTATTTTTGCCAGTCGGGGACAACGAATCAGCGCTTCCGCGCCTACGGCTTGCAATGAGTCGATGTCGTAGATCGGCATAAACACCAGTTCGAACCCATCCTCTTCCAGCGCCAGACTTAGAGATTGTTCGATCTGCTGTTTTTGCGCCAGTTCCAGAGCTATTGCTTTGGTAAAGAACTGGTAACGGTTTTTACCCAAGGATTTTGCCCGATACATGGCGGCATCGGCGTGTTTCAGTAACTGCTGAGCGTGCAATCCATCTTGAGGAACCATCGCAATGCCTATGCTGGCCTGTACGTTATGAATGGTGCCTTCCACTTCTATGCCGCCCTCGAACATTTCTAAGATGCGTTGGGCCACCGTTGCTGCTGATTGCGGGCCTTGAACACTGCTAAGCAGTACTGCAAATTCATCGCCAGCCAGTCTGGCCAGGGCTTTAGTGTGCATGGAGGCGGCGAGATCCGTTGGCCGTATTGAGGTAATAAGGCGTTCACTGAACACCTTGAGCAATTTGTCTCCCACCTCATGACCATAATGGTCATTCACCTGTTTGAAGTTATCAAGGTCAATAAACAGTAATGCCATGGGCTGCTGGGTTTTCTCAAACCGTTGCAGTTGGCGTTCCAGCCACAACTGGAAACTATACCGGTTCGCCAGACCGGTTAAGGTGTCATTGGTTGCCAGGTGTTGAACGTCATCCAACAGTTCAATGTAGGCATTATTCAGCTCAGAGACTTCGTCACTGCTGTCTTTGTGTTCCAGAGAGATATTGTTCTCGGCCCTTGAAGCCTGGATCTGCTCGATCAGGCTGTTAATAGGTTTTATCACCTGTTTGTTGATCAGCCCCCTGAGTACAACAAACGAAACCAGAGTCATTGTCAGTACTAAGCCTGTCAGCACCAGAGTCAGGTTGCCCATCAATGGCGCATTGGCTTTGTAAGGCAGTGTCAGCGCGAGTTTGAACTGCGAGGTGCGAAGTTGAAACAGGTACTGACCATAAGGACCTCTGCCAGAGGACACCAATGGTGTGGATGCTTTGGTATCTTTGACCTGGCTTGTCCAATTAATTTTTATCTCGTCAGGTGATAATTGATAGCTCTCCATCAGCTTTTCGCGCAGTGCTGACAGTTTATTTACTGCGCCTCCCAGCAATAGCAGGTTATGCTTTTGTTTGGGTATTCTGGATAGATCTTCCAATAGCAGTTTGGGCGAAAATGGCTGCAGCAGACCAAACCTCAACTTCGATTGAGCGTCCATGTAGATAAATTGCTGTGCTGTTAAGTCGTCATCGTTTGAGTTGCGCTGATACTGATAACGGTTGAACACATAATCGGGAAATGGCAGCAGTACCGGGTCACTGAATGGGTCGTCATTATCACTGTTAGCGATCAGTATGTTGAGGTCTTGGTCCAGCAGTTGTACCTGCTCGATCTGTTGCGAGTTTTGGCGGGCGCTGGCAAGTAGCTTGCGCATACGGATCTCAAACGCATAGGCTTGAAATTGCGGGTTTGCGCTATTAAGAAACCTCACTAATTCTGCACTATTCAGGATCTCGTTGGCGGTGGCTCGGTTGCGCTGAAGTGTCTGTTCTATTTCCTCCGCGAAAAAGTGCAACTCTCGGGTGACGGACGAAGCCAGAACCTTTGCGCTGTGATTGGCAAAAAACAGGTACGCCAACACGCTGGCAAAGCTCAGCACTCCCAAAATGATCGGAACCAGAATAAAGTTAACGCGGTTAATCAGTTTCACTGTCGGGATACTACTCCAGGCTACCTATCATGCGTTCTCTTATCCTCATCGCTTTTGGCTCCAGCCGTCTGTAAAGGCTGCTTTTTTCCAAAATTTTCTGATTTGGGAAAAGCGCCTGGTCACTTCGGTACTCTTCACTGGTGAGCTTTAGGGCGGCATTGCTTGGTGTCGCAAACCAAATCGTTTCGGCATTTTTTGCGGCAACCTCAGGCCGTGAGATAAACCTTAAAAAAGCCTGTGTAGCGGCATTCAACGGTTTACCCGTCGGTGCTGCTAGACACTCAGCCCATAGCAATGTGCCCTCTTCTGGCACCACATATACCCAGTCACTCTGCCCCGTCTCTTCCTGCATTACATATTGATCATCGGAGTAACCCAGCGACATCGTCATCTGGCTCTTGGCTTTCATTCTTAGCGCATAGCCGTAGCCATACTCCTTCGCCAAAAGGTATTTTTGTTGTTCTTTCAGTAGGCTATACGCTTTTTTCAGCGTTTTTTTATCGTCCGTAAACGGATCTTCTTTAATTGCCAATAAGGCCGAAGAGGGAGCGTCCAGTACATCCATATACATCACTACCTTGCCCTGATGCTCTTTAGGGGGGGTGAATAGCTGCTGCCAGGAGGTGATAGGGGTATCTGAAACTGAGGTGCGGTAGACAATGCCGACCGTGCCCCAGCTATAGGGCAAACCATACTGACCACAAAGCGCAGACCAGCGTGGGTCAAAGTCGTCTTTTAGCTCTGCGTTAATCTCATCAAGTGAATGAAAAAAGCCCTGCTCTGCCATCAGTTGTAGAGAGGCGCCATGCATCATAATCAGGTCATAGGCTTCCCCTCTGCCACTGGTGATCACACTATCCCTGATCTCTTCATCATCGAAGTATGTCTGGGATATTTTATGCCCTGTCTCTTTGGTGAATTGAGCAATAACCTCGGGCGCCAGATACTCCTCCCAAGTGTAGAGCTGCACCGTATCTGCCCAGCTTTGGAAACAAGCAAATAAGCAAGTGGTTGCCAAAGCACAGTGGTGTCTCATAGGGCTATAGTTCCGAGCTGGGTTGGATCTATTCATCAGTATAGTTGCGCCACAAATAGCAGGCTGATTTCACAGCAAAACCCGCATTTGGATCACGGCTTTTGGGTTAAAGGCGAATATTTGGGATAATGGACAAATATCAACGCCAACGATTGATCTGCAATGAGACTCGATAAATACCTCAGCACCTTCGCTGACCTCACCCGTTCCCAGGCAAAACGCGCCCTTAAAAACGGCGAAGTGGAGTGTGATGGTGAGCTGATTAAAGACCCCAGCTTTAAAGTGACTGCCGATCACCATATCAGTCTGGTAGGCATGCCGCTGGAGCCAGTGGGTGAGCGCTATATTATGTTGCATAAGCCCGAAGAGAGTGTTTGCAGCCATGTCGATGATGGCTACATGTCGATTTTCTCGCTGATGGAACTGCCGCGGCCGGACAAGCTTCATGTGGCCGGTCGCTTAGATGCTGATACTACCGGGTTAGTGCTTATCACCAGTGATGGTCAGTGGTCCCACGCGCTGACTTCGCCCCGTCGACACTGCAGCAAGCGTTATCGGGTTTGGTTGGCTGATCCCATCACCGATGGAGCTATTTCGCAGCTTGAGCAAGGCGTTGAACTGCACGGCGAAGATAAACCCACTCAGCCCGCTCAGGTTGAACAGGTATCTGATACCGAGATCCTGCTAACCATTAGTGAAGGTAAATATCATCAGGTCAAACGCATGCTCGCTGCGGTGGGCAATAAGGTCGCAGCCTTGCATCGAGAATCGATGGGCGATATCGAACTGGATGAAGATCTAGAACCCGGAGATTGGCGTTATTTAACCGAAGATGAGATCGCTTCTGTGGATAAACGCTAGTCTCCAAGGCTTCCATTATCGACTCAACTGATCACCCCCGAGTATATGAAGATGCCAAGACAGGTAACCTACAAGTTTAAAAAACAGGTCAAAGTGATCCCTTTTGCGTTTGACAAGTTCAACGACCCCTATGAAGCGGTTGCCGCTGCAGAGGGGATCGACATTCGCGATTTTCTGATGATGGAGCAGCAGGTCGCCAGTACCACCCGTGAAAAGTCGGCGTTGCGAGACTTTCGGATCAAAAGCTTCGCCAAGTGGGGCATCACTGACGTCGCTTTTGTCCGGGATGAAGAAAGCTAGCAACCAGGAGTGACTGTTTTGGTTACTGCTTAAACCTTTCTGTTCTAACAGTTGGAAAACGAGTCACCAATGCTGAGCTAGCATTAAAAGTAACTCAGTTGCATCGAGATTGATGCCATGCCAATCGGTTCTGTTAACGCCAGTGTCCCTCAGTTGTCGAATGTGCCTGCTTCAACCACATCAGCCACACTCAACAACACACAATCGCAGCCATCTCAGGAGGCGGCCAGGCGCGAACAGGTCGAACGGATAGCCGAACTGGAAGAGCAAAGACGTGCAGCGGGAAATCCCGAAATACAGGATGCGCTCGAAGAGCCGCAGGCCACACAAGCGTCTGATCAGTCCCGTTTGGAAGCTCAAGCCATCGAGCAAACTGAGTCAGTTGACAGGGCAGACCCGAGCGACATCACCGACAGTCGACGAGCAGCAGGCGCTGACTCGGAACAAGCGAATGTGGCGGCTCAGCCACGGATAGATGTCTTCGTCTAGCCTTGCCGTACCTACACCCCTTTAAATTGAAAGGCCACTTGTGTGGCCTTTCGCTCGTTTATGCCCACGACTTATCCTGAAACTAAAACTCGCCTGCCCCTTCTAATGCCAGCAAGAATCGTTTTCTGGGTAACCCGCCACCGTATCCGGTAAGCGAACCATCTGCGCCAATCACTCGGTGGCAAGGCACCACTATCGCCAGCATATTATCGCCATTTGCCTTAGCGACTGCGCGGGTGGCGGTGGGCTGGCCGATGGCTGCAGCCTGTTCACTGTAACTGCGAGTGGTGCCACTGGGTATGGTCATTAATTGTTGCCAAACCCGTTGTTGAAAAGGAGTGCCATTCATTACCAGTGGCAGTTCGAAGGTTTTTCTATCACCTGCAAAGTATTGGTCCAGCTGCAGTTTTAGTTGGTCAAAGTGAGGATGTTGGCCGGGCGCAAACAGCGCATTCATTCGTTTGGTCAGACGTTTGAGTTGGGTTGCCAGCATCCAGCGGTCAATAAACTCCAGTAAGCAGATCCCCTGATCACAGGCGCCAGCCAGGAGTGGTCCTATCGGTGTTGAGATGCGGGTTAAGGTGATCAGTGTTTTTTCACCACTTTTGGTCGGTGGCAAGTCGAACTGCTGTTTGAATGCATGCTGAAAACCGCTCAGAGATTCGTACCCCAGAGAGAACGCTGTGTCGATGACAGAAGCGGCTTTGTTGTCATCATAATTCAGCTGTCCCAGCGCCTGGCCCATCTTGGTTGCCCGTTGATACGCCTGAAAGCTCATCTGGTGATGTTTTTGAAACCAGCGGCGCACACGCTCAGGCGCTAGCCCCATCTCTCGCAGATCCTGATCTTTAATCCGCTCACCAGGCTCTCGCTCTAATCTGGTTAACAGCGGTTGGATCCAATTCGGTGGTGTATCAGACGGCACTAAAGGCTGGCAGATCTTACAGGGGCGAAACCCACTTTTTGCAGCAGTGGCTGCGTCAGGAAAGAAAGAGATGTTTTCCTTTTTTGGTGTTTTAGCCCGGCAGCCGGGGCGACAGAAGATACCCGTGGTTTTTACGCCGATAATGAACTGGCCTTCATAGCGAGTATCGCGATCGCAGATCGCTTGGTACATCTCCTGTTCCGACAGGTTGAGCGAGGGTAAGGCGTCCATTGTTGATTCTCTTGCCGGGTAGCTTTGAAGGCACTCTAGTGTAATGGGAAGTGATCCGATACCGAAAACTGAACAACTAATTTTCGCCTCTGTTTAATTCAGTGTAAAACCAGCTGATTAATCGGAAGTTCAACTGACAGAAACCCTATGCAGGCAAAAACCAAAGCTTTTATTCGCAGACTCCATAAATGGTTGGGCCTTGCTGTCGGCGTGCAGGTGATGCTTTGGATGCTGAGCGGCGTGTATATGAGCCTGGTGCCTATCGAAACGGTCAGGGGGAGAGATATGGCGTCGGCTGGTGTACCCCACTTATCAGAGTTGCCTAATACTTTGTTTCATGTGGAACAATTGTTGAAAAAGCATGCGCTTTCAACACCAAATAAAGTCGAGTTGGTGAAGTGGCAACATAGTTGGGTGTATCGCTGGTTTGGCGATGACCAGGCGCTGATGTTTGATGCACAAAACGGCGAGCTGCTTTCGCCGCTTACCTCGGAATCAATTAAGGCGATTGCGTTGGCTGACTACGCGGGTGAGGGGCAATTGATACATACCGTGTTGTTAACCGAGTTACCATGGGAGGTGGCTAGTCGAGCAAAGCCGTTATGGCAGGCGACCTTCGATGATCTGCGTGGTACGCGCCTCTATATCGACCCTGACTTGGGTACCGTGGTTGCAAGGCGAAATACCCAATGGCGTATCTTTGATCTGCTGTGGCGGCTCCATATCATGGATTACACCGAGGGAGAGGATTTCAATAACCCTCTACTTATCAGTTTTGCACTCACCTCATTGTTGTTCGCCTTCAGTGGATTAATGCTGGTGGTGATCAGCTTCCATCGCCGAAATTTTGGTTTGAAACCCCGTGTTCGTTGAGTTCGGCGTCTGGTTCGAGAAAATCTCAGAAATGCTGGGTTTATTAATACAGACCAAGTTACTCAGGTACTACACTGGGAGTGTATTAGACATTCATGGGGAGTCGAGTGTCTGAAAATGACGCCCGCTTGGCGACGGAAAAAGTACGTCAGCTTTACACCTATTATCGTTACTCTATCCCGGTCAATGTCGCCATTGGCATTGCCTGGGTAATAGTCTTGTATGGCTATATTCCGCTGGAGCAACTGATCAGCTGGTTTTTACTGGTGGTCGGTGTGGTTGTTGCGCGTGTTCTCCACGGCCGTCGGCGTTTTTTGCAGGAGTTTCGGCTTTCCTCACAGCGATTGGAATATGAGTTTTCAGTTGGCGCCTGTGCGATGGGCATTCTCTGGGGGGTGGCTGGTTACCTGTTTGTGCCTGCCGTGCCCGAGTTTTATCAGGCGTTTTTAGTCGTGACAGCCTTCGGTTTGGTCAGTGGTGGATTTGTTTCCATGATCACCTCCCGCCTGGCCTACTACTGTTTTGGCTTCCCCCTCGTTATCCCCCCTTTAGTCGCGTTGGGAGCCGGACGACCAGAGATGGTCACACCCGCCGTTGCATTGGCTACGTTTGTCTGTTTCTTTATGTTTTCCACCTATCCTAGACTGGCACGTAATGTTGAAGATGGCATTCGCAGCAATATTCAGAATGAATTGCTTGTTGAAGAGTTAAGCCGCGCCAACGAACAGATTATCGCCCTCTCCTTGCTCGATCCGCTGACCAATATTGGCAATCGCCGGGCTTTTGATAATCACCTGGATGAACAGTGGCGTATCGCCGCTCGCCATCAGGATCTGCTGGGTATGGTGATTATCGATATCGATTTCTTTAAGGACTATAACGATAACCTTGGCCATCCCCAGGGTGACACTTGCTTGCAGAAGGTCGCTGGTGGCATCGCGCGTTTCAGCCGTCGCCCAGCAGATCTGGCTGCACGCTATGGTGGTGAAGAGTTTGCGTTGCTTTTGCCGGATACATCGATGGAAGGTGCAGCATTGGTCGCGGAAGAGTTACGACAACATATCGAGTCGATGGCTGAGCCTCATCCAACATCTAAAATCGTCACGGTCAGTGTGGGGGTTGCTGTCGCCAAGGTGAATAATCAGCTTGCACCAGAGAAATTGATTCAAGCTGCTGACGATGCGCTATATCGGGCAAAAGCCAATGGCAGAAATAGGGTAGAATCTGCATCAACACTCGTTGAATTGGATAATCAAGATGAACGATCACCGCATCAGTGAACTGCTGGAACTACTTGAACCCTATTGGAAGAAACAGGGCAATCTGAATCTGACAGAGTTGCTGGCACAGATTGGTGAAGCTTCGGGTCATCAGGGTGGGTTGGAAACGCTGACCGATGACGTTGTCTTCTACCACCTGAAGATGAAAGCCTCGGGTGAACGCGAAATGATTCCTGGCATTGCCAAAGACTGTGAAGATGACTTCAAAACTGCCCTGCTCAAGGCGCGCGGTATCATCAAAGACTAACCGCTAAGCTCTTCACTTAAGTCAGCCTCTGAGTGCACTTTTGTCCAGGGGCTGTCATCTGACATTACCCGATTTCTTCCCAAGGTTTTTGCTTGATATAACGCAGTATCGGCACGTCGATATAGCTCGGTCTCAGGCATGCCGTGTTGGTAAGCAGTGACACCAATACTGACTGTGACCTGAGGCTCATCCATCATATGCGCGATTGCCTGACGCAGTCGCTCACTGACGGTAATGGCTGCCGACAGATCGGTATGCGGCATTAATATTGCGAACTCTTCGCCACCCAAGCGCGCCAACATATCGGTTTCTCTAAGTAGTGGAGTCACTGCTTTGGTAAAGCTTTGCAGTACCCGATCACCGACGTCATGGCCATAGCGGTCGTTAATGGCTTTGAAGTGATCCAGGTCGGCGATAGCCAGGCAGAATCCTCCTTCATGATAACGACCAGCGATCTTGGTGAGTCGATTTAACTCCTCATCGAAGCGGCGGCGATTACTAATGCCTGTCAGGGGATCTGTGCTTGATAGGCGGAGCAGCTCCTTTTCCATCTTTTTGCGTTCGGTTATGTCGATAAAGTTGGCGACATAAAAGTCGACGTTGTTTTTATTCTTGCGACAGACTGAGCTGACTTCCATCCACACACTCAAGGTCTGGCCATTTAGGCTGAGGCATTGCATTTCGCCCTGCCACTGCCCGTATAGCTGTACGCTTTCCTTAATCTTTTGTTCTACCTGTTCGATAGGCTGATCTTTCGCACTGAAAAAGTCGACCTTGCGACCAGTCAGACGGTTGCCCTGATAGCCGGTCAGTCGTTCGAACGCACGATTAACACCCACTATCTTGCCCTTGTTATCTGTCAGCACCACCGCTGACATACGGCTAACCGCCGACAGCATTAGTTTTTGTAGCTGAAACTGCGCCAGCCAGCGTTGTAATACCAGGCCAATCAGTATGCTGATAAGCAGGATCAGTGCGGCCCTAACCTGCCATGCCATTTCGAGGGAGCGCATCTGTTCCTGGGTCGCTGAAAGTATCTCATCGTTATTGATATGGGTGATCACCAACAGGTGATCCGTTTCTTTATTCAGCACCCGTGTTGGGCTATCCAGCTTTATCCAGCGGTAACTGACCACACCGTGGTCGCGATTCACCACGCCTTCACTTTTATCTATGGTCGTAGCCCAAAGCCCGGGCTGAAGCACTTTGAGGGTTTTGGATTCTCTGTGACTGAGTACATGGCCAAAATTCAGGTTGGGGTCGTTGGCACGAATGTAATGACCCATATGTGTGGTCAGTTCAATAGAGAAGTGATTGAGTTGCTCCTGCTGATCAATCAGCGACATAATTTCGGCCATATCCAGATTAAACAGTACGTAGCCCTGACGCTCTCCGCCAACGACCACTGGCGTAAGTACGCGACCTGCCAATGTCAGCGGCTCGATCAGTTCACCATGCTCCTGCTCCAGGTCAAATGCGATGACCGCGACCTCATGATCAGCCGTGGTTTTTGCCAGCTTCATATAGGAACGATGCCCTTTAAACTGGAGCTGTTCTGCGGTGCTGGCTTGTTTGGTTCGGGTCGAGTAGTTAACGCGGATCTGCTCATGCCCCTCGAGATCGATAAAACGGATCTGTGTATACAGGCCGGAGTTCTCAGCCAATAGCGACCACTGGTGTTCAACGATATGCCGGCTGCGTGGATCCCGAGCCATCGCATATTGAACCAGAGGGTCGCTCTCTGCGAGCAGGCGAATACTGTCTTCAATATGTTGAAATTTTTGTTGCAGGATCTTTTCCAGTAACAGCTGCCCCTTAAGGGCTGTCTGAGTCATGATTTGGGTGCGGTGTTCCAGAATACGGTCGCGTTGGGCGTGGTAGTTATAAAGAGAGATGCATGACAATACGCCCAGAATGACCAATACCAAGGGCCATAGATAGGGGGCAAAGGCTTTGCTTTGCGTGGTTAACCAGGGGTTTTTGTTCTTGCGCATCTTCTCGCCAGCAGCAATAAAAAGGGTATTTTGGATACAGATTTTAGTGGCTGGTAGTTGGTCGCAAAATAGCCATTACTGAATGTGTTTATTCAATAATTGAATGACTAAGGGTGAGTTACTTTAAAGTGTTTTACGATCGCCTCAATAAAAACGCGCTCTTTTTGCGGTTGATATTGGCGGCCGCGGTAGATGATATAGAGCGTTTGATGTGGTGCAAAATCCTGTTCAAACAGGCGTACAAGCTTGCCAGACTCTATCTCCTCAACAACTTGCGTCTCCCCAAGCCATATTGCGCCCAGACCGTTAATGCCACCCAAAATCGCCAGATACCCCATATCGACCGTAATGGCGCCAGCAACTTCCAGTGGAAAGGTCTGGTCCCCCTCAACAAAAAACCAGGACTCAGGCTGACCTTGCGCAAAGGCGAGTTGAATACAGGGAACACCCAGCAGGTCGCGAGGGTGATTGAATGGGCCATATTGTTGAACAAACTCAGGGGAAGCAAAAAAGTTTCTGGCGATCTGACATAGCGGTCTTGCCACCAGGCTCTCATCCTTGGGTAGCGACAGATGGATGCGCACATCTGCCGTCAGCTCTTTATCCCCCTCGCTGGGCCTAATGGTATTAATACCCAGCGATATTTCCGGGTACTTGGCTGAAAACTCGGTTTCAAATTTCGACAGAACTGTTGAGGCAATGCCAGGTAAGGTTTCCAATTGAAGATGACCGCTGGGTTTGCTTCGGCTGCCTTCTGCAAACAGCATCGCATTCTGGTGAGCGGCTTGAATACGTTTGGCGTGATCAAGAAAGGAGTGGCCGAACTCCGTCAGTTTTACCTGCCTTTGTTTTCTATCCAGCAGACGTAACCCCAGCTCGTCTTCCAGCAGTTTAATCTGTCGGCTGACGGTGGGCTGTGGTCTCTCGAGCTTGTCTGCCACGGCAGTGAAACTGCCCATTTCCGAAAGTGCGAGAAACAACTCAATCTGTTCTATGCGAATTGGCATAACTTATTGGATATACGACCAATTTGTTAAGCCTAGTTTATTCCTACAACATATCCATTTTTTGAATGGAAAATAAAAGCTCGGGGGTTACCCGAGCCTAATACTTACTCCGTTTATGGTTCAGGCAAAAGCTAGTTCAGAGGATGACGTCTTGTACAGCGCATCTATCCACTGGTCAGTGACAACCTGATTGCGGCCGAGAGCTTTGGCATGGTAAAGAGCTCTGTCTGCTCGATCGAAAAGTGTTTTGGTTGAGTCCTTTAACTGGTGACAGGCAAGACCGACACTCACTGTAATTTTTGGATCCAGTGTCATCGATTTGGTAGAGGAACGTATTCGATCACAGACGATTTCTGCCTCATCAATCGAAGTGAACGGCATGATCAGGGCAAACTCTTCTCCGCCGATACGGGCAAACAGATCTTGCTCCCTTAGTTGAGATGAAACCAATTTAGCGAAATTCTTTAGTATGTTATCGCCAGTTGCATGGCCATAAACATCATTCACCTGCTTGAAGTAATCCAAATCTAACAGTGCCAGGCAGAACGAAGCGCTCGGGTAGCGGCTGGCTGTCTTGTTCAACTCGCAAAGCGTGTTATCAAATGTTCTGCGATTATCGATGCCTGTTAATGGATCCTTAGTAGCCAACAATTTCAGGCCCTCCTCGCGTTCAATACGTTCTGTCATATCAATAAAACTGGCAACAAAGTAATTGGCCTGCCGGTTTGACGTTTCGATGGCGCTTATTTCCATCCACAGGGTCAGGTTGGTTTCATCGGCGATTTGGCACTTAACTTCCCCTTGCCAGGCTCCTGCGCTTTCCAGCATATCCGTTACCTTTTTCTTCCAAGCTGCCCGGCTCATGTTTTCTTGCATCAGCATTCGAGGTTTTTGTCCGCAGATATCGTCAGCACTGAATCCTGATAAGCTTTCAAATGCACGGTTGATTCCTATCACTGTGCCTTTTTCGTCCAGGATCATGACTGCCGACATTTGACACATGGCCGTTAACATAAGGTTTTGCACTTTTAGTCTGGTGATGACATATCTGGCGAGTAGCGCCAATCCGAGGCTGAGCAAAAGGATGAATGTGGCACGGGCTATCCAGGCCCTGTTCATGGCCTCTATTTGTGGTTTTGTGGCCTGTGCGACGATCTCTTCAGGCAGATGAGATAATAGTAGAACCCTTTGAGATGCTGGGGTCATCATCTCAACGCTGGCACCTAGCTCTATCCAGCGAAAAGCAAATAGATCTCCATCCAGCAGCATCGTGCCCTGATTATGGTTGCTAACCTCTTGCCAGAGCTGGGGGCTGAGTTCAGCCAGGTTGTACTGTTGACGATCTGCAAAGATGTGGCCATAACGGTAATCAGGATTCTCAGAGCGAATAAAGTGGCCGCTGCTGGTCAGCAGTTTCAAAGGTAACCGCTGAGAGTCCAGTTGACTGCTGAATAATTGGTTTAACTTGTCCATTTGCAGGCTCAGTACCGCAAAGCCTTTTTGAGTACCCTTTTGGTAGACTGGCGCCAGGGTTGTGCCGGCAAGTTTGTATGGCGACTTTAGCTGTCCTTCTTTACGCTCAAGATCAAAAATAGTTATCGGACTATCGCTTTTTGCTACTCGCTTAACCGCTGAGTCTGTCACGGCGGGGAGTGAGTTCTCGGCAATATCGGCGACCGACGCTATGCCTTTGTGGCTGTCGTAATCTATTTTTATGATTTCCAGCCCGTTGAGATCGAGAAGCTGCAGCCTTTTGTAATGGCCAGAGGCTTTTGCCAGTTGTGCCCACTCCCGGCCTAGTTCAAATCGATTAAGGCTATCGGGAGCTTCCAGATAGTCAGTGAGTTGTTCGCTTTTAACCAGAAGCTCGGCACTTTCCTCGATATTCTGAAGCGCCTTGAGAAGTTCAAGCTCGGTATGACGCAGACTTTTTGCTATGGAATCCGCGAACGCATCAATCCTTTGCTCCGTTATTTGGGTTCGCTGTGAAAAATAGTTGTAGGCAGATGCACTGGAAAAGACCACAAGAACAACCAGTAAGATAGGCCAAAAATAGGGAGCCAAAATCTTTCGTAGCGTTGGCTGTAAAGGATCTTTTTTGAAGGGCATCGACAACTCTCTTGTACCGAACTGTATAAAGTTTGCGCAATTATATGAGGGATTATGTGGGCGAAAAACGCGCAACATTGAATGTCGGTATTCAGAAAATGAATTGGCGAAACAGAAAGTGGTGACTAGTCGAGAAAGGAGTTTTGGATAGTGAAGGCACGGGATGAACTTCCCGAACCTTCTTATTTGTTTTGGTTATCAGGAGTGAGAAAATTCTGTATCTGGTAACCTTGAACTAGCCATAATCTTCTCTTCGCTAACAACCCTGTTTCGGCCAAGAGCCTTCGCTTGATACAAAGCTTTGTCCGCGCGGTCGTAAAGATCCTGATGTGTTTCAATCACGCAGTAACATGCCACGCCAATACTCACAGTAATTTTGGGGTCTAACGTCAATTGTTGTGTTGATGAACGTAACCTGTGACATACCAAATTAGCCTCTTCCAGAGAGGTAAATGGCATAATCAATGCGAACTCATCCCCCCCAAGGCGAGCAAATAGATCTTGTTCTCTGAGTTGAGATAAAACCAGCTTTGAGAAACTTTGTAGAATTCGGTCGCCGGTTGTGTGGCCATATATGTCATTGACCTGTTTAAAGTAATCTAAGTCAAACAGTGCCAGGCAGAAAGAAGCCCTTGGATAGCGTCGAGCGGCTTTTTCGAGCTGATTCATCGTATGATCAAACTGTCTGCGGTTGTTGATACCGGTGAGTGGATCTTTTGTTGTTAAAGACTCCAACTCCTCTTCTCGTTTAATACGCTCTGTAATATCCACAAAGCTAGCAACGAAGCACTTGGGGTGGTTGCTTCTTGACTGGATCGCGTTTACTTCCATCCATAGTGTCAAATTCGACTTGTCAGGTAGCTCGCATTTCACTTCACCATGCCAGTTACCGTTTGACTCTAATGCGCGGTACATTTTTGCTTCCCAATTGGGATGATTTTTATCGCCTTTAAGCATGCGCGGTTTTTGGCCTGCCAGCTCAGTGGCGTTGTAACCAGACAGCGATTCAAATGCCCGGTTGATACCGATTATCCTGCCTTTGTCATTTAAAAGCATTACAGCTGACATTTCGCTCATAGCCGTCAGCATTAGTTGCTGAACTTTTAGTTTGGTCAGTATGTAACGAGTCACCAGCGCCAGCCCCATGCTCAGCAGCAGTATTAACAGTGCGCGAGTTGCCCACGATTTTTTCATCGAGCTAATCTGTGGTTGGGTTGCTTCTGTTATCACTGCTTTGGGCACATGAGATAAGAGCAATATCTTTTCAGAAGCTGGTGTCATCAACCTGACGTTTGTACCCAGCTTTATCCATTTATATACATAAAGGTCACCACCAATGCGTATAGCTCCTTGATTGTGACTGGTGACTTCGCGCCACAGTGCAGGATTTAGATTGGCCAGATTGTAGTTAGCACGTTCAGCTACTTCGTGGCCATAGAGATGATCTGGATTCTCAGAGCGGATAAAGTGACCCCCCGCTGTTAGCACCTGCATGGGTATTTTCAGGGCGCTTATCTTGTTGTCGAAAACTTGGGTCAGAGCCTCCATCTCTAATTCCATTACGGTATATCCCCGCTTGGATCCAAGATGGGAAACCGCCGCAATGGTTTTCCCCGACAGTTGATAGGGAACTGAAATCTGATCTTTTTGAGCTTCTAAATTGAAGATAATCAGTGCTGTCTCATCGCTATCCAATTTGCTTGCTAATGACATTGCCTCAGCATCATTGCTTCTACCCAGGGTATCTGTCGCAGCGGACAAATCTTTGCTTGGATCATATTCAATACCAATTTGCTTCTGCCCGTGGATATCAACAAACCCCAGGTGGGTGTACTTACCTGAGGCTTGAGCGAGCAGCGACCACTCTTGTTCCAGCGCGTATTTGTTGATTTGGTCTGGTTGTTCGATGTACGAGAATAGTTTTTTACTCTTTACTAAGAGGCGTGTCGTGTCTTCTATATGCTGCAGTGTTCCCAATAACCCTTGTTCGACATAAGTCAGGTTTTTCTCCATCGTGTCAGCAAAGGCGTCAGTTCGCTGTTCCCTGATGCTGTCGCGGTGAGAAAAGTAGTTGTATGTAGAGATGCTGGAAAAGATTACCAATATGATCACAAGGATTGGCCAAAAGTAGGGCGCTAATATCCGCTGTAACTCTGGCTGTAATGGGTCTTTTCGAAGTGGCATTAATCAGTCTCCCATGAAACGTCGGCTAATTTGTGTGCTGATTATAGGGAGCTGAAATTGTACGAAAAATATCCAAAAGCGAATGCTTACATTCAAAAGTTGGACTATTTGGAGCGAGTTAACCCCTCAAACATAGATATGAGTGAATCAATAAACACTCTTTCTTTTGGGGGGCGATAATCCTTTTTTTTATATATCAGGTAGATGGGATGACTGTGCTGAAACTTTGCGTCAAACAATGGGATAAGTTCTCCAGATGATAACTCCTTCTCTATGACTGTTTGGCTGAGCCAAACAACGCCTCGATGATTCAGTGCCGCAGATAACGCCAGGTAGCCCATATCTAAAACCAGAACTGGGGATATATCCAAAAACTGTGTTTTGCCATGCTGGCGGTAAATCCAGGGTCTATCTCCCTCAACCTGTATGCAGGGGACTTTTTCGAGGTCGGATGGATGCAAAAAGGGGCCGTATTGTTCGACAAAGTTTGGGCTGGCAAAAAAGTCACGCTCAAAGCTTATGAAAGACCTTGCAATCAAATTTTCATTTTCAGGTAAACTGGCTTGCAGCCTGATATCTCCAAGAAAAGGTTGTTCAACCTCCCCGCCTTTTAGTGTTTTAAAGGTTAATGTGATATCGGGATAGTCTTTAGAAAATCTGTGCTCGAAGTGAGTAATGAGTAGCTGAGTAATCACAGGTAAAGATTCGATCACCAGATTTCCGCTGGGTTTGGCTCGACAGCCTTCTGCGAACTGCTGAATGCTGGTTGAGGCTTCAACCAGCTTTCTTGCATATAGCGTAAATTCTTGCCCGAACTCATTCAAAGTTACTTTGCGCCGTGAGCGGTCAAACAATGGTTGGCCAAGGGTTTCTTCAAGTTGTTTAATGTGTCTGCTGACGGTGGGATGAGGTAGGTTCAGTCGGTCACCTGCAGCAGCAAAGCTGCCAAGCTCTACAGTGGCAAGAAACAGTTCGATCTGTTCAATTCGAAACGACATAACTAAGCCGGGACTTGGCTGATATTCGACTGATATCAGAAGCTTAGTTCAGATAAAGGACTTATCCATTTTTTGAATTTTGGATAAAAAAAAGCTCGGGGATCACCCGAGCTTATTAAAAAGGCTTTTGGCCCATCTCCAGGGTGGTTACTTTGATGAAGCATCCACAATCTGTTTCATGTCGGTCATATAACCGCGCAGTTCCTGACCAATCCACTCCACTGGGTGGTTCTGGATCTCGTCGTTGATTTCGTTCAGGCGTACGTTGTCGACACTGGTTGAGCTCAGGTCGAGGCCGCGGCCAATCACGTCAGTACCGATGTTTGGCATGAACTTCTCGCGCAGCAGAGGTACGGCAACGTGAGAGAACAGGTAGCAACCATATTCAGCGGTATCTGAGATAACCACGTTCATTTCGTACAGACGCTTACGGGCGATGGTGTTCGCGATCAGCGGTGTTTCGTGCAGAGACTCGTAGTAAGCAGACTCTTCGATGATGCCTGCCGCAGTCATCGCTTCAAACGCCAGTTCTACGCCTGCTTTCACCATGGCTACCAGCATGATGCCGTGGTCGAAGTATTCCTGCTCGTCGATCTGAACGTCGCTAACAGGTGCGTTTTCGAAGCCGGTTTCACCGGTTTCTGCACGCCACTTCAGCAAGTTAGCATCGTCGTTGGCCCAATCTTCCATCATGGTGCGAGAGAACTCGCCAGTGATGATATCGTCCATATGTTTTTCGAACAGTGGACGCAGCAGAACTTTCAGCTCTTCAGACAGATCGTAAGCTTTCAGTTTAGCCGGGTTGCTCAGGCGGTCCATCATCAGGGTGATACCACCGATCTTGAGCGCTTCAGTCACGGTTTCCCAACCGTACTGGATCAACTTGGCGGCGTAGCCTTCGTCGATACCGTCGGCAATCATCTTCTCATAACCCAGGATGGCGCCAGTCTGCAGCATGCCGCAAAGAATGGTCTGCTCGCCCATCAGGTCAGATTTAACTTCTGCAACGAATGAAGATTCCAGAACACCGGCACGGTCACCGCCAGTCGCTGACGCCCATGCTTTAGCAATTGCTTCACCTTCACCGTTTGGATCGTTTTCTGGGTGAACCGCCATCAGTGTAGGAACACCGAAACCACGCTTGTACTCTTCACGTACTTCAGAGCCTGGGCACTTAGGTGCAACCATCACAACGGTCAGGTCTTTACGAACTTCCATGCCCTCTTCAACAATGTTGAAGCCGTGGCTGTAGCCCAAGGTCGCGCCAGCTTTCATCAGTGGCATAACCGTGTTTACCACGTTACTGTGCTGCTTGTCCGGGGTCAGGTTACAAACCAGATCCGCTGTTGGGATCAGGTCTTCGTAGGTACCTACGTTGAAGCCGTTGTCGGTGGCGTTTTTCCAAGACTGACGCTTCTCTGTAATTGCTGCTTCACGCAGTGCGTAGCTAACATCCAGACCAGAGTCACGCATGTTAAGGCCCTGGTTCAAACCTTGTGCACCACAGCCGACGATGACGATCTTCTTGCCTTTCAGATATTCACAACCGTCCGCGAATTCTGAACGGTCCATGAAACGACATTTGCCCAGTTGGGCCAGCTGCTGACGCAGGTTCAGGGTGTTAAAATAGTTAGCCATCTTTTTGAATCCTGTATTTCTCGGGTCACTGTCGTAACCGATTTTGACGGTCACATATTAAGCGACGATTTCTATTTCTTAAAATGATATATTTGCAATTAAGTATTTCATATTGTGAAATGTTATGGATATCCGCTCACTTAAGCTCTTCAGCCATCTCGCCCGCTCTCTTCACTTTGGTCGCACCAGCGAGGCGATGCACGTCAGTGCACCTACGTTAAGTCGCGTAATTCAGCGCCTGGAAGAGGAAGTGGGGGAGCCTTTATTGGTGCGGGATAACCGTTCAGTAGGCCTGACCGCCGCCGGGGAAAGTTATCTGAGATTTGCTGAACGAGTACTGGATGACTGGCAACAGTTGTCTCAGGAGCTGAGTGTTGATAGTTCGCAACTCAGTGGCCGGATCTCTCTCTACTGTACTGTCACTGCCGCATACAGCTATCTCCGCCAATTGCTGGTGCCGTTTCGCCAGCGCTATCCGCTAATCGATATCGATCTGCAGACCGGGGATGCCGCCTTTGCGGTTGAGAAAGTACGGGAGGGAGAAGCTGACCTTGCGATCACAGGTATACCCGACAAACTCCCCCCCCATGTGATCGTACATATGCTGGCGGATGCACCACTCGTGCTGATCGCGCCAACCTTAAGCTGCCCGGTGCGCAGCGCCGTATTGCAGGACCCGATAGATTGGCAGCAACTGCCGATTATTCTTGCCGAGCGTGGACTCAGTCGTGAGCGCTTGTTGAGCTGGCTGAAGCGAAAACAGGTGAAACCCAATATCCATTCTGAGGTGTCTGGTCACGAAGCGATTGTCTCCATGGTCGCGCTGGGTTTCGGTGTGGGTGTGGTACCCGCGCCGGTACTTGCCCACAGCCCGCTGCGGGAAGAGGTGGTGGAGTTGCCGGTAACCCCCACGTTTGAACCTTTCCGTGTTGGCTTGTGCGCTGATAACCGCCGTTTGAAAGATCCTCGTCTGGCAGCGTTTTGGCGGTTAGCCGTTGGCTAATAAACAAAGGCAAAATCAGTACTCAATATACCTGTTTGCTGGCTCCTTTCTGTAAAGATTAAAACTTCCCCACCTCTAACTTACTGATCAAAAAACCGTCTTCTGTTGATCTAAATCATATTGCGATTGAAAACTATTCTTGTTTACATTTGTTTAAATATGGTGATAATGGCGCCCATAAAGATTACAAATTTGTTAAAGGGATCACGTCATGAAACTACGCGCACTTTCTCTGGCCGTTGCTCTCGCAGCATCGGGTCAGGCATTCGCCAACGAAACCGACACCAAAGCGCAGCTGGATGCGTTAAGCAAACAGCTCGAAGCGCTGCAAGCCAAAATCAAAGAACTGGAAACCAAAAACGAAGAGCAGGAAGAGGCCATTGAAGCCACTGCTGAAGCGGTAGAAAAAACCAGTGGTTTGGCTGAAGTGGTCAACAAGGTTCATATCGGCGGTTACGGTGAACTGCACTACAACAACCTCAATGGTAGTGGCGGCGCATCTGATAAAGATGAAATCGACTTCCACCGCTTTGTATTGATGTTTGGTTACGACTTCACTGACAGCATTCGCTTCTTCTCTGAGCTGGAGCTGGAACACGCGCTGTCTGGTGACGATAAGCCGGGTGAAGTAGAGCTGGAGCAGGCGTATGTTGATTTCGATATCAACGAGTCGCTGACCGCTCGTGGTGGTTTGTTCCTGTTGCCAATCGGCATCCTGAATGAAACACACGAACCTGCGACCTTCTATGGTGTTGAGCGTAACCCGGTAGAGAAGAACATTATCCCAACCACATGGTGGGAATCAGGTGGTGGTATCTACGGTGAAGTGGCTGAAGGCGTTCGTTACGACCTCTATATGCACTCTGGCCTGAAAACCAATGCTGGCAAAAACTACAACATCCGTAGCGGTCGCCAAAAGAGCGCCAACGCAGATGCCGATGATTTTGCATACACTGCATCACTGCGTTACACCGCTATTCCAGGCTTAGAGCTGGGTGGTTCATTCCAATACCAGGGCGATATGACCCAGAGCGAAGATCCTGCTGCTGGCAGCGCATACATGGTTGAAGCCCATGCTGCATATCAGAAAGGACAATTTGGTCTGCGTGCCTTAGGTGCATTCTGGGACCTGGACGGTGACGGCCCGGCCGATGTAGGTGCCGATGAGCAGTTTGGTTTCTACGTTGAACCGAGCTGGCGCTTCAACGAAGAGTTCGGTGTTTTCGCTCGCTACAACTTCTGGGATAACCAGGCGGGTGACAGCAGCATCGAGAGCGAGAAGAAGCAGTACGATCTGGGTGTGAACTACTGGCCACACGCACAGGTGGTGCTGAAAGCGGACTACCAGATCCAGGATAATGAAAATGGCAAAGACCAGGATGGTTTCAACCTAGGCATTGGTTACCATTTCTAATTTAGCGCGTTAAGCGTTTATAGTAAGGCGACCTGTTCAACGAACATGTCGCCTTTCGCCGTTTTATCAGGTGGTTATGAAAACACTACGATTCTCTCTTACTGTGCTGCTATTTGCTTTTGCGTCACTTGCTTCGCCAGTGATGGCGAAAGAGGAGATCTATAAAACAGCGGACCAGTTTTTGGCAGAAGCCTTTGATGGTGACGTGCCCAAGACCAAAGTGCTTTGGTTGAAAAGTGATGTCAAAGCACTGACCAAAGAGATCCTGGACCACGCCTACCCTGCACTGCGCATTCGTTATTGGATGCGTGATGACCAGTCCGCCTGGATTTTGGAAGAGATCGGCAAAGAGCGTCCTATCACCATGGGCATGGTGGTGAAGGGCAACCAGATCCGATATAGCGAGATCCTCGCTTACCGGGAAAGCCGGGGTTGGGAGGTGCGCTACCCGCAGTTTATGGTGCAGTATGCCGGCGCCACACTCACCGAAGACAAAAAACTCGACCGCCTGATTGATGGCATTACTGGTGCCACCCTCTCTGTGCAAGCGGTTACCCGTATCGCGAGATTAGCACTGGCACTGCATCAGCATGTGATGCCGGATGAAGTGGTGGCAAAGTCAGCCACGAGATCTGCCGATAATGGCTAGGCTGATGCGCGCCTTGCATTGGTGGCATCGCAAGCTGGGGTTGGCGGCGGCCATCTTCATCTTTGTATTAAGTCTGACCGGCATCGCGCTTAATCATACTGACGGTTTGAGATTAAGTGAGCGCACACTAACTTGGGGTTGGCTACTTAACTGGTATGGCATTGAAACTCCTCAGGTGGATGCGTTTGCTGTTGGTCCTGATTGGTTACTTTCCCGTGACCAGCAGCTTTATCTGAATACCCAGCGGGTGACGTCCTTTGATGGCGACGTTGTCGGTGCCGTTGTTTGGCAGCAGATGTTGGTGGTGGCGACCTCGAAACAGTTACTTCTTGTTACTGAAGAGGGGGAACTGGCTGAAAAGGTTAACCATGAGTTAGGCTGGCCTCGTGGTGTTAATGCCATTGGTGTTACTCCCTCTGAGGCGCTGATGGTTAAGCATGATGATCAGTGGTTACAGGCTGATGAAGCACTGCTTACCTGGTCTGCACCTGTATCGCTTGTACCAGCGAATTCGCTGACATGGAGTGTTGCTGGCGAGGCACCCGCTGCCTTGGTTGCTCAACTACCATCAGAACAACATATCGACTTGGAGCGCGTAGTCCTGGATCTGCACAGCGGGCGCTTGTTTGGTATCGCAGGTGTATGGATGATGGATCTTGCTGCCATCGCCATGATGCTGTTGGCTGCCAGTGGCATATGGATGTGGGCAAAACGTCGCCGAGGCAATCGAGCTATCAGAACCAAACGTAGTTGAGCATTTATATTAAAGGTTGTCCCTAAGTTGTCCTGTTTTTCTCGTTTCTATTCACCCATATTATTTTAGGTAAAGCTTCTACACTTAATTAATCAGTACGTTAAGTGGCCCGCCTTGATGGCATCGTCGACCGTTTCCAGCTTCACACATCGAACCCTCAACCTGATCTCTAAAGTGCATCGAGATGAACACCCAGTGTTGCTCTGGTTCAGTGTCAAAGCCTTTGTGTTGTTATTTGCTTACTACCATCTCAAACCACTGCGCGAAGCGTTGATGTTGAGTGAACATGACGCTGAGATCCGCAGTTATGCTACCGCGATACAAGCACTGATTTTGCTACTGGCGATGCCGGTTTATGGCTATATCGTCCGACATTTCGGCACTACACGCATGTTTACGCGTATCTTGTGGACCACGCTGCTTTGCCTGTTTGGTTTCTGGCTAGGCTACCGCACTGGTTGGTCTGTGGCGGGGGCTTTTTATGTTTGGCTCGGCATTTTTAACGTGCTGCTGGTGGCGCAATTCTGGGCAGAGTGCGCTGCTTTCTACCAACCCGAGTCTGGCAAACGATTGTTTCCGGTGATCGCTGCAGGGGCTACTTTGGGCGGATTGTTGGGGGCGCTTGTCAGTCGCCAACTGTTTGTTTTGGGTGGCGCAGATGCGGCATTCATTGTAGCCATACTCGGCTACCTGTTTCTAATCCTGGCGCCAAATCCTCAGGTAACAACTTCTGAGCAAAAAGCAGATGAAGACAAACCAAAATCCAGAATGCATTGGTTTCGCGGCTTTAATCAAATGCTGAAGTCGCACTACCTGATTGCCATTGCCCTGTTTGTTGTGTTGCTTAATCTTGGCAACAGCGTAGGTGAGTTTATTCTCGCAAAGTGGGTATATCTCGAGCTCGAAGGGGCATCGGCCATCGGGGCTTTTTATGGTTCATTTTTTAGTTGGGTGAATTTAGCAACGGTGCTTTGTCAGTTGTTTCTGGTTTCACGTCTGATCCGTTGGTTAGGAGTTTCCGGTGCACTGTTGATCGTCCCCATGCTTATGTTTTTTGGTTACCTGGCGCTGTTTGTTCTGCCGTTTTTCTGGCTCACCTATGCCTACAAGGTGGCGGAAAACAGCCTGGACTACTCACTACAAAACACGCTACGGCATGCGTTGTTTCTGCCTTTGTCAGGGGTGCAGCTGTATGAAGGAAAAGCCGTGATCGATACCCTCTGTTGGCGACTGGGGGACCTGCTACAACTGGCTATTGTATTGGCAGGCACCCACTGGTTGATGTTGGAGATTCGGGGGTACCTGGTGGTTAATATAGTGCTCGCGCTGCTCTGGATCGCTGCTTGTCTTTGGTTAGGTAAAATGGCTCGCAGCCGCTGCTAGCGTCTGTTTTCCCATTGCTTCAATAGGTATTCACGTCGTTTGTTGATACCTCGCAGCTGATCACTGTCCAGCCAGCGCCCGACAGCCCTTTGAATATCCTGCCTGTTCAGAGATTTCAGGCGTTGATGCAGTATTGGAGAGTAAAGTAGTTTTGCTTGTGCCAAATACTCTGGGGGACGGCTAAAGGTGCGAAATGTTCGGGATTGGTCTATCCACCACAGGTTCCAGCTTTTCTGTTGGTAGAGAATATTAGCGCGTGTACGGTCATCATTATGGATCAGAATATCAAACAGGTTCATCAGGCTGTGTTGATAACTCAGGATGCAGTTTTCCGCGGGATAAAGCCCTTCTTTGAGGCGACGGCTTTCGTTAAATGTGTCTTTAATCCATAGCTGTAATGAACCATCACGCCCGTTGACCTTTCGCTCTACCGTGGGCGGGATCTGAGTCAGATCCAGCGCGCGAGCCAAGGCATAGGCTGCAATTTCAAAACGGTAACTGTCACTAAGCTGGTGATGATGATTGCGACGGCGGGGCCGAGTATCTTCGTGTTTGAAGATGGCGTAAAACTCGCCCTGTTTATCTTTCAGAGTGACTTTCAGCGGTTTGGTTACCCCCTCACCTACCTCTTCTGTTGAAACGACTTCTGCTTTGTTTAAGCGCTGCTCCCACTGATCATAGGTTGTGCTTTCAATGGTGGGTGCAGGCGTCGTTGGTTGCCATGCCTGCCACTCGCCTTCTGAGTAAACACGGTAGTCATCAGATTGGATTTCCAGCAGTGCAGGTTTGCCGCCGTAATATTCGACATTCATACCGGTATCGATATCGATCACCCGGCCACCCAGATAGGCTGTGATCTCACGTTCAGGTGTTGGGGTATGCCCGACTACCAGTTGTCTGATGTTGTAGTTTTCAAGTCGTCGCTGCAGCATGGGCTGTTCATACAGTGCCAGACACATGACGTTGCCGCGGTACCAAAGAGGCCCCTCGCTATTTAGCATTTTGTCGCTGCCAGCACTATAAAGCGTGGATGCACTTTCTCGTACAGCAGCGTCAGTTGCTGATTCAGCCAATTGCTTGGCCAACTCCAGACGTTCAAACCAGCCGTGGCGGCTCAGGTCATGGCCCTGTTCAATCAGGGTTTGCTGAGACTGCATAAACTGGCGGATCTTGTGTTGGGTGCGTTCATTGATGCCGTTTGTCGACAGGCCGGCAACGGCGCTGGATAATCCTCCATGGACAAACCCGATATCACCGATCACCAAAAAAGCGGGACGTTGCAGTAGCCACTCGCCGTAACGACCCTGCTCTGAATAGGCAAGGCGATGGCCCAGATAACCGGTGGGGTAGGCTTTTTCAAACTGCACCATCAGGCTGTCGCTACTTTCTGGATCGCTATGATGTTCAACGAAGTGTTGATAGGTTTTCCCTCTCAGTTCGCCCGTTTCGAGATCCTGGTAGCTGGCAAACTCGCCCGGGGTGACATAGTGCAGTTCACCCATCAGGTTCATCTGTTCATGGTTGCCCATCAACACATGGACCTGTCCTCCTGCGGCTGCCGCCTCCTGCTCCAGGCGCATCAACAAGTCGATCACTTTGCGTGAGTCGTTGCCGCGATCGAGTAAGTCGCCGACACTGACCAAATGGCTGTTTCCACCGCGCCACTTCAGTTGTGAATCGATTAGCTCTGCACCTTGTAGCAGTGTTACCAGCTCGTTGTAGGCACCGTGAACATCACCCAGCGCATAAAGCTTGCTGGGCATATCAAAGCGATAGTCATCTGCGGCTGATTGAGGAGAGGAAAACAGCAGACAGGTAAGGATGGCGAGCAATCTGAGTGGCATAACCCTGTGTCCTTCCTTGGGATTTACCACTCAGTGTAGACAATATTAGCGAAACCCTAATTATCGGATACCTAATTTTTCCCGTGCGTAATCACACATTTTCTCCTGCTTATCAGGATTTAGTTTAGGATGAGCCTGTGGATTTTCGCTGTTGCAGTATTGGTATAGATAATCCTGTTTAGCACGCTCAGACTGATCCAGCTTGCGACGAAAGTTGGCCAGCTCGGTATCGACTTTCATACCGTCGGCCATGCGCTGCTTGAGTTTGTCTGGGTGGTAGTCGCCCAGCAGCATGTTGATCTTTTCAAGCAGTGGTTCAGGTCCTTCGGTGATCGCCTCCCTGACATACTGAGAACGAGCCGCCACCAGGGCGATCACTATCAGTAGCATCGTCAGTAAAATTTTTTTCACGGGTCGATCTCTCCTTGACTTTGATGCTGTTAGCTAACTGTTTCGGTTTGTAAACTGTTTATTGATACAATGCAATTCTACCCGGTATTTCCTCTGCACATATCACTAAATAAAAGCAGGTAGGATAAAAATGAGCGATAAAATAGACGTGCGCGAAGTCAGACCTACCCCGCGCCGCCCTGCAGCAAAAACCAAAATGGGTGACCAACCTGTCCACCCGAACAACAAGATCTACGTGCGTGCCATGAAGGGCGTATTCCAGCGTTTGCGACGATATGGTGGCTGGTTCCTGATGTCGCTGTTTATGCTCACGCCCTGGATCCCTTATCAGGGACGTCAGGCGATCCTGCTCGATATCGAATCCCAGCAATTCAACTTCTTCTCGGTCACCCTGTTTCCGCAGGACCTGATCCTGCTGGCCTTCCTGTTTATGATCGCGGCCTTTGCTCTATTCTTCTTCACTACCTTTCTTGGTCGGGTTTGGTGCGGTTATACCTGCCCGCAAACCGTGTGGACCTTTATCTTTATCTGGTTTGAAGAAAAGTTAGAGGGCGCCCGTAACAAGCGGGTGAAAATGGACAAGAGCGGCTGGAGTAAAGACAAACTCTGGCGTAAAACCGCCAAACATCTTTGTTGGTTAGCGGTTTCTCTAGTGACCGGCATGACCATGGTGGCTTATTTTGTACCCGCCCCTGACGTAGTGTTTGGTTTCTTTACCGGTGAACTGGGCTTTGCATCCACCTTTGCCGTGGTGTTCTTTACCCTGGCGACCTACGGCAATGCAGGCTGGATGCGCACCATTGTTTGTACCCATATGTGCCCCTATGCCCGTTTCCAGTCAGCCATGTTCGATAAAGACACCTTTATTGTCGGTTATGACGTTGAACGCGGCGAAGCCCGTGGCCCACGTCGCCGCAAAGAAGATCCGAAAGAGCTCGGCCTGGGCGACTGTGTGGACTGTAACCTGTGTGTTGAAGTCTGCCCTTCCGGTATCGATATCCGTAACGGCTTGCAGTATGAGTGCATCAACTGTGGTGCCTGTATCGACGCCTGTGACCAGACCATGGACAAGATGGGTTATGAGCGTGGGCTGATCAGCTATACCACCGAGCATCGCCTCGAAGGTGGTCATACCGACATGGTAAGACCCAAGCTCATTGGCTATGGCCTGGTGCTGTTGGTCATGATCTCGGCGTTTTTTGTCACCCTGAATATGCGGGTGAACTTCGAAGTGGATGTGCTTCGGGACCGCAACCAGATGTACCGCGAAACGGTGGAAGGGTTGATCGAAAACACCTACACCTTGGTGCTGGTAAATAAAACCCAGCAAACATCGGTATTCCAGCTGAAAGCGGAAGGTCTGCCGGAACATGAGTGGGTTGGCCCGACCGAGGTGGAAGTGACGGCAGGTGATGTGGTGGATGTGCCCATCAGTCTTGCGGTTGATCCCTACGAGCTAGAGCGGGTGATGACGCAAATTGAGTTTGTGGTTACCACCAGTACCAGCGAAGATACGGTGACTATCGACAGCCGCTTCTTCAGTAAACGGTAACTAAACGATACGAAAGCAAACGATGAGTGAATTTCATTTTGCCCGGTTAACCCCGGAGCTGATCCTTGATGCCCTGGAGAGTCAGGGCATTCGTGTCGATTCAGGTTTGCTGCCATTAAACAGCTATGAGAACCGCGTCTATCAATTGATGGATGAAGATCGCAAACGTTACGTGGTGAAGTTTTACCGCCCAGAGCGCTGGAGTGATGAGGCGATCCTGGAAGAACACGCTTTTACTCAACAACTGCTGGATGCCGAAGTGCCTGTAGTAGCGCCACTCAGTTTTGATGGCCAAACCCTGCTTCATGCCGAAGGTTATCGTTTAGCCGTGTTCCCCAGTGTCGGCGGACGACATCTTGAAGTGGACAACCTGGACCAACTGGAATGGGTCGGCCGCTTTGTAGGCCGCCTGCATATGGTGTCACGCAAACAGGCGTTTGCGCATAGGCCCACATTGGATCTTGAAAGCTTCGGCGTGCAATCGGTGGCGTACCTGAAACAGGCACAGATGCTACCGGAAGGGTTATCTGAGCCTTTCTTTGCGGTACTTGACCACCTGCTGGCGGCCGTAGAGCAACAATGGCAGAGTGCTGCAGCGCCAGACTTGATCCGGCTGCATGGCGATTGCCACCCAGGCAATATTTTATGGCGCGAAGGCGACGGGCCGCAGTTCGTTGACCTGGATGATGCCCGCACCGGCCCGGCAGTACAGGATCTCTGGATGTTGTTATCCGGCGAGCGCAGTGAGCGCATCATGCAACTGGAGCTGATCCTTGAGGGTTATGAGCAATTTGTAACATTTGATAACAAGGAACTGGCGCTGATCGAGCCGCTACGTGCCCTGCGCCAGATCCACTATATGGCGTGGCTGGCCCGGCGCTGGCAAGACCCTGCCTTCCCTCAGGCGTTCCCTTGGTTCAACAGCAATAAGTACTGGGAAGGTCAGATCCTGGCCTGCAAAGAACAGTTAGCTAGCTTGCAAGAACCGCCATTAAGCTTGCAGCCTTGGCTGTAAATCCCTAGCATCGGACTTTCTGAATCGAACTCATTCTCAACTTTTTACTGAGGAAAACGACACAATGAAAAAAATCCTCTTATCCCTGCTGGTTCTGCTGCTGCCAATCACCGCTTGTGCAGAGCGCTTCGAAGAGGGTAAACACTACAAAGAGGTGCGCAGCATCGCCAGCAGCGAACCTCAGGTAACCGAATTTTTCTCAGTGCTGTGTGGCCATTGCTACAACTTCGAGCCTATCGTTCACCAGCTGAAAGAGAAGCTGCCGGCGGGCGTTAAATTCAAGCGCAACCACGTAGACTTCGTCGGCCGCAGCGTCGGCCCGGTTTACAGCCGTGCCTTTGCCACTGCGACCGTGTTGAAGGTTGATGACAAGATCCTGCCAGCCCTGTTCGACAGTGCACACCGCAAGAAAATCTATCAGCAAACCCCGGAAGCGATGCGCCAGTTCTTTATCGACAACGGCGTAGATGCTGGAAAGTATGACGGCGCGGTCAACAGCTTCGCTGTGAACGGCATGGTCAGCCAGATGCAGAAAGCCACCAAAGATTTCAAAATCATGGGTGTACCCAGCTTCTTTGTTAACGACAAGTACAAGGTAGAAACGGGTTCAATCAAGTCAGCGGACGAGTTTGTTGACCTGGTGCTGTTCCTGCTAGAGAAGAAGTAATCACTTTCTCTCAAATTCGTTAGTAGAAAGGCGCCATTTGGCGCCTTTTGCGTATCTGGAACAGCGGGGCAGACCCTTGGCAGATACCAATTCTAAGGCTGTTGTTGTGACGGATGCTCGCGGCTGCTACTGCCATAACACCTGAAATAGTCATCAGCATGAGACTCTCTGACGGTTATTGAATCTCGCTCAAGTTTTTGTCTGTTTCTCCTTACTCTTTCGGCGGTGCGCATCGCGATTTGCCAATATTAGGCTAAACTTTTTTGTCAGGATAATTTACATCTCATATGCATTAATTGCAGAACCAGTGATCCAAGGAGGGGCCTATGATTGCCAAGTTATCCCTGCGTAACCAGCTACTTCTGATTGTTCTTGTTCCCGTCATTGCTCTCTTTGTCTTTGCTGCGGTATTAATGGTTCAGGCGTCCAAAAGTGCCCATCAAGCGGATCTGCTCGAAGAGCTACTGCATGTTGCCGTTATCAATGACCATCTGGTGCATGAGCAGCAAAAAGAGCGGGGACTGTCAGCGGCCTATTTTGGCTCCGATGGCAGTCCTCAGTTTGCAGCCAAGTTGAATCGGCAGCGTCAGCAGACCGACGCCGAGTGGCGCCATGTACTGGAAGCATTCCAAACCCAGGCTGATGCGTTGGCTGAGGTAGGCTTGGCGCAGAAAGTGGATGCTATCGCCAAAACATACCAACGTTTCGGCACCATACGCGGCCAAATCGACCGTCGCCAGATAGCACTGGCAGATGCTATTGGCTTTTATACCCAGCTTAATGCAGAGTTGCTCTCCATCAATAAAGAGATCGCCCAGCAGGCAAAAGAGATAAAAATTAAGCGTGCTGCCCTTGCTTACTATTTCTTTGCTCAAGCTAAAGAGCGTGCCGGCATTGAACGCGCAGTATTAAGTAATACCTTTGCTGCCGATCGCTTTGGCGAGGGCATGTATGGCAAGTGGATCTCATTAAAAACGCTGCAGGAGAGTTACCTGCAGGAGTTTGATTCTCTGGCGCCGGAGTCCCTGCAAAAATCCTATCAGGCGATCGCCAATGACCCCGTATTTCGTAAAGTGAAACAGTATCGAGATATCGCCCAGAAAAAAGCGGCACAAGGAGGCTTTGGGATCAAAGCGGCTGATTGGTTCTCCGCCTCTACCGCGCGGATTGATGAGCTGAAGAGCCTAGAGGAGTTGATTGCGCAGCATCTTGAAGCGCAGGCGGCGACCAATGCGTCGGCCAGTCACCAGAAGTGGTGGAACACACTGCTGCTGACACTGTTTTCCTTTGCTGTTTGTTTATGGATGGCCTGGGCGGTGCTGAAACATATCAATCGCTCGGTCAAAGAGATCACTTCAAAACTCGACTACTGTGTTGAAAACAGCAACCTGTCTCAGCAGTTGGCTGTGTACGGCAATGACGAGTTTGCAAGGATCAGTCATGAGATTAACCTGCTGTTGAGTCACTTCCGCTCCACCATCTGCACGCTGAATGACGCGTCGACACAACTGGCATCGTCTGCCCACGAAACCTCAATCACCATTGAGCAAAGCAGTCATACCCTACGCCATCAGCAGGATCAGAGCCAGCAGGTCGCGACGGCGGTAGAAGAGCTCAGTGCCAGTATTCGTGAAGTGTCCCGTAGTACCCAGCAGGCAGCCGATGCTGCGGCAGATGCAGACTCGCTGGCGGAAAACAGTCAGTCGGTGATCCGCAATTCGGTGGCGCAGGTGTCGGAAGTCGCTAATCAGGTTCACCAAGTCGATGGGATCATTAAGCAGATCAGCGATAGCAGCTCAGATATTGCCAATATGCTCGATGTGATTAAAAGTGTGGCTGAACAGACTAACCTGCTGGCGCTTAATGCCGCGATTGAAGCGGCGCGAGCAGGTGAGCAGGGTCGTGGCTTTGCGGTTGTGGCCGATGAGGTTCGTGGCTTGGCGCAACGGACCCAGGAGTCTACGGCGCAGATTGAAGAGATCATCACCCGTTTTACCACCCAGATCAGCAGTGCGTTTGGCATCATCGAATCCGGAGAGGTGTCGGCCAAACAGAGCGTTGCACTTGCCGGAGATGCCGAGGCTGCGATTGGCGATATTATTCACGCCATTAGCCGCATCAAAGACATGAACCTGCAGATCGCGTCAGCGATTGAAGAGCAGAACGTGGTGACCTCGGAAGTGAGCCAGAATATCAACGCCATGAGTCAGGCGTCGATGGAGGCAGCCACCGGCGCAGTTCAGATCGCTGAAACCAGCCGATCTCAGGCAAAAATGGCGCAAACACTGAATGATGCTGCGGTGGTATTCCAGGTTTAACCGCACTGGCGAAATCTCTATCTTCCACGTATAACTGACAGCGGTATCGAGCTCGGTTATACGTGGAGACGTTTGTTGCAAAAGATATTGGTCAGTGCCTGTTTGCTGGGTGATAAGGTGCGTTATAACGCCGAAATCATGCTCTGTGACCATCCCCTGCTTAAGCTATGGAAGCAGCAGGGCCGATTGGTAAAAGTGTGTCCAGAGGTCGCCGGGGGATTGCCCGTGCCACGTCCCGCGGCAGAACAGCAGCCCGATGGTTCGATCCGAACCCATGCCAATATTGATGTGACAGAGGCTTTTGCACTCGGCGCCGCCTGTGCAGCTAAGTTAGCCGAATCTCACCATATCCGTTTTGCTTTGTTGAAAGCGCGCAGCCCAAGTTGTGGCAGTGGGCAGGTCTACGACGGTAGCTTTCAGGGGCGGTTAATCGCCGGTGATGGCATGACTGCGGCACGATTGCGCGATCTTGGGGTCCAACTGTTTGATGAAACTCAACTGGAACAGTTAGCTGAAGCCCTTAACACTAACGAGGGGTGATGCCAGCCCATAGCAATGAGATGCGGATTCATATTATTGGCTGCGATTGCCTTCGGTTTAACAGCCTGTGCCAGCGAGCCTTTGCCTGATGGTTTGGCTCTAGTGCCAGATGCGGAGGGCAGCTGGATATATGATAGGCCCTACAAAGCCCGCAATACACTTCGACGCCTTCAGTACAGCAAACATGTTATCTGTATGACGCCGATTGGCAGCTGCCCCATGCCTAAGACGCAAACTGGCGGCAGCCCTATCGATATCTACTGCCAGTGCCCCGTCTTTTATCAGGGGGATTCAGGTTCCTACTCGGAAAGCTATTTGCAGGGCGTTACCGAGTCTGTGTATGTGGCGCCTGAATTCCCGCCGTCAGAGCGCAAATCCGATAACTGATCATCTTTTTGCTGCCACCAGTGATTGAGCTGCTGCTGGAACTGCAGCCGAAACGCGTCATCATCAAAATAATCCCCGACCATTGCCTCGGTTACTGGGATCTCTTCAATCTTTAACACCACTTTTTTAAGTTCGCCACGGAGCACGGTTGGCATAATGTGGCCTTTCACTCCGGGGTAATGAAGTGTGGTATTAAGGATGGCGTCGAATCGGATCGCATTCAGTGCAAACGCTATCCCGCCCGCCTTAGGTGACAGTAGGTGCTTGTATGGTCCCTGCTGATAGTCATGTTTTTCTTGCGTGAAACGCGTGCCTTCAACAAAGTTAATCACCGTGGTTGGGGTGTGGCGAAACTTCTCACAGGCCTTGCGAGTTGCGTCGATATCTTTGCCTTTCAGGTGCGGGTGTTTTGCCAGAAACGCTTTTGAATAGCGCTTCATAAATGGCATATCCAGCCCCCAGGCGCCGATGCCCAGGAAAGGCACCCAGATTAGCTCTTGTTTTAGGAAGAACTTGGCCAGTGGAATGCGACCATGCAGTTGTGTGGTTAGCACCACGATGTCCAACCAGCTGAGGTGGTTGCTGATCAGCAGGTACCAGTGCTTTTCATCCAAAGAGGCTGGCAGGTCCAGCTCCCATTCGATCTTATTGGTCAGCGCCAGGCTGCCCATCATGCAGGTGCTCCAGGCGCGATAACAGCCATGCAGCAGCCAGTTCAGCAGCTTGCGCAAGGGTGGAATCGGCAGCAGTTTGATAATGCCACCGACAAAGATCAGGCCACCCCATATCCCCAGCCAGAGGCTGATCAAAAACAGGTTGATGATGACCAGTATGGGGCCCGGAAGAAAACTTAACATCGCGTGCCTTTACCCTTGTAATTAAACGCTATAAACCACTGCTATTGACCGGATTCCATCTTGGCCAATTGCAGATTTTTCTGTTCCCACATCTCGTTTACCCACTTCTGAAAGCGTTGCTGAAACGCTTTGTCGTTCTGGTAATCGCCGATTAGCTGTTCAGTGATCGGCAGTACACGTACGTGGACGTTAATCTGTTTTACCTTGCCGCTAACGAAGTCCCAGAACGTAGGGCGCAGTTTGGGGTAGTGAATAGTTACATCCACCAGTTTGTGCAACTGAGTGCCCATGGCGCTCAACACAAATGCGATGCCGCCTGCTTTTGGCTTTAACAGATGGGGATAGGGCGATTGCTGTTTGGCATGCTTGCCGTCGGTAAAGCGAGTGCCTTCAACAAAATTCATGATGCTGGTGGGTTTGAAGCGAAACTTTTCACACGCTTTACGCGTGGCTTCAATATCTTTGCCTTTCAGCTGTGGGTGTTTTTCCAGAAAGGCACGGCTGTAGCGGCGCATAAATGGGAATTCCAGTGCCCACCAGGCCAATCCCAGAAAAGGTACCCAGATTAGTTCACGTTTCAGGAAGAACTTCAGGAACGGAATACGGTGGTTGAAGATACGCTGCAGCACCAGAATATCGACCCAGCTCTGGTGATTCGCCATCACCAGATACCACTCTTTGCGTACCAGTTTGTCCAACCCTTCAACCGAAATTTGTGTGCCTGTCAGCAGGCGTTGATTGAAGTTGTTGACGCTGATCCAGGCCACTGCACAGGCGTCCAGCAGGTAGGTGCAGCCCTGACGCCAAAACGATATTGGGATGATGAATTTCAACACAGACAACAGCATGATCGGGGTAAACCAGCACAGGGTATTTATTGTGTACAACACCAGCCCGATCGGACCTTTAATAAAGCCAGGAAGAAAACTTAACATCCTTAATCCTCAAAATAGGTGTAGCCACTGACGCCCGCTTCCAGCTCGATCAGTAACTTATTCGCTTCAGCGCGATTGCCCACCTTGGCCAGCTGTCGGCGATAACTTTCAACCAGGCGGCGGGGCTCAAAGTGCACATAGTCGAGCACTTGTGCCGCAGTATCACCTTTCATCAGTCGACTCAGGCTGTAGCCATCTTCAGTCAGTTCAACATGCACTGAGTCGGTATCGCCGAACAGGTTGTGCAGGTCGCCCAGGATCTCCTGATAAGCGCCCACCATAAAGAAGCCTAACAGCTGCTCCTCGCCAGGCTTTGATGCAGGCATGGGTAATGACGCTTCTATGCCTGCGCCGTCGACGTACTGACGGATCTGACCGTCAGAATCGCAGGTGATGTCCTGAATAATGGCGCGTTCTGTCAGCTCTCGGTCCATGCCAATCATGGGTACTACGGGGAACAGCTGTTGAATGCCCCAGATGTCCGGCAGTGACTGGAACAGAGAGAAGTTACAGAACAGTTTGTCAGCCAGTTTTTCGTTCAGTTCATCTAAGACTTCGCGATGTGCACGGCTGGACAACGTCAGGTGTTTGCGCACCTCATGGCAGATAGCAAAGTAGATCTGCTCTGCCTGCGCCCACTGGGCCATATTCAGCATGCCGTGGCTGAACTGGCTTGCCGCCTCGCCAATGCAATAAAGTGCTTCGTGATAGGCTTCCAGCGCACTGTGTGGACTAATGCGCTGATAACACTGCCACAACTCGTAGATCATCAGGGGCGATGCTTCGTCTACTTCCGGCAGGTTTTCGCCTCGGGGCTGACGTTCAATATCGATGACATTGGCGATAAGCACTGCGTGGTGCGCAGTCATGGCGCGACCCGATTCACTGATGATATTGGGATGCGGCAGGTCGTGTTCGTAGCAGATCTCGTCGAGCTCATGCACCACACGGTTGGCGTAATCGAATGGCGTGTAGTTCACGCTGCAGCCCTGGCGACTGCGACTGCCCTCGTAATCCACACCGAGACCGCCACCGACATCGACGGTATCGATAGGCACGCCCAATTGGCGAAGCTCAGCATAATACCGAGCACATTCGTGCAACGCTTTCTGGATATCGCGGATATTGGCGACCTGACTGCCGACATGGAAATGGATCAGGCAGAGGTACTGCTCTTTACCCAGCGCTTTCAGGCGGTCGACTGCCTGTAAAACCTGGTGAGCGGCGAGGCCAAATTTACCTTTCTCACCGCCAGTATTTTGCCATTTGCCTTTGCCAGTCGCGTTCAGGCGAATGCGGATACCGATGCGAGGTTCAACTTCCAGATCCGCCGCTTCTTCTAGCACCTTGTCCAGCTCCGACAGCTTTTCGACCACGATATTGACCGTGTGACCCATCTTCTGACCGATCAGGGCCAGGCGGATAAACTCGCGATCTTTGTAGCCGTTACAGACGATGGTGATGGGCTTGTCTGAAACGCCAAGGATGGCCAACAGCTCTGGTTTTGAACCAGCTTCCAAACCGACTTTGCCACTGGTATGGCTGAGCAGCTTTTCGACCACACTGCGCTGCTGATTTACCTTCACAGGGTAAACTGCGGTGTAACCACCGGGATACTCGTGGTCTTTTTTCGCCTGCTGAAACGCGCGGATCAGCGTGTCGACACGATGGTAAAGAATATCGGTAAAGCGGATCAGCACAGGTAGAGACAACCCGTGGGCCCGGATATCTTCGATAAGTGCAGGAAATGGGATAGATGTGCCGGATGGATCGGCTGTGGGGCGAGCAATCAGCTCTCCCTGATCATCGACATCAAAGTAACCCTCGCTCCAGTGAGCGACATTGTAGGTACGGCGTGCGTTTTCGACGGCTGAATTGCTCAACGGCCTGATCTCTTAACTGGTTAAAAACTGGGCATATAAGTGGGCGCTATTCTAATCGCAGATCTAATCTGGGCATAGCTTTTTGATAGCGCCTTCTCGGACGGCCCGATAGCGGCGGTTAAGCCTCTGTTTTGCTCTTTAATAGAGCTTAGCGGATATCGTACTTTTCCAGTCGATAAAGAAAGGCTTTGTAAGGTAATTGAAGAAAAGCAGCCGCTTTGGTGCGATTACCACCGTGACGTTGCAGAGCTTGCTGCAAGCAATCCCGCTCAAACTGTTCCCAGTTGACGCCCTCATCGGGCAGAGAAAACAGAGAAGAGTGCGCACCTTGATCATGCAGCCCTTGCAACAGTTCCTGGATATCACCGAGCAGTACAAAACGCTCTACGCGGTTAGCCAGCTCACGCACATTGCCCGGCCAGGGAGCGTCCAATAATTGCTTTATTACCTGCGCCGGAAGTTCGGGTCGAGGCAACTTATAACGCTGGCAGTTGAGCTGAACAAAGTGTTCCAGCAACCGCCCGATATCTTCACGGCGCTCTCGCAGAGGTGGCATCTGAATGGGAACAATATTAAGCCGGTAAAACAGGTCTTCGCGGAAGTTGCTGTCGGCGACTTCCTGAGCCAGATCTCGGTTGGTCGCTGCGATCACCCGGACATTCACTGTTTTTGACAGACGGCTGCCGAGGCGGTTTATCACGCCCTCCTGCAGTGCGCGCAACAGCAGGGGCTGCATCGCCAATGGCAGTTCGCCTATCTCATCAAGAAACAGGGTGCCGCCATCTGCTGCTTCAAACACACCGATCTTGACACTGTTCGCACCGGTGTAGGCGCCCTTTTCTGCGCCAAACAATTCCGCTTCTGCCAATGATTCAGGGATAGCACCACAGTTGATGGCGATAAAGGGTTGGTTGGCCCGTGGCGAGAGTTGGTGAAGGGCGCGGGCTGCCAGCTCTTTGCCCGTACCGCTGGGGCCGGTGACCAATACGGTGGCATCGGTACCAGATACACGCTCGATTCGTTGAAACACACGCTGCATACAGTCGGCATGACCGATCAGATCTACTAACTGATCCTGGCGACTGAGCGCCGCATTCAGGCGTCGGTTCTGTAGTTTGAGCTTGTGTTGTTTGGCTGCTTTTTCCAGTGCAATTAGCAGGGTCTGGCGCTGAAATGGCTTACTCAGGTAGTCATCGGCGCCGGCCTGGATCGCCTCCACTGCTGTTCCAATGGAGCCATAGGCCGTGGCCATCACAAAACCGATATCGGCATCACTGGCACGCACCTGTTTGAGCAGGGTTAGGCCATCATCTGGGCCCAGTTTCCAATCGCTGAGAATGATGTCAAAACGCTGCTGCTTTAGTAGCTGCTGGGCGCTGGGTAGGTCCAACGCAGGTGTCGCCTGGTAGCCTTCAGCATCCAACATCTGACAGATAAGCTGATTCTGATCTGGGTCGTCCTCTACCACCAATAGTTGCAGTGGTTGGCTTGTGTTTGCCTCAGTCATGCGTATTTCAGGCATTTGTTTCTTAGGCATTGGTCTCTCAGACATGACTACCTCTTGGGAAACTGAGAATGGCGATGCAGCCACCACTGGGTTTTTCCGTTAAAGTGAGGTCGCCTTGGTAATGCTGTCGCATCAGGCGACGTGCGATATACAGACCCATGCCTGCACCATCGGCTTTGCTACTGACGTGGGGCTGGAACAGTGTTTCTTTAACACCGGGATCTATACCCTCGCCTTCGTCCTCTACCAACACCTTCAAACCTTCGTCGCTCGACTTGGCTACGATATGCACCCTGGCCTTCTCCGGTGCGGCCTCGACTGCATTCACCAGCAGCGTATGCAAGATGCTGCGCAGCTCGGTTTCGTTCCCGTTAAGCTTAATCTCACTCATATCACCTTTCAGCACCACCGCTGGGTGTTTCGGGTGGGTAGCCAGCTCCAGCTGAATGTCCTGCAGTAGTTGCTGTAGCGGCACCGGCTGTGTTTCTCCCTGATTGGGGCTGAGTGCCATCAGGTTGCGAATGTGGCCATCCATACGAGCCATCTTCTGGCGGATCTGTTGCTGCAGCTTGGCAGCCTGCTCTGGGTCTTCGGTGTTTGCCAGCTGTTCGAGTGCCAGGCCAATCATATGCAGCGGATTACGCAGTGCGTGGGCGATACCCCGACTGACTTCGCCCAGCTCGGCCAGTTGTTGCAGATCCTGTTGTTTGCTTCGCAGTTGGGCCAGCTCATTCAGATCTGCTGCCATGCTGTTAAAGCCCTGAATAGTTTGGCGCAGCTCCTGGGTACCCTCTGGTGTGACGCTTACGCCCTGCTCGCCGGCCGCCAGGCGTTTATGGCCTTCGCTGAGTTTGGCCAAGGGTTGGCTGATATGGTGACTGAGCCAGTAGGTGGCTAACAGTGCGGACAGACAGATCAAAACAAAACTGATCCACACCGCCGAATGCAGGGTCACGCTGCGCTCCCAGTTTTCCAATTCGGGAATCTCCAGGTTTTCCAGTATCAGGGTGCGTTCGCCATCGTCACTCAGGTGCTGCACCATCAATTGGCCGGTTGTCTCAGATCGGCTGGTTTCCAGAGCTTGCAGCTGCAGCTGTACTTGTTGTTCAACCCGCTGCGCCAATTGGCGGCTTAAATGTTCACTGCGCCGTTCCAGTTGTCTCTGCTTCTGTGCCAGTGCACGCTGCTGCCTTTCATCCAGTGGATACTCTAGGTTTTCGTGCAGTTCTTCATAGGCATCACCAATCTCATCCATCTGGTCGGTGAGATGTTCAATCTCATGCTCAAGCTGTTCACGTTTTACTTCGTTGCTATGTGCACGCATGTCCTCCCTATGCACTCGCACGGGATCCGGGGGAGAGGGGATCTCCGGTATGACTATCGCTTGGAAATCCAGGTCCGCCTCCTGCAGCGCCAGCCTTATCAGCTCTTTGGAAAGATCCTGACTGCTGTCGATAACGGCGGTGTTCATGCGTTGTTGCAGCCACCAGAGCGATGTCAGCTGCAGGGCGGTCAATACCAGGATGACCGCGGAAAAGATTAAAAACAGGTAACGCTTCAGGCTCATACCTTCCTCGATGGTTTTGCAGCAAGCTTAACTTACTACATTTATTGCGCTTACCTGGGTCTAAACAAATACCGCACCAAGTTACAAAAACCAAGATAAAACATTGAGATACATACAATGTAGCGGTACAGGCTGGAAACCAACAGGAGAAATTTCCCCATATCAGGAAATCGGTTTCCTGATATCAGGATTTGTCATAGAGAGCCTTGCATTTTAAATCTGTAACCCTTTGTTTTATAAATGCTAAAAATATTGGCACAGCCCTTGTAACCGTAAGGTCAGGCTAATGCAGAAACCGCTGTTTCCGCATTGGCAAGGCATTCACTTTACGTTCAAGAGGGAAACATTATGAACCTATTTTCTATGGCGACTGCCGGTGTGCTGGGTACCACATTGGCAATGAATTCGGCACTGGCGGGAGGCGATGACCAGGGACTAAGACAGCTGCGCATCGATGTCATTCAAGGCAACATCTCGCTGTTTACTCAGGACAAACATGGCGCAAGGCAAAAGCACCAACTCACTTTGGCTGATGCTTGTGATGATGTGTCTCGTACTGCGGTCCTGGAAGGATACGACGAAGCGACCAAACGTCGGTTGGATAAACTGATCAAGTTACATAGCTGTGAACGTGACGACAGCTACCGTATTTCATTCCACGAGATAGACCACCCACGTGCCAGCAGGGACATGCAGCGCCATTATCTGCAGGTCGCCGAACGCATGGAGCATCTGTCTGAGCATCTGGAAGCGATGGGAGAGCGGATATCTGACCATATGGAGCAGTGGGCCGAAGGGTGGGAGATGGAGTTTGAAGCTATGCATGAACATGGCATTTTGTATGACGCTATGCCGATGCCTCCGCTACCCCCTGAGGCGCTTGAAGTCCCAGAGCTGGGCGAAGTTTATACCCAGGTGATTATTGATCTGTTGGCTGATGGCAGCCTCACCGAGGCACAGAAAGCCAAAATCGGTGAGGCGCTGGCGGCGGTAGAGCCCAAAGCAGAGCCTAAATAAGTGGCTAATTAGTCATAATTGTGGAATGCAGTAATTGATCAGAAAGCTTTGAACGAGTGCTGCATTCCCCAAACACATTTGAGTGAGCGGTGAACCATCTACAGAGGTTGTATTAGTCTGTCGAGTGCTGAATGTTTTTATCCGTTCTTGGTCGGCTGAGAAATAGTGTTAAAGCAACTGCGGCGCTGTTTACTAACATGGATAATACAACTTCGGCTGGAGTCAGTTGAGAGATAGCCCCTACTACTCGTGACAGTATTCCTAGGTGTGTTCCTGCCGCAAGTCCACCCATTAAGCAAAGAGTAATGCACTCGCGCACTTGTCTAAATTCGACTTTCATGCGGCGGGATACGAGAACTGTTGCTATTACCGTGACAGCGATATTTAGAGAATGTGGCGTAGATTCAACAAAAATCGTCGTAAACAGTGCAGCTATGGCTGTTAAAACAGTGTAGATAGCGAGGAAGCCAACAGCGGCTTTGAACAATTTCATTGGTTGGCTCCCGACAACAGCTTTCTTCTCTCCAGCTCAGATGAGTATCTTTGAGTTTCAGAATGTGAGAACTCGTGGATACCTATAAGTGCCAAAGAGGCAATTAGCGTAATCATATTACCTTTTCCTGCGCCCTGTTTAACAATACTCCAGACTGAGGCTCCTACTCCGTATGCACCTGGATTCGCCCCAATTACGCTGGACCAACGGTTCAATGAGTTGTGAAAGGCCAGAACTTCTTCCAACTCTTAATTTGTCATGGACCATTCTGCCCATTGGTGCTGCACCATAGGGTCTGTGCACCTTGTTACAAGTTGACCGATCAAAGGGCGATAACTCAATGATTGAATACTTTGCATTACAGATATGCGGTCTAGTCTGGATAACTGCCGATACATAATCGTACCTGCTAGCGCGACTGCGATTCTTGAGTCTTCTCCGCGAAGGAAGTGTTTCGGTAAGTCCAGAGCATTGGCAAGCTTTGAAATGGCTTCTTTATTTCCAAAAGGTTGGTGATAGCGTTTCAGTGCTAAGTTTAGGGTGTAACTCATTAGAATATCCTTATTCTTTAAATTCAGTGTGTTAAATTTCCATCAGGGCTAATGCTGGCACCGGCAAGGTTAAAAAACAACCATCCAATTGAAAGCAATCTAAAAAAGATTTTAACCGCATCAAGCCGCATTAAGCCGAGCAAGAAACCGGTCAAACGCTCGGAAGCCTAAGGCCTCTGCAAGGTGTTGCTCTTGGATCTGAGCGGCTTGTTCCAGGTCGGCAATGGTCCTGGCGACTCTGAGTACGCGATGATAGGCGCGGGCCGACAGGCCCAGCTTATCGATGGCATCCCCCAGAAAGCGATTTCCCTCAGCGGTGAGTTTGCAGTGTTGATCTAGGGCTTTTCCGCCCAGTTGCGCGTTTGCCACGCCCTGTCGACTCATCGCCTGTTGATGGGCCGTGGCCACGCTGCTGGCTATCGTGGCTGAGTTGTGTCCATCGTCCGGCAGTGCCGCCAGTTCTTTGGGGGATACCCGCGGCACATCCACGGTGAGGTCAAAGCGGTCAATAAAGGGCCCGGAGAGCTTGTTGAGATAGCGTTTTACCTGATCGGGTGTTGAGCGGCTCTGTACGCTGGGATCTCCCCAAGTGCCGCAGGGGCTGGGATTCATTGCGGCGATTAACTGAAATCGTGCCGGAAATTCTGACTGATTCGCAGCGCGTGAAATAGTCACGTGGCCATTCTCCAGTGGCTCCCTGAGCATCTCCAATACGCGCCTGTCGTACTCGGTCAATTCGTCGAGAAACAGTACACCATGGTGCGCCAGACTTATCTCGCCGGGTTTCGGATGACTGCCGCCCCCCACCAGAGCAATGGCGGAACAGCTATGATGAGGGGCTCGGAACGGGCGTTTGCGCCAGTGAGAGGGGTCAAAACCCTGATGGCTTACCGAATAGACGGCACTGGATTCCAGCGCTTGTTGTTGATCCATGGGCGGGAGTATGCCCGGCAAGCGGCTGGCCAACATACTTTTACCTGTGCCCGGCGGTCCAAAAAACAGTAGATGGTGATTGCCTGCTGCGGCGATAGTGAGTGCGCGTTTGGCCAGATACTGGCCTTTAACATCGTGCATATCCGGGTAATCCAGCTCTGGTGTGTATGCTGCTTCTGTTGGCGGGGCGGTCAAAGGCTGTGCGCCACGCAGATGTGCTGCAACGGCCAGCAGATGATTGGCCGCCAGCACCTTGCAGCCTTCAACACGCTGCGCCTCCAGAGCGCTTTGTTCCGGCAGAATCAGGGTGCGACCCGCTTCCGCAGCGGCAATGGCCAGAGGTATGGCACCGTCTATTTTCCTCAGGCTACCGTCCAGCGCTAATTCGCCAGCAAATTCATACTTATCGAGCTGTTCTGGTGGGAGTTGCCCTGAAGCACACAGGATCCCCAATGCGATGGGCAGATCAAAACGACCACCACCTTTGGGCAGGTCGGCAGGTGCCAGATTGACCGTGATCCGCCTGGCGGGGAACTCATACTGGCTGGTCAACAGCGCACTGCGTACGCGTTCTCTTGACTCTCTGACCGACGCTTCGGGCAGGCCAACAATGGTAAATGCAGGGAGACCTGCGCCGAGATGGGCTTCAATATCTACTTGGGGGGCGGCTACACCGACGGAAGCGCGGCTGTGAACAATCGCCAGGGTCATATAAGCAACTCCTTTCGCTTTGATTCATCCATGAAAATACAGGCGAATATGGTCGCCCGAGCTTAATAATGATGCTTGTGAGGGAGCACCTTTTCCAGTAATGCGTGCACTTGGGTATAGTCCAGTGGTGCAATAAATCCAAGGATATTGGCACGCCGCGCCGCGATGTTATCAGCCGTTAGTTGCAACAGCATGGTTTGTAACTTCTGCTGTTGTTGCTTGGACAACCGATTGCTGACGGTCACCCCCCAGTGAGGGTAAAGAGGCGTTGTCGCCGCGGTACAGGCGTAGTCCTGTCTCATCAACATGCGAAACTTGCTTGCTTCAAAATCTTCTGTTTCATCCAGTATGTTATTGCGGACAAAACCTGCATCAATCTGACCTTTTTCCAGTCGCTCCAATATGGCGTATTGATTGTGCAGGGATACCAGCTCGACATATTCATTTAACGGAGACCATCCCAACTGTATCAGCTCGTAAGCCTGGAAGACAAAGCCTCCGGCAGAGCTCTGCTGGTTAACCACACCTATCACGCGACCCTTTAGCTGCTCCAGGGTACGGATCTCACTCTCCTCACTGACCAGAATATTACCGCCAAATCGCGGTCCCTGGCTGGGACTATTGAGCGTAGCGATAACTCGGTAGTCGGGTAATTGCGCAGAGATCTCACTGGTCACTATGGGGTTTGAGATGATGATGTGACTTTCTGACGCGAGCTTAACCTGCTGTTTATGGCGCAGTGCTGACAAATCGACCCTGACGCCCAGGGTGTTTTCGATCTTTTTGGCGAGCGGAAGCCAGCGCTGTAAGGCCTCTTCTTCGCCACGGAAATCAAGCACGCTGATGGTTATCTGGTTGGGTTCAGGCATGTCGCTGAAGCACGGCCAAGCAACTAGCCAAAGCAATCCACAGATCAAACCCTTACAGAACTTCATTGGTGCATCCAGCAGCCTTACTTAGGGATACTATCTAAAAAACTTAGCTCAAAAAAATTGTTATCTGTCAAAAGCTGTGATATTAATTTGCCCAACTGACGTGTAATTATAATTTTACGCATAGCAAAGAATCATGAACATGTTGTCTTCAAGCCTACTTATTATTGTCCGTGTCGTGGTGGTGATTATCCAACCGCGCGGGGTTTTATTTAGGTAGACAGCACTGAATATCTAACCCCCGCGCCGAAAGGTCCGGGGGTTTTTTTTTATATACCTCGCAGTTTTCTAACCAAGCGAGTGTATTCAAAACGATTGTGGGATTTTTGATGAACGGAGCACAGCTGGTAATAAAGGCACTGGCGCAACAAGGGGTAACCACCTGCTTTGGTTATCCGGGTGGCGCAATCATGCCGATCTATGACGCCTTCTATGAGAGCGACATTCAGCATGTGCTGGTCCGCAATGAGCAGGGTGCAGCACTCGCCGCAGTTGGATATGCCCGTGCCAGTGGCGATGTCGGTGTATGCCTGGCGACATCAGGCCCTGGCGCGACCAACCTGATCACAGGGTTGGCGGACGCTTATCTGGATTCGATCCCCGTTGTTGCTATCACTGGACAGGTTGCCAGCCCGCTGATCGGTACTGATGCATTCCAGGAAGTGGATGTATTAGGTTTATCCCTGCCCATCACCAAACACAGCTTCCTGGTAGAAGATGTCTCTGAGCTGGGTGACATCCTGCAGCAAGCATTTGAACTCGCTCGCAGTGGCCGCCCAGGTCCTGTACTGGTTGATATACCCAAAGATATTCAGCTGGCTGAGGCCGAACTTCCGCCTTTATTGTTAGAGGAAGAAGCGACACCTGCACCAGCGGATGACCATATGGCACTGGCCCGCAGCCTGTTGTCAGCTGCCGAGAGACCTGTGCTGTATGTCGGTGGTGGTGTTGCGCTCGCAGGCGCTGTTGATGAACTGCGTGCTTTTCTCGACAACACCCATATCCCTGCGGTGACCACCCTGAAAGGGATCGGCACCTTGCCCCCTCATCACCCACGCTTTTTGGGCATGCTGGGGATGCATGGCAATCAGGCGGCTAATTTGGCAGTGCAAAGCAGTGACCTGCTGATAGCGGTAGGTGCACGTTTTGATGACCGGGTGACAGGCAAGCTGGATACCTTTGCCCCAGACGCAAAGATCATTCACTTCGATATTGACGAAGTGGAGTTTGGCAAACTGCGCCGCCCCCATGCGTTGCTTCATGGCGATATGAAACCGGCACTGGCCAAGCTTGAGATGCCGCTTGAGATCGACGAGTGGCGCGAGCAGTGCGATGCGATGAAACAGAAGTACAAATGGCGTTACGATGCGCCGGGCAAAGGCATATATGCTCCCAGCATGTTGCGCCAGCTGTCGGATCAACTGCCGGAGAACTCGGTAGTGAGTTGCGATGTTGGTCAGCACCAGATGTGGGTTGCCCAGCATATGCAGTTCGACTCGCCTCACAATCACCTGTCCAGTGGTGGTTTGGGCACCATGGGTTTTGGCATGCCAGCAGCGATTGGCGCTCAGTTTGCCCGCCCCGATGCCACCGTGGTGAACGTGACTGGCGACGGCTCCATTATGATGAATATTCAGGAGCTGGGTACCATCAAGCGCTTTAACCTGCCGGTGAAGATCCTGCTGATCGACAACGAACGCCTTGGCATGGTGCGCCAGTGGCAGGAGCTGTTCTTCGATAAGCGCTACAGCGAAACAAATTTGTCCGACAACCCCGAATTTCTCACCCTGGCCAGCGCGTTTGATATCCCTGGTCAGCTGATCACTTCGCCAGAGCAGGTGCCTGCGGCCCTGGATGCCATGCTCAATGCGAAAGGCCCTTACCTGCTGCATGTGGCCATCGACGCCGAAGAAAACGTTTGGCCGTTGGTGCCGCCGGGTGCTGCTAACCAAGATATGATGGAGAAACAGTCATGATGCATACCATGCAGATAGAAGCGAAGGATCGACCTGCAACGCTGGAGCGTCTACTTAGAGTGACACGTCACCGTGGATTTGCCGTTCGCGAAATGCAGATGAACGCCTCAGCAGAGCGGGATAGTGTTACTATTAGCGTCACTGTGGCCAGTGACCGTCCTATCAGTCTGTTACAGGGCCAATTGAGTAAATTAGTAGACGTTGCTTCGGTTACCCTCGACGCCGAATCGCAACCACTCTCGATCACCGCATAAGGAAATAGTTAATGGCTGCGCAAGCTGAATTTATCTGGTTTAACGGCGAGTTGATGCCTTGGGCTGACGCCAAGGTTCACGTTCTGAGTCATGCGATCCACTACGGTTCGTCGGTATTTGAAGGGGTGCGCGCATACAACACGCCAAAAGGCCCTGCCATCTTCCGCCATCAGGAGCATACGCAGCGCCTGTTTGATTCTGCCAAGATCTACCGTATGAACGTCGACGTGACGGCTGAGCAGATCATGGAAGCGACCAAAGAAGTTATCCGCGCCAACAAACTGAACAACGCTTACATCCGTCCGGTGATCTTCTACGGAGATATCGGTCTGGGCTTGCGCGTGAAAGACGACGCTAAAACTGACGTGTCTATTGCTGCCTTTGAATGGGGTACCTACCTGGGTGAAGAAGCACTGGAACAGGGTGTTGATGTGGGTGTTTCCAGCTGGAACCGTTTGGCCGCTAACACCATGCCTACGGGCGCCAAGGCCGGTGGTAACTACCTTTCGAGCCAGCTGATTGCCGGTGAAGCCAAGCGTCATGGCTATCAGGAAGGTCTGGCCCTGGATATCAATGGCTACATCAGTGAAGGTGCGGGTGAGAACCTGTTCCTGGTGAAAGATGGCAAGATCACCACACCACCCACAACCTGTGCGATCCTGCCGGGTATTACCCGTAACACCATCATGTACCTGGCCAAAGAGCGTGGCCTGGAAGTGGTTGAGCAATCTATCCCACGTGAAGCTCTGTACCTGGCGGACGAGATCTTCCTGACCGGTACGGCGGCAGAAGTGACACCCGTTCGCAGCGTTGATGGTATCCAGGTTGGCCAAGGTAGCCGTGGTCCAGTGACTACCCAATTGCAGAAAGACTATTTTGACCTTGTGAAAGGGGTCAGCGAAGACAAAAACGGATGGTTGGATTACGTCGATTAATCAACCTGAATCACTAGCACCGAGCCGCATTTTTATGCGGCTCAGTTTTCTGAGCCTTCAGACAGTTTCAGTAAAGAGAGTTTAAGTTATGCCACGTAAATTGCGTTCAGCGACGACTACTCAGGGTCGTAATATGGCGGGTGCCCGCGCCCTTTGGCGAGCCACGGGTATGAAAGATGGTGACTTCGGCAAACCGATTATTGCCGTGGTTAACTCTTTTACCCAGTTTGTACCGGGTCACGTCCATCTTAAGGACTTGGGTCAGCTGGTGGCTGGCGCAATTGAAGAGGCTGGCGGCGTCGCTAAAGAGTTCAATACCATCGCGGTAGATGATGGTATCGCCATGGGGCATGGCGGCATGCTCTATAGCCTGCCCTCTCGTGAGCTGATTGCTGACTCTGTGGAGTACATGGTTAACGCCCACTGTGCTGATGCCATGGTGTGTATCTCCAACTGCGACAAGATCACGCCGGGCATGCTGATGGCATCGCTGCGCTTGAATATCCCTGTGATCTTCGTTTCTGGTGGCCCGATGGAAGCCGGTAAAACCAAGCTTTCTGACCAGATTATCAAGCTCGACTTGGTTGATGCCATGGTGCAAGCGGCAGACCCTAATATCTCTGACGAACAGACCGAGCAGGTTGAGCGCAGTGCTTGCCCTACCTGTGGTTCGTGCTCAGGTATGTTTACCGCTAACTCAATGAACTGTCTGACTGAAGCACTGGGTCTGTCTCAACCGGGCAATGGCTCGCTGCTGGCGACTCACGCGGATCGCGAACAGCTGTTCCTGAAAGCCGGTGAGCGTATCGTTGAGCTGTGTAAGCGTTATTACCAGCAGGATGATGAGTCGGTATTGCCACGCAACATCGCTTCTTATCAGGCATTTGAAAATGCGATGGCGTTGGATATCGCCATGGGCGGTTCAACCAATACCGTGTTACACCTGTTGGCGGCCGCGCAGGAAGCAGAAGTTGATTTCACCATGGCGGATATGGACCGTCTATCCCGCAAAGTACCTAACTTGTGTAAGGTGGCTCCGGCGACCAGCAAGTACCACATGGAAGACGTTCACCGTGCCGGTGGCGTGATCGGTATTCTTGGCGAATTGGCCCGTGCCGGTCTGCTCAATACTGAAGTCCCCAATGTGTTGGGCCAAACCATGGCAGACACCCTTGCGCAGTACGATATCAAGGTGACTGCGGATGATGCGGTTAAGAGCATGTATCGCGCGGGCCCTGCCGGTATCCGTACCACCCAGGCATTCAGTCAGGACTGCCGTTGGGAAACGTTGGATGATGACCGTGAAAACGGTTGTATCCGCAGCAAAGAGAATGCTTACAGCCAAGACGGCGGTCTAGCTGTACTGTTTGGTAACCTGGCTGAAAATGGCTGTATCGTTAAAACCGCCGGTGTTGAGGAAGAAAACCTGACTCACCGTGGCCCTGCTCGCATCTATGAAAGTCAGGACGACGCCGTTGCTGGCATTCTGGGTGGCGAAGTTCAGGCGGGCGAAGTGGTACTGATCCGCTACGAAGGTCCAAAAGGTGGACCGGGTATGCAGGAGATGCTCTACCCGACCAGTTACCTAAAATCTATGGGGCTGGGTAAGCAGTGCGCCCTGATCACCGACGGTCGTTTCTCTGGTGGTACCTCGGGTCTGTCGATTGGTCACGTATCTCCGGAAGCAGCCAGCGGCGGTAATATCGGCCTGGTACAGCAGGGCGATATCATTGATATCGATATCCCTAACCGCAAAGTGCACCTTGAAGTGTCAGACGAAGAGTTGGCCCATCGCCGTGAGATTATGGAAGCCAAGGGCGATGCAGCCTGGCAGCCGGAAGGTCGCGAGCGTCAAGTCAGCTTCGCGCTGAAAGCTTACGCGGCGTTGGCTACCAGTGCTGATATGGGCGCGGTGCGCGATAAGAGCAAACTGGGCTGATTCAGCCCGTTTGGGATGTAAGATTTTAAGTCGGAAACATGAATGAATAACCTGTTGCCCCACCTGAGTAAGCAGCAGCCGAGTGCGGCGGAGTATCTTCGCCGTATCTTGCTGGCGCCAGTTTACGATGTTGCTGTGGTGTCTGATCTGACACCAATGAAAAAGCTTTCCGCCCGCCTGGGCTGTGAGGTTTTGCTAAAGCGTGAAGATCAGCAGCCGGTGCACTCCTTTAAAATTCGCGGTGCGTACAACAAGATCGCCAATTTGAGTGCGGAACAGCAGGCCAAAGGTGTGGTAGCAGCTTCTGCGGGTAACCATGCACAAGGGGTTGCCTTGTCTGGCCACAAGCTGGGTATCAAGGCAACCATCGTGATGCCAAACAACACACCGGACATCAAAGTGGATTCGGTACGTCGTTTGGGTGGCAATGTGGTGATTCACGGCGAAAACTTTGATGCGGCGTCGGCGGAGTCTCGGCGCTTAGCGGAAGAGGAAGGTTATACCTTGGCTGCGCCGTTTGATGACCCTGATGTGATTGCTGGTCAGGGCACCATCGGTGTTGAACTGCTGCAACAGGCTCGGGACATGGATTATGTCTTTTTGCCCGTGGGTGGTGGTGGTTTAGCTGCTGGGGTCGCGCTTTACCTTAAGACATTGAAACCCTCGATTAAGGTGATCGGGGTGGAAGCCGAAGACTCCGCCTGTTTGCTGGCAGCATTGGAAGCTGGCGACCGTATCTCTCTGGATCAGGTTGGCCTGTTTGCCGATGGAGTCGCTGTCAGGCTTATCGGTGAAGAAACCTTCCGCGTATGCAGTGCCTTTATTGATGAAGTTATCACCGTCTCCACTGATGAGATTTGTGCGGCCATCAAGGATATCTTTGATGATACCCGTGCCGTTTCTGAGCCGGCGGGTGCGCTGGCTCTGGCTGGATTGAAGAAGTTTCAGGCCAAACATAAGCTGGAAAACAAGAAATTAACGACCGTGTTGTCGGGTGCCAATGTTAACTTCCATACCCTGCGTTATGTCTCTGAGCGCACTGAGTTAGGTGAAGGCCGCGAAGGTGTATTGGCAGTGACTATCCCTGAGCAGAAAGGCAGTTTCCGCCGTTTCTGTGAATTGCTCGGTGGCCACGGTATTACTGAATTTAATTATCGCTTTGCCGATCCGGAAAAAGCCAATATCTATGTCGGTGTTCGTCTGTCAGACCGAAAAGATCTAGCGGGTCTGATCGATACGTTGGCAAACAACGGCTACGAAGTGCATGACCTGACAGATAACGAGCTGGCTAAGCTACATGTTCGTTATATGGTCGGTGGTCGCCCGATGCAGCCGCTGGTTGAGCGCCTTTACGGCTTTGAATTCCCCGAGTCTCAGGGCGCTTTGATGCGCTTCCTGAACGGATTGGGTGAACGCTGGAATATTACCCTGTTTCATTATCGAAACCATGGTGCGGCTTACGGTCGAGTGCTCGCTGGATTTGCAGTTTCAGATCAAGAGAAAGCTGAATTTGAGGCGTCTTTGGACCAGGTCGGCTATGAGTGGCGTGACGAAACCGCAAACCCGGTATATGATTATTTCCTATCACATCGTGAATAAGCGATGGTATTTATGCCCACAGCGGATTGTGGGCATCCATATAACAAGGAGGTTGGCCATGCGCCCCATATCTTCACTCGCGTTATCTCTATCGCTCGTTGCAGCACCTTCAATTGCCGTTGACTCTGTACCTAAAGAGATGCTGCAACGGATGATGACCAAATCGATGGCTGAACAGTGTGCCAATGAGGTTTACACAGGCTGTTTGGGTATCTCTGCCAACGACTGTCATCAGTTCACCAAGTCTTATCTCAGCCAATGCATCTCCAAGCTACCTGACGTTATTCATATGAACCCAGCAACAGAAGCCGAGATGGTCGCCTGTGGTACTCAGATTGCCGCTAAGTATGGTTTTGATGCTGAGAAGTCGGAAATCTGTGATGAGCAGATGGAAGCCTATGAAGATGCAAATCCTGATTGGGCGGAAGGCATAGACCCCAATGACCATGAAGCATTGATGGCCGCTGAGATGGAAAACCGACAGCAGGAGATGGATGAGTTTGTCGATTCGATGCGGGAAGCTAGTGGTGGTGATAGCCGTATCGGTGAGGTGACTCTGCCAATCTACGAACCCTATGAGTTGGGTATTCATCTGGCTGACGGCATGCAGATGGAGGGCATTAAGGGGCTGCCTGTGGTCACCTTCAAAGCCGCCGGCAGTGTAGAGAAAGTGTTGGCCTTCTATAAACAGAAGTTACCTCATTTTAAATCTGCACCTGATGAACCTAATCTGCTGGTCGAGAAACTGCTTCCTGGCGATGCCTCTATGTATAAATACATCAATGTGCCCCATGTTTCTGTCTATGGTGCAGATGGCGAAACCTACGTGCAGCTGGTTTATCGTCGTTAGCTCTTTCGGTTACACACTCCTCAGTTCCATCATGCGTTATTTGTATTGAGATAGCGCATGATGTCTATTTTATGATCCGTTAAAATCGCCCGCTGATTCAGTTGCTGCGTTTTTTTATGCTCTCATCTCAGACGATCTTGTTATCGCTTAGCCTGGTGTTTTTGGCGGAAATTGGCGATAAGAGCCAGTTGGTTTGTATGGCATTGGCTGCGAAACATCGTGCCTGGCCAGTGTTTATTGGTGCCAGCCTGGCGTTTCTTGTTTTGAATTTGCTGGCCGTCTTGTTTGGGGCTGCCCTTGCTGCCTGGATCCCTGAAACCTGGCTCGCTATTGGCGTCGCAGTGCTATTTACCTGGTTTGGTATCCAATCGTTGTTAGATGCTGGTGATGACGAGCAAGGTTGTGTTGAGCGCTCCACCAAGCACCTTATCGTTACTACCTTTATGATGATTTTTGTGGCCGAGTTTGGCGACAAAACGCAGCTGGCAGTGGCGGGATTGGCAGTGCAGCAGCCCGCGCTTTCGGTTTGGCTGGGTGGATCTGTGGCGTTGCTCGCAACGTCAGCCATCGGTGTATTTGCCGGTAGGCGTTGGTTATCCAGAATGCCGGTGCATTATCTGCATCGAGGAAGTGGCGTGTTGTTTTTGTTGATGGCCGGGGTGAGTTTGGCGAGTATTTGGGTGAATTGATGGCTTCTGGGGTGTTTACTCTACTTGGTAGCCACCTTCTAGCCTGATAGCACGGGCTCCGCAGTAGATATTTATCTCTGGGAATATTTCGGGCGCGTAGCGTACGTTTTCTTTTTTATAGAAGGGTATCTGCGCCCAAGTCAGGGAGTGAATAAGCCTTCACTCCCTGAGCCGTTCTCTACATCACCAAAACTTATAACTGACACCCACAAACACACTGGTTTCCTTGTCGTCGTCGATCAGTGGGCTGTCTTCGATATCTGAATCCAGCATGGTGTAACTGGCGCCGCCGGTCAGGCTCCATTCGTCGTTGATCTTGTAGTTGGCTGCGATGCCTACCCCGTATTTCATTGCAGATCCAGTGTCGTAAGCATCGAAGCTGGTACGGGCCGCCTCTTTGTCTGAGATGCCGTAGTAGTAGTTAGCATAATCAGAATCCATATAGGTCAGACTGATATTGGGGATCAGCATCAGATCTTCATTGATGGGGAATGGATAGCCATAGCCCAGATCCACTGTGACGCCGTTATGGTCATCGCTGATATCCGTCATGACACTTGCTGAGAACTGGCCGTATTGGCGATCCTGGAACTGGTAGCTTAAGCCAGCATCAATACTACGGTGGCGGTTATCTAACTCGCGGAAACGGCTGGTATTGCCCGAGTCCCATTCGTCCTTTCCGACGCCGACAATGACACCGATGCGGTGTTGTTTATTGTCGAACAGCTTGTATCCGAGCCCACCTTTGTCTGCAAAAAAGTGCTCATTTTCAAACTTGATAATTGGGACGAAACGGTTGTCGTCGTCGTAATCCGCATACGCGCTGTTTTGCAGCACAAATCCTGCACCCACTGAAAGGGTTTCTCCGTCCTGTGCCATCGCAATGGATGGCAGTAACAAACTGGCCAGTGCTAAGGAGTACTTCATTATTCATCCTTTGATTTGATTTATAGTCGGTTATCAGAACGTAATTAATGAAGAAAAGTTCATTGGTTCAGTAAGTTAGTTGTGTTTCAGGATATAAATGGTAGGTGTTTTTTTGAGCACGAATGGGCTGAAATAAAAAAGGCAGACCTTAGTGGTCTGCCCTTAATGGAATGGCTACATATTCCGCTTACCAGAACTTATAGGCCGCACCTAAGATGAAGCTGGTTTCTTTGTCATCATCTAACAGAGGGCTGTCTTCCAGATCACTGTCGAGCATGGTGTAGTTTGCGCCTGCATACATGGCCCATTGCTTGGTGAATGCGTAGCGAGTCATCACGCCCAACGTGATTTTGGATGCACTGCCTGTGTCATAGGCTTCTACACCCGCCGTTGTTGCCGCATCTCTGGCACTGATACCGTAGTAATAGTTGGCGTAGTCCTCATCCAGATACTTGTATTTGATGGATGGGATAACCATGAACTTGTTGGAAACTTTCCAGGGGTAGGCGTAGCTGATTGCACCGCCATTACCTTCATGTTCATCACTGACATCGGTGAAATACTTCGCCTTCACCACACCCCATTTAGCTTTGTATCGGTAGCTGGCACCGACATGGAATGCGCGATCTTTATCGTCAAAAGCTTTGAAGTCGTCACTGTCGCCAGCATCCCATTCCTCTTCACTGATGGTGACGAAGATGCCAATACGGTGTGGACCCTTGTCCAAGGCTTTCACACCAATTTCAGCGCCGTCAGCGTAGAACCAGGTGGTGTCAAACGAGAGTAGTGGAATAGCGCGAGCGGAATCGTCATAGCCTGCATAGGCGGTGCTTCGGAATTGAGCGCCAAGACCCACTTCCAGAGAATCTTTCGCAATCACGGGTGAGCTAGCTGCGGCGAGGAGGCCCGCCACAATCAGAGTTTTGGTCTGCATGCTTCCATCCTTATTCAAAGTTGACCTACTCTCTTGCAGGAGTAGTGCTTTGATAAGGATAGTTCACTCTGCTGAATCCGCTATCACGGAAAAATTATTCTTTTTCAGCAGGTTCAGAAGATTTTGATTCGTTGTTTGCTTCTAACTCGGTTAAACGCTGTTCTAATGCGGTTAGTTTTTCACGGGTACGGAGCAGCACCTGAGTCTGTACATCGAACTCTTCTCGCGTGACCAGATCCAATTTGCTTAGCTGAGCCTGAAGCACCTGCTTGGTTTTGGCTTCGAACTCATCAGCAAAAGCCTTTACGCCAGGAGGCAGGGCGCCGCTAATCTGTTTGGCGATCTCTTCCAGTTTGCTTGGATTAATCATCTTAAACCTTATACGTGGGCCTGAATGTCGCGGGGGCCTTGTTCAGACCCCCGCGGATAGGCCATTGTAGCCAGCCTTGCTGGTTGAAACCAGTTTTGGACTTAACCTGCTTTTGGTTCTTCCAGCAAACTGGCAACGTCAGGCAAAGGCGTATGTTTGGCTGCCAGATAGGTATAAATCACTGGCAGTACAAATAGGGTAAACAAGGTACCAATACCAAGCCCCGCGCAAATTACCAAACCAATACTGAAGCGGCTGACGGCACCTGCACCACTGGCCATCAACAGTGGGATCAGACCTGCAATCATCGACACTGTGGTCATCAGGATGGCGCGCAAACGCACATGGGCGGCTTCAATCACTGCCTCGGTGCGATCCAGTCCTTTCTCCAACTGCATCTCTTTGGCAACCTCACAGATCAGGATCCCGTGTTTACTGATCAAACCAATCAGAGTAACCAAGCCTACCTGAGCATAGATATTCATAGTTGAGAGTCCCCACGCCATGGCGATCAGGGCACCGCAGATTGCCAGAGGTACAGAGACCATAATTACCAGGGGATCACGTACACTTTCGAACTGGCTGGCCAGTACCAGGAAGATCACCGCCAATGCCAGCAGGAAGGTTTCGAACAATGCCGAGCCTTCGGTGACATACTGACGCGCTTCGCCCAGATAGTCGTACTGGTAACCTTTTGGCAGCAAGCGGCTTGCCAGATCATCAAACACGTCAATGGCGCTACCCATGCTTACCCCAGGTGCTGCAACCGCGCCAATTGTGGCAGAGTTGAGCTGGTTGAAGTGCGGCAATGTACGGGGCTGTCCTTCAATGCTGATACTCACCAGATTCGATAGCGGCACAGGGTCGCCATTAACAGATCTTACGTAGTAGTTATTCAGCGATTCTGGATTCAGGCGCCACTTACGTTTGACCTGAGGGATCACCTCATAGCTGCGGCCATCAAGGTCGATTCTGTTAACGTAGCCATCGCTGAACATGGCACTGATGGTAGTGCCAATATCCTGCATGGTGATGCCATAAGCACCGGCTTTATCCCTGTCTATCTGTACCTTCATGGTGGCGGAGTCGTAGTTCAGATCCAGGTCCAGATAGACAAAGTTTGGATTGGTTCTCAGCTCTTCAAGAAAGCTGCTGGCGACGGCAAACAGGCTTTCAAAGTTGTTAGGTGTGGTGATCACAAACTGAATAGGCAAACCACTCGACGCCCCTGGCAGCTCTGGGAACGGGAAAGCTGTCATTGCGACCGCGGGTACATCAGCAATCAAAGGGTTAGTTGATTGAATGATCTCCTGCTGACCCTTATCGCGCTCGCTCCAGGTTTTCAGGTTGACGATACCCAGCCCTTGGTTACCACTGGGAATACCGGCAAACACCAGGGTTGAACGAACTTCTGGCAGGGTATCCACTTTGTGTAGCCCTTCAACCATGGCGTTTTCAATGTAATCCAGGTTGGCATTGGAAGGTGCCTTACCAAACAGCATGTAACCGCCCTTGTCCTCACTGGGGGCCAGTTCGCTGGGGATGAACTTGGCCAGAATAGGCAGACTGGCAAAGGCAAAGATAGCAAACACCACCACCACCGGACGGTGGGCCATGACGCCACGCAGCGCCTTATCGTAACCGCGACTGAGGGCGCCCAAATAGGCCTCGACAAATCGCTCGAAGCGGCTGGGCTTGTCGTGGGGTTTGAGCATTTTTGAGCACATCATGGGCGACAGTGTCAGTGCTACCACTCCAGAGACGAACACTGCGCCAGCCAGCGTCAGGGCAAACTCTTTAAATAGCGAGCCGGTAATACCCCCCATCAATCCGATTGGCGCGTATACCGCAGCCAGAGTGAGCGTCATTGAGATAACGGGGACAGTGATCTCTCGGGTACCAATAATGGCTGCCTGGAACGGTGTCTTGCCCATTTTGACGTGGCGGTCGACGTTCTCTACCACCACGATGGCGTCATCTACTACCAGACCAATGGCCAACACCATCGCCAGCAGGGTCATCAGGTTGAGTGAGAAACCAAACATCGACATCACCATGGCGACACCGATCAGTGACAGCGGAATGGTCACAACCGGGATTACTACGGCTCGGAACGAACCCATAAACAGGGTGATCGCGATGAGTACGATGATGCCCGCTTCGATAATGGTGGAGACCACTTCGTTAATCGATTCTTCGATGGCGATAGTGGAGTCATACAAGACATTCATCTTGATGGTGCTAGGAATATTTCGTTCAAACTCAGGCAGCATGTCCCGGATCGCAGCAGTCACCTCCAGCGGATTCGCCGTGGGGGTCGGATCCACGGCCACGACCACGGCACTTTGCCCATCTGCTACTGCTCGGTAGGTATCGTGGCTTTTTTCCAAAGAGACATTGGCGATATCGTCAACACGTATCACCGAGCCGTCTCGGCTGGCCACGACCATTCGTTTTAGTTCATCAACAGTTTTGACCTGAGTGTTGGCTTCAGAGTTGTAAAGCACGTAAGCCCCAGTGGCCTGTCCCGGTGCTGACTGGAAGTTGTTGGCCTGCAGAACCTGCATCACCTCTGTCGCCGTCAGATCGAAGGCTGCCATACGCTGAGGATCGAGCCAAACTCGCATTGCATACTTCACGCCGCCATACAGATTAACTTTGGCGACCCCATTGATAGTAAATAGTTGCGGCTGGATAACCCGCTCCAGGTAGTCGTTAATCTGGCTGGAATTGAGGCTTTCACTGGTAAATGAGATGTAGATTAGTGACGTAGTTGAGCCCGTCGACGATGAAACTGACGGATCTTCTGACTCGCTCGGCAGTTGTGAACGCACCGAGTTTACTTTGGCAAGAATGTCCGCCAAGGCGGCATTGGGGTCGGTATTCAGTTGCATATGCACACTGATCACGCTGGCACCCATGCTACTTTGTGAGGTCATAAAATCGACGTTGTCAGCTTGTGCTATCGCTTGTTCCAATGGCTGGGTGATAAAGCCCTGTATAAGATCGGCGTTGGCACCGTAGTAACTGGTGTTTACCGTGACAACCGTATTGGTCATCTCGGGGTATTCCCGGATCTGCATCCCTTTCAGTGCTTGCAGCCCCAGCAGGACAATCAGCATGCTGATAGAGATCGCCAGTACCGGGCGGCGGATGAAGGTATCAGTAAAACGCATCAGATTGCTCCTTCACCAGCGCTAAAGCGCAGGGATCTCCGCCGGGGTATTGAGGGCATCACTCTCTACTACACGGATCTGACTACCATTAGAGAGTCTAACCTGGCCCGAGGTCACGATAGTCTCCCCTGGCTGCAGTCCGGTGATGCGTGCCACATCGCTGCGACGTTCTTCGACATGAATTGTGCGCTGCTCTGCGATCAGCTGATCACTCCCCTCTTTCTTGGTTGCCACATAGATGGTTTCGCCGTACAGAGTGAAGTTGATGGCGGTTTGAGGCACCACTAACTGCTGTTTCAGTGTCGGCAGGATCACGTTAACGCGAGCGAACATACCTGAGCGCAATACACCGTTTTCATTTGGTACATCGGCCTGGATCTGCACCACGCCGCTTTGGAAATTAACCGCCGGCTCAATGGTGGTGATTTTGCCGCGGAATGTTGTCTGTGGATAAGCATCCACTGAGACTTCGATGGTTTGATTCACATGCACCTGGCTTAACTGATTCTGAGGGATCGTAAAGCGAATACGCATGGTGGAGGTGTCTTCGAGCCTAACCACGTCGCTACCCGCTTCCAGATACTGACCAAGAAACACTTGGCGAATACCTATTTGGCCATCAAACGGGGCGCGGATCTCGCGGCGAGCAATGGTCGCCTTGAGTGAAGCAACATCAGCGATCTGAGCTTCATAGTGCGCCACGGCTTCATCGCGCTGCCCCTCGGATGCACTGCCACTCTTGTAGAGGGTTTGCATTCGCCTGGCCTGGGCTTTTAGCGCGGGCAACTGGGCTTCAGAGCGTTTCAGGTTGGCACGTTCAACATCGGTATCCAGAGACATCAATAATGTCCCTTCTGTTACCTTGGCCCCTGAGTCGACCAAAATACTGTCAATCACCCCGGCGCTCTCATTCTTGATGGTGACGCCTCGATAGGGTTCGATGAAACCAATGGATTCAATCGATGGGATCCAATCTGAAGGCATCACTTGAGCCGTGGTCACGGGGAAAGTTGGTGCGGGCTGATTCGCCATGTATTCGCTGATCATTTTCTGCTTAAACAGGTTAAATCCAATAACACTGCCAAATACAAGAACCACAACCACCAGCATGAGTAGGGAGACGACAATTCGTTTCGTACGCTGTTTCACTTTTATTCTCTCAGGTTAACTTGCGATAGCTTGCCAACTTGCCTCTGAGGCGATGGCAATCATCTTTTCATCCAATAGGAACTGGCCGTCAATATGGCGGCGTACCAGTGCGGCACAACTCTCTAATCCAATAGCCGCCAGCAGCTCCATCGGAATAGGCTTCAACTGACCAGAGTTGAGGCCCGTCTCAAAGAGTTCACGGATCGGCATGAACAGTGTCTGCTTTTTTTGTTGCAACTGATGTAGCCGAGCCTTATCCGTGACATGACGTGACAATTCCCAGCCGTGCAACATTTGTGGATGTTCGATCAGAAACGCCGCCAAGGCGGTCCAGATTTGCACAAATTGCTGGTGTGGGGATTGGCTAGGATCATGAGATTGGAAGCAGGCGTGTGCTATCTGCTCCAGATTATCGGCCAGGGTTTGTTCAAGCAGTGTGTCTTTGTCTTCGAAGTAGAGGTACAAAGTGCCGGCGGCAACACCTGCCTGGCGTGATATATCGCTCATGGTCGTGCCATGGAACCCCTTGATGGCCAAGGTAGTTCTGGCAGCGTCTAAGATCTTCTGGCGTTTATCAGTCATAGCCTATCTAGTGTAACTGAATGAACGTTCATTCATATGTTCTATTTGTAACAACCAGTGACAGAGTGGAAATTCTCTGAACTTTGCTTCTGGTTACAGTAAAATTGCCGCGTTGTATGCCCTTTAGCCTAGTTCGGATCTGATGAAACTAAACCCTGCACAAGACAGCGCTGTTAAACATATCTCTGGCCCATGCCTGGTGCTGGCGGGTGCTGGCTCGGGTAAAACTCGCGTAATCACCTTGAAAATTGCCCACTTGGTTCGGGAGTGTGATTACAAAGCGCGTCATATTGCGGCGGTGACATTTACCAACAAAGCGGCGCGTGAGATGAAAGAGCGTGTGGGTCAGACCTTGGGTCGCAAAGAAGCTCGAGGGTTGATTGTTTCCACATTCCATACGCTTGGATTGACCATCCTTAAACGTGAAGTGGAAACTCTTGGCATGAAAGCGGGTTTTACCCTGTTTGATGATCAGGATAGCCGCGCGCTGATCGGTGAGTTGACCGACAAAGAGTTTCAGGGTGATAAAGATATGATCAACCTGCTGCTCAATCAGATATCCCGTTGGAAGAACGACTTGATCATGCCTGCTCAAGCGATACAAATAGCGCAAAGTGGTGGTGAGCAGCAGCTGGCGATGTTGTATGAGCGTTATCAACGTCATTTGACGGCTTACAACGCACTCGATTTTGATGACCTGATCTTGTTGCCGACCCTGTTATTGAAGCAGAACGAAGAGGTACGCCAGCGCTGGCAGAACCGCATCCGTTATCTGCTGGTGGATGAGTATCAGGATACCAACACCAGCCAGTATGAGCTGGTGAAGCTGTTGGTGGGAGAGCGTGCCAGATTCACTGTGGTGGGTGATGATGACCAGTCGATCTACTCCTGGCGTGGTGCGCAGCCCAAGAACCTGGCCCTGTTGCAGCAGGACTTCCCTACCCTCAAAGTGATCAAACTGGAGCAAAACTATCGTTCTACTGGCTGTATTCTAAATGCCGCCAACATTTTGATCGCCAACAATGACCATATCTTCGACAAACGCCTGTTCAGTGAATTGGGCTATGGCGAACGCTTGAAAGTGCTCTATGCCAAGGATGAAGAGCATGAAGCAGAGCGCACCGTGGCAGAGCTGCTCAGTCATAAGTTTATGAACCGCACCAACTACAAGGATTACTCCATCCTGTATCGCGGTAACCACCAGTCCCGTTTAATTGAGCGGTCGCTGATGACCAACCGCATTCCTTACAAGATATCCGGGGGCACTAGCTTTTTCTCCCGGGCAGAGATTAAGGACATCATGAGTTACCTGCGTTTGTTGGTGAACCATGATGATGACAATGCGTTTCTGCGTATCGTCAATGTGCCAAAGCGGGAGATCGGTCCGGCCACGTTGGAGAAGCTGGGTAACTACGCCAATATGCGCGGTATCAGCCTGTTTGCTGCCAGTTTTGAATTGGGCCTGGAGCAGCATCTGACCGGTCGAGGGTTGGCGGCTTTGCAGCGCTTTACCCGTTGGATGGTAGAGCTGGCGGATTTTGCTCAGCGCGGTGAGACCATTGAAGCGGTGCGTCAGTTGGTACGGGATATTAACTACGAAGAGTGGTTGTACGATACCTCGCCCAGTCCTAAAGCCGCTGAGATGCGGATGAAAAACGTTTCAGAGCTGTATCGCTGGATCACTGGCATGCTTGAGGGTGATGATCTGGATGAACCGATGACACTGCCTGAAGTCGTCACGCGTTTGACTCTGCGCGATATGATGGAGCGCAACGAAGGGGAAGATGACGCTGACCAGGTCCAGCTGATGACATTGCACTCGTCTAAAGGTCTCGAGTTCCCTTACGTCTACATGATTGGTATGGAAGAGGGCCTGCTACCTCACCAGAGCAGTATCGATGAAGATAATGTCGATGAAGAGCGTCGTTTGGCTTATGTGGGGATCACCCGCGCTCAGCAGGAGCTGGTGTTTATTGTTTGCCGAGAGCGCCGCCAGTTTGGTGAAACTTATCGCCCCGAGCCCAGCCGCTTCCTGCACGAATTGCCGCAGGATGACCTGATCTGGGAAGGTGCCACGCCTAAATCTAAAGAGGAGCAGCAGAAAACCGGGCTGGCTCACCTGGCAGCGATGAAGGCGATGCTGAACAAGTCTTAATATTTGCCTGAAAACGTCTTGGTCACTTTGAGTGCGCAACGTTATCAACAGCAAACATCTTAGCCAGATGGGCTTCAGGCTTAGCCAGCCAGAAGCCCTGGCCATAACGACAACCCATGGCGGTCAGTTGCTTTTGCTGCTGGGCATCTTCAATACCCTCTGCAACCAATTCACATCCCATCTGCTGGCTAAGATCCAGCAGCGCTCTAAACAGCGCCTGTTGGCGTTTGCCTTCTGACAGCTGGCTGACAAACTGCTGATCCAACTTGATAAAGTCCACCGGACACTGCTGCAGTAACTGCAGAGATGCCTGACCACTACCAAACTGATCGATGGCCAGGTGCACGCCTGCCTGTTTTAGCGTTGCCAAACTGTCGATAGCGGTTTGTTTCATCTGCACACAGTCTGCTTCGGCAAACTCCAGCAGCAACTTGCTCTTCTCTACGCCACTGTTATCAATAATACTCAACAGCGATTGCACATGTGCGGGATGAAGCAGGTGTCTATGGCTGAGGTTAACCGCCATCATCGGTGCTTGCTCTGGGGGCAGTGCTGCCAGTTGATAACACACCTCGGTGAGCATCATGCGGTCAATCGCAACAATCAGTCCGCTGTCTGTCGCTGTGACCAAAAACGCCTTGGGATGTTTGATCCCTTCACTTGGGTGGTGCCAGCGTAGCAGCGCTTCAAGCCCAACAATCTTATTGCTTTTCAGATCGATGATTGGTTGAAAATGGGGAATGAACTGGCCGTGTTTCAAGCCCTGTCGGATAGCTTGCTCCATGGCGAAGGCTTGGTCATGCGCCTGGCGCATGCTGGCATCAAAAGTGATGTAGCACTCCCGGCCAGCCGTTTTTGCCTGGTACATCGCGGTATCGGCGTCACGCAATAGCTCTTCTGGGTGGTGGTAGCCACTATGACAATAGGCTAATCCGATGCTGCAGCCAATTTGAAAACTGCATCCCTCAACATTGAAAGGTTCGCTTATCGCCTGTAGCGTGCGCTGCGCGATCTCTTCTGCCGCCTGCTTGTGATTCAACGTGTCCAGCAAGATAACAAACTCATCACCGCCAAGCCTGGCGAGTAGATCGTTTCGGCGAATGCAATTAACGAGTCTCTCCCCTGCTTCAATCAGTACCTGATCACCTGCCATATGACCGAGGGAATCATTGATTCGCTTGAAACGGTCGAGATCTACGAACAGTAGCGCGAACTGATGATCGGTATGGCGCTTGTGATGGGCGATCGCCTGTTCCAATCTCTCCAACAGCATTTGCCGGTTGGGCAGACCGGTCAGCGGGTCATGCCTGGCCTGATACAGCAAGGTCGAGATTTGGTTCTTATCTGTTGCCTCGATTTTATTGTGAACAGAAATCCTACCAGAGCGGGCTAATTCTGAACTAAGCAGATGGACTGCGGAGGTTAACAGGGCTATGTTGGATTGCTTGTGAGCCTTCTGGCCTTTATATGACTGTACGGCCACCACTCCGACTGCCTCACCTTCTATTTGAATGGGTGCACCCAGCCAGCTATGGGCAAGTTTGCCGACTTGGGTTGCCAGACCGAGCGATTCTATCTGAGCGAACTGTTCCGGGCCGCAGAGCAGTGGTTCATTGGTTTGCATCACCATGCCGGTTAGCCCGGCCATGAGTTGTTCCTGGCTGAGAGAAAGCATGCTCAGCTGGTCTTTACCGTCAACCGCATAGACGATTTTTAGCGCTGATTTTTGCGAAGCTTTCAACGCAATATAAATATTTTCACACGGCAATAAGCTGCTCACATACTCGTGAAACAGGCAATATAGCTGTTCCATGTTGCCGTCCTGAGTGTATTTGCACAGTTGTGCAAGAAGACGGTTGTGGCGCTGTTGCTGACCACGATAAAGGCGCAACAATCTTTGCTGGTGACGGTGATGCATACTCATGGTTCTGTTACCTCTACGGATCTAATTCGTAGTTCAGCGATATTGCTTACGAAGCGGATCCGGAATCGGGTCAAAAATCGACCGGATTTTAAGCCTAGCAGTGGTTTTTCGAGCCGATCATGAGGAAGATCTGAACTTAGACATGGCACACATTGCGAGTGTGCGCTGGGTTACAAAATGGGTAAATTCTCTAGAGAGGCAGCGGCAAAGCGTCGTCTTTTTTCCGAGCTTTTCCATTTGAATCAGCCCCGCAATATATGACCGCCAAGGATGTCGGGAATGTCGATATAGTAAGGAACAGTTTTCGACCGTTCGTCCTGAACACAGAGTGCCCTTTGGGTATCGCCGCTCCAGTGCATTAGCATGCCCCACAAAGTGTTTTGGGTACCATGCACTCGCGACATACCGTTCGTCCATGTATATCGTCGCTCCTGCACGTCCATGTGCCCGCGACATACCATACATCCATGTATATAAAAAAACCGCCGGATGGCGGTTTTTAGAATCAGGGTTGAATTAGGCTTAGATGCCTTCAACCATGTAATCGATGGCTGCCTGGATATCTTCGTCTGAGCAGTCTGCACATGTTCCACGAGGTGGCATGGCGTTGAAGCCATCAATCGCGTGCTTCAGGACCACGTCCATGCCTTGGGCTAGGCGAGGGGCCCAAGCGTTAGCATCGTCTTTCTTAGGTGCGTTCAATGCGCCAGTACCGTGGCAGGCAAAACAGGCTGCCTGATATATATCGGCGCCTGAGCGAGGGCCAGCAGGTTCAGCAGCGGCCGCAACAGCAGGAGCATCACCCTCAATATAGAGTTCACCCACAGGCTTAATACGTGACTGGATCTCATCATTGGTAGGTTCTTTTGCGGCCAAAGGGGTAGCCAGGACCATGCCGGCCAGGCCAGCGATCAGCAGCTGCTGCAAAGGGGTTGCCATCGGGATCTTCTCTCTCTATTTGTTTTAAGTGGTGCCTTTTAAGTAAGCATACCAGACACCGAGTTGAAGCGATTATAACGTTAAATGTCGGTAGCTAAAATGCTAAGACTGCTGAAATTTCAGGCAATAAAACAGCAAATGACAATTGTTTTTCAGATTCTTTAAAAAAAACGTAGACAAGCGATAAACCCTTTTGTACTATGCGCACCCGCTGAAGGCAGGTGAGCGCCCGTAGCTCAGCTGGATAGAGCGTTGGCCTCCGGAGCCAAAGGTCACAGGTTCAAATCCTGTCGGGCGCGCCAAGGCAACGCAAGAATTCAGCAAAAAGTAGTACTGGTGGCTGTAGCTCAGTTGGTAGAGCCCTGGATTGTGATTCCGGTGGTCGTGGGTTCGAGCCCCATCAGCCACCCCAGTTTTAGTGTCGGCGATTAGCGCAGTTTGGTAGCGCACTTGGTTTGGGTCCAAGGGGTCGCAGGTTCAAATCCTGCATCGCCGACCATTTCTTCAGAGCCCTCGGCAAAAGCCGGGGGCTTTGTCGTTTCAGCCCCGATGTTTTTACTGAGTGTCTTTCCCCTTTTCTTGCGGCTCGCTCCGCACCAGCGTTATGCTCTAGCTGATACCCGTCTGAATTTGGAGTGTTTTCTGTTGGATCCGCAGCTGCTGATAATCATTCTTGCTTCACTATCCCTGCTGTTGTTGATTGCCACTTCAGCGTTAGCTTATCGATCCTCTCTGTTGCGTAGTCAGAAGAGTGAAACTGAGCAGCAACTGGTGGGCAGGCAAGATGAGCTAGCTGACCTTCAGGCCGAATACCGTTTATTGCAGGAAAAAACGCAGCAATTGCAGTTGGAAAAAACTGAGGTTGAAGCTCGTTATCAGGCGCAACATGAGGCTGCATCGGAAAAGTTGGTGTTGCTTGAGAAATCAGAACAACGTCTTCAGGTGCAATTTGAAAACCTGGCAAATCGTATTTTTGATGCCAAGTCACAGCAATTTGAACAACAGAGTCAACAAAAGCTCAATGCCACATTTGCCCCACTGACTCAGCAACTAGGCGCATTTCAAAAGCAGGTGCAACAGGCATACGAGACAGAAGCGAAAGAGCGCCATACCCTGAAATCCGAGATCCTCTCTTTAAAAAAGCTCAACGAACGGATGAGCGAAGATGCACTGAATCTGACCAAAGCATTAAAAGGGGATAGCAAACAGCAAGGGAATTGGGGAGAAGTTGTCTTAGGGCGGGTTCTGGAAGAGTCTGGGCTCCGTGAAGGGCATGAGTATGAGACGGAAGTCAGTCAAACGACGGACTCGGGTAAACGATACCGCCCCGATGTGATTGTTCAGTTACCCGAAAACAAGCAAATCGTCATCGATTCAAAGGTATCGCTGACGGCATACGAACAGTACTTTAATAGTGATGACAATGCCGCCCGTGAAACCGCGTTGTCGGCACACGTTCAGTCAATTCGAAATCATATTAAGGGATTGGGCGCCAAGGATTACCATAAGCTCCCCGGCATCAACAGCCTGGATTATGTATTGATGTTTATCCCTATCGAAGCTGCCTTCCTGGCGGCGCTTGATCACCAGCCTGATTTGGTTAAGTTGGCGCTGGATAACAACATTATGTTGGTTAGTCCGACCAATCTGTTAGTTGCACTGAGAACGGTGCATAACATCTGGCGTTACGAGTATCAGAACCAGAATGCGCAGAATATTGCCGACAAAGCAGCGGCTATGTATGACAAGCTGCGCTTATTTGTGGATGAACTCAACAAAGTTGGAAAATCCCTGGAGCAGTCCCACAACAGCTATCAAACTGCAATGAAGCGGCTGGCGACCGGGCGTGGCAACCTGATTAGTCAGGCAGAGTCGATGCGGGAGTTGGGCGTAGCTGCCAAAAAACAGATAGATCTGGACAGTCTGCCGAAAGAAGAGGAGCCCTCTTTAAAGATTGTTGGTGCCAAGGATGAGTCCAGTGACGCGTGACGCTGCTGCTGATTTTGAGCCGAAAATCCTATTTGAAAATGAGGACTTTTGGGCATTTGATAAGCCTCCGGGTATCAGTTGTCATGATGAAAAGCATGATGACGGCACAATCGCCCCCGGTTTTTTCGGGCTACTACGTGCCTATTTCGATACCAAGGTTTTTCCTGTTCATCGGTTAGATAAGGTGACTTCAGGAATTCTCCTGGCCGCCAAACATGCCGAAAGTGCAGCAAAGTTTGGCCAGTTGTTTGAGCAGCGAACGATTAACAAGTACTACCTTGCCATCAGCGATAAGAAACCCAGGAAAAAACAGGGCGCTGTGATCGGCGATATGGTGAAAGCAAGGCGTGGAGCCTGGAAATTAACCAAAGGCAATACCAATCCCGCTGTCAGCCATTTTTTCACCGCAGCCTTGGGCGAGGGGCTGCGTGTGTTTTTGGTTAAACCCTATACGGGCAAGACTCATCAGATCAGAGTCGCCCTCAAAAGTCTGGGTTCTCCTATTTATGGAGATGGTTTGTATGCCGGCTCAGAAGCTGATCGAACTTACCTTCATGCATATGCAATTGAATTTAAGTGGAAAAATGATGACTTGCGCTTAATCTCTGAGCCCGGAGAAGGTGCGTTTTACCGTTTAGAAAAGCTTAAAACCTTACTTGCGGAAACTCTATCTCCCTGGCGGTTGCGCTGGCCAACCTTAAAAAAGTAGTGCTGGCGGGAGATTGTCTCCTTTTTATATTACTAAAAGCTATAAAAGCGCTGTTGAAAAAACAAACAGATATTTCGATTGTCGGTTTTTTTTTCGCCAACTTTATCTCCCCAACAAAAAAACAAACAAAAACAATTGGTTAAATTTTGGCCAGCATCTTGCTTTAGTTACGTGTGAAGTACCCACAGGGGCGAGTGTCATGTGAGGGCCGCGCAGTACCACTGTTCACTCCATGTGTTATGAAAACAAGGGGTTCAGGTATGAAAGTTTTAACGTTAATTAAGGCATCTTTGGCCGCTTCTACGCTGCTTGCGTCGTCTGCGATGGCTATGGTGATGCCAATGCCAGTGACATTGGTATTTGATAGTGCACCTGGCGGTGATTGCAGTGCCACTATCTTCCCTACTACACCTCCTCAGTCAGGCCCTTGCTCCGACTATAAAGGCGCATCTCTGACTTATGACCTAGATTCTGAGCTTGGAATTAACGAAGCGAAGGACTACTGGCTTGTTGTGACAGCACCGGAAGACGACATTATCCAAGATATCACTCCTGCTTCAGGTGGTTTGGGTAATGATGCTGGTGCTTCAGACAACATTGACCCAGGCGAAATGCTGTACCTAACCTTCAATTTCGCTGTCATGCTGGACGCGATCCAGTTTAATGGCGGTACTTTGAACGGTCATGGTGATAGCTGGAACGATTCTGTGGACGAATGGGGTTTGGATATCAATGCCTGGTCTAAAACGGTAGATCTCGTTGATGATGGATTGTATACCTTGGCAGCACCCAAATTTGTTGCTGCTGGAACTTCAATCGTAGTATCTGCATACGACAATGGTTATATCGAAGCATTGACCTTCACACGTGTCGTGCCTGAACCATCAGCGATTGCTCTGGCTGGATTGGGTCTACTGATGCTTGGTGCAGGACGCTTGCGCCGTAAGTAATCTAAGATATTGGCATTCGTAAAAGCCCGGCATATGCCGGGCTTTTTTACGCTTCGACTTCCATTCTTAAAATCTCTGTAGTGTAAATCGTTATCATTACTGTTCGCTTATCCTAAAAGTCTGTCTTTTTCGCATCGGTTATAGCTGATGTGAATTAAAAGATACCCATTAATAGGTATTTCATATGCATATCGTCAATAAATTATGCTATTTAGTTATTTCTTAACTGTTAAATTCAATAAATACAGTTAGTTATATTCTGGCCTGATCTTTGCTGATGATTAGACTGCAGATAAGTAGTCGCATGTCTTTCAATTATGGATGAGGTCAGTCATGAAGACGTTCCTTTTAGTTTTTGCTCTTATATTTTCTGGCACAGTTGCCGCTGCGCCAATCATCCCTGCTCAATACAATGGTATTGATGACAGCGGAGACAGCCTTTTCACTCTAACCGATGCTGACGCTGTGCTTGACGACAGCAACTTCGAAATGGTGTTCCGTTTTGGTCAGTTCAACACCTTTGACCATGCATTTGGTTTGTACCATTACGATTACATCAATGAATCAATTTCTTCGATGCTGACCATTTTTGATGAAACAGTCGTGGTCGGAGATGATTCAAATGTGATCTGGGATTTGGTTACCATGACTGCCAGCAGTATGTTTGGCAGCATTGACCTGAGCCTTGCAGATGGTTTGGCATTTGGTTTGTGGTTTAAGTCCGATGGTGACTATTACTACAGTCAGGCCAAGTTCAATGGTGGCGTTGACCACTTTGGTTTGTATTGGGAAACTAATCCGTTTGTTGATGCCAACCTCTATGTGTATGCCGTAGATGATGGTATTGATCAGACCTTGGATTATATGGAGCTGGCCGTTAATGATGTTGTGCCGGTAGCTGTTCCTGAACCTTCGGTTGCACTGCTTGCTGGCCTTGGCCTGCTGATGGTGGGTGCGGGTCGTTTCCGTCGTCGTTGATACTTAACACATTTGTGTATGTAAAAAAGCCTGGCTACAAGCCAGGCTTTTTTATGCAGGCTGAACAGCTATTCATCGTAGTTGACGTAAATTGGCTCAACATATCCCTCAGTGTTGTTCACTGTTGAGGGGCCTGCTGCTGGTGGATTGGTCCGAAGTAATGCATCCAAATCTTCAGGTTCCTGGTCGAACTGGTAGTTGAGATAACCTGGCTCAAAAACGCCGTTTTCCAATGTTCTACCAAGTTTAATCGCTGTCCCCTCTTTTGAGGCCTGTACGGCATAATTGAGGTAAGTGGGTTCTTCGTAACCGGTATTAGCAATCACTGAACTTGATAACGTAAGTGCTGCTGTGATTATAAGAAACTTTTTCATGGGGATTCCCCTTCTGTCATTAACAGGCGAGCGATGTGCAGTTTGCCTACCTGTTTGCGTGTCGTATTCCTCAATTAAGACCTGTTGATATCTGAGCTACTTTTAGATGGTCGTGTTATCAATAAGGTGACTTGGTTCTGAAAGTTTTTTGATAGATGGGAGGAGGGATTGAGCTTTGTTAAGCTTGCCCCCATATCTGCAAGTATTGATGGCGAGATTCAAGCCCTCTTGCCCGTGCACTTGTTATTACCTAGTTGGAGTCTCCAGTGGAACCCGTGAATAGCTCGCCTAATATCCTTGATGTTTCAGTCGCCAATTTTCAGCAGGTCATTCAATCTTTGCCTGCTAATCAGTTGTTGCTGCTTGAGTTCTGGGCGCCAGAAATGGAAGCGTGTCAGGCAATGAGCCAGACGCTGGAGAAAATTGCCGCGGAGTATCCAAATGAGCTTGTTGTCGGTCGGGTAAACTGTGCCGCTGATCAGCAGTTGGCCATGCAGTGTGGTGTGCGTGCTCTGCCTACCGTGATGGTAGTTAAAGAAGGCAAAATGCTGGATGGTTTTGATGGCCAGGCCGACGAACAGCAAGTGCGTGCGGTATTAGATAAACACTTGCCGAAGGAGCAGGACCTGCTGCTGGCACAGGCGCGGGAACTATTGCAGGCGCAGCAAGCAACAGAAGCTTTTCCCCTATTGAAGAGAGCCTACGAACTTGATGGCTCAAGGCCAGACATCAGACTGTCGCTGGCTGATACTTTGTTGGCGTTAGGTAAATTGAAAGATGCGGCGGAGCTATTAGCGTCAATAGGGCTGGCTGATCAGGATGGCTATTACCAGTCTTTAATGTCTCAGCTTGAATTGAAGCAGCAAGCAGCGGAATCCCCTGAGCTAAGAGAGTTAGAGCAAGCCCATGCTGACGCTCCGGATGATGTCGAAGTGAGTTATCGGTTGGCCGTGCAGTATCAGGCCGCTAATCGTAGTGACGAAGCCTTGGCTATTCTGTTTTCTTTATTGAAGAAGGATCTGACGGCAGTGAATGGTGATGCCAGAGCGAGTTTGTTAGATATTTTAGCCACATTGCCACAAGGCGATCCGTTGGCAGCCGAGTATCGCCGTAAGTTCTATAGCCTGTTGTACTAGGAAGCTTAGAACACCAAAAAAAGAAGGGGCCTTACGCCCCTTTTTGACTATGAAGCTACAGCCGAGGCAGTGGCCAACGCTGTGGGTTTATTCAGCAGATATCCCTGCCCCATCTCTACGCCGAGCTGTCTTAACATCGCCAGATCTTCCTGCTTTTCAATTTCTAGAGCGATCACCTTAGTGTTCAGGCCACGGCAAAGCTGCAATAGGGTTTGAATAAAGAACTGGTGATCCAGAAGTAGTGGAAGTTGGTGGGTAAAGCGGCCATCAAGCTTGAGGTATTTGGGTTTCATCGCTGTCAGCAATGAAAAGCTTGCGGTGCCAGCTCCAAAATGGTCGATAGCAAAAGATACCCCGGTTTCTTCAAGTCGCAGAATATCTGCAGCGATAGCTTCATAGTTTGGCGTAAGGCGACGCTCGTCGAGTTCTAACGTCAGTCGTTGAGCGAGTTCTTCATCTGCTTTGCAATGTGAGACTAACCAATCAAGAAATGTTTCATCTTGAAGCGATACTGGATCGATATTTAATGCCAGTTGGCCATTCTGCTGCTTGGCAAAACTGATCGCCTCTTTACCAATACCCATCTCCAGCGCAGGTAAACGTTCACACTGGCGAGCCAGAGTTAGGATTGTGCCCGGAGGTAATGAATGGCCTTTTAGATCAGCAAAGCGTGGTAACCACTCTTTGTAGACGACCGAGTCTTTGTCCAGGCGTTTAATGGCCTGCTCTTTGAACTCAAATCGCTGCTCTTGAATAATGGCATCAACCAGTTTTTGACGACCTTGATTGGTAAGCAACACAGTAGGCAACTCGCGGTTACCTGTATTGAAATACAAGCTGAATTTACCTTGCTGTTGTGCGTGTTGTACTGCCAGATCTAATTCACTCAGGATCTGATCTTGTTGGTCCTTGGGCCGGAAGTAGCATAGACCGATACCACCTAAACCATGCTCAAGCTGATGAATGTCCAGCTCATTCAGCAGCGTCAGTAGACTGTTTGCCAGTCGCTCTGCACCGGCTCTGTCTGCCTGCGGCATCAGAATAGTGACTTCCTCGTCATGGACACGAAAAGCGGTCTGGCTCTCTTTAAGCTGAGACATCAGCTTTGGAGCGAGCTGACGCCACAACTGGGTGACAGCTTGATAACCATGGGATTGATAAAGTGAATCCAGTTCCAGCTTTATCAAGAGAACACAACCGGCACAGGCTTGTTCGGTTTGTGTCATCTGGTTTAACTCAGCCAAAAAAGCGCGGCGATTGCCCAATCCGGTCTCATCGTCCAGATAGGCTTGTGCCTGAAGCTGTGATGCTTTCTCTTCCAGTCCGCTGAACAGGGTTTGCAGCGTGCCAGACATCTGATTGAAACTCTCAATCAAGCTATTTATTTCACGGGTGCCAGAGTCTGTTTTCAGGCGGTGGAATTTGCCTTCTGCGATCTCGGCAGCCTTCTGCTGCAGCATCTGCAGTGGCTTTAATAGGCGTTTTACCAGCAACAGTGCACCGATAATCGCCACAACGAAAATGACCGCGCCAGCAAGGATAAACTTCCAGCCCGTAATCCAGAGCCTTTGGTAAGCAGCGCTCAAATCCGCCGTTACCTCAACCCGGCCTGTGACGCGCCAGCCATCACTCAGCTCCATCCGTTTGCTGGGAGCGGTTAACGGGTAAAGTTGTTTGAACCAGTTTGGTGTGCCATTTCTGGCAAGCGGAGAAGAGCGGCGCTCGGCAATCAGTTTGCCTTCGTTATCATGGATAGATATTTGACTGAAATAACCGCGGTCATACAGCGCCGTTATGGTCGCTTCAATGGCTGAACTGTCCCACGGCGAAGTATAAGGTACCAAGGTTAAGCTTAAGGCAGTGGCTGTGTCCTGGGCATGATTGCCTAACTGCTTTTGAATGTCGCTGCGGGCACTTTGCAGATAGATAAGCCAGCTAGCTAACAACATCAGCCCCAACAGCAATGTAATGAGCTGTAGCAGTTGACGTGACAATGTCATCGAATCCCTCCTTGAGCTATTACTGCGAGGTAAACAGGCCCTAAATCTGGTGTTGAATACGGTCCATCAAAGCTTCCCAGAACTCGCCACCCTCCTCTTTCAGTTTACTGCCGCCACGTCCTTGTACGCGTGCTAGCCACTGACCATCATCGTTGAAGCTGATTATTGGTTTAAGGTCTTTTCGCTCACTGGCCAGGCGTACCTGACCATCCAGATTGTCTAGAACCAGTGGGATATCTCCATGTCTGGGGTGGTAGGTCAGCACCATATGGGGTTGGTTATCGGCCACGTTTTTTACGTACATCAGTCGCAATTTTTCAGACGGCACACCCATCAGGCGGAGTGTTTCCAGTTTGGCTACGGAGTAGTCTTCGCAATCTCCCCCGGATGTCGCAATAAACTCCAGCGGTGTTGCCCAGTAATCTTCCTGCTGCCAGTGAGCCTGATCAGAAACGAAATTGATTTGATTGAGGTATTGGTTTGCCAGCTCCAGCTTGGCTTTATCATCAATCAGCGCTCGTCCTTCAACAATCAGCCGTTGCCAGGCTAGCAGATTGTCTCTTGCTTCGATGCCATAAGCCTTTTCTACCTTGGCCAAAACATCGGGTGCAAAGTAGTCGTTAAGTTGGTTGTCCATAGCCCAGGCGGGTGATGCGGCGAGCCAGAACAATAAGGTCGTCACTGTGTTTTTCATCATCAGCCAAACAGAAATCCCTAATTTATATGGATAAGTGTAGTTGGCTATTGCCACAAATAAACCTGATGGTGGTTGCAGGGAAAAAATTTCGGGGTGGGTGAATCAAAGCTTTTTCAGTAAACTGCAGGAGATTGACAAAAATAGGGGCTAAAAGTGAGCGAGTCTGCAGGCGATACCACCCATTTCGGCTTTAAAACCGTAGCAGCATCAGAGAAAGAGTCGTTAGTAGCGGATGTATTCCACTCCGTTGCAGCCAAATACGATTTAATGAATGATTTGATGTCAGGCGGTATCCATCGAGTATGGAAGCGTTTCACTATCGATTGCAGTGGCATCCGGCGCGGCCAGCGGGTTTTGGACCTGGCTGGCGGCACAGGCGATCTTACCGCGCGCTTTTCCAGGTTGGTGGGAGATGACGGCCAAGTCGTTCTGGCTGACATCAACAGCTCAATGCTGAAAGTGGGCCGTGATAAGCTGCGCAATATCGGCGTTTTGGGCAATGTCAGCTATGTGCAGGCCAATGCCGAAGCGCTGCCGTTCCCTGACAACCACTTCGATCTTATTACCATCGCTTTTGGCCTGCGCAATGTGACAGATAAAGATAAAGCGCTGGCGTCGATGCTGCGTGTGCTTAAACCGGGTGGCCGTCTATTGGTGCTGGAGTTTTCAAAGCCCCAGATCAAGTTGTTGAGCAAGGTATACGACGCCTATAGTTTCCATTTATTGCCGAAGATGGGAGAGGCGGTACTCAATGATGGTGCCAGCTATCAGTACTTGGCTGAGTCTATTCGCATGCACCCCGATCAAGACACATTGAAGCAGATGATGGAAACACAGGGTTTTGAGCAGGTGAATTACTACAACCTGACTGGTGGCATCGTCGCACTTCATCGAGGCTTCAAGTTTTAGGAACCCCTATGCCTGTTACTCCGCTATTGGTTGGTGGGTTGGAAGCTTTGCTGAATCGATATCTGCAGTCGGCGCCAAATCACCAAAACCTGTTGGCTTCCCTGCGAGGAAAGCGACTTCGATTGGAGCTTGCTGAACTGCCAGCCCCGCTTTTATTTGCGTTTAGTGATTCTCGTATCGATTTGATGTCCGGTGAACAAAGTGACTGGGACTGTCGGTTGCAACTCGCTGCTATCGATTTGCCCAAGCTGCAGACCGGCTCTGACCTTTCTGAACTGATCAAGTCAGACCGACTGGTGCTTGAGGGTAACGCCGAAATTGCTCAACAGTTTGCGGCTTTGCTGAAAGGATTGGAGGTTGATTGGCAGGAGCCGTTATCTAAGTGGATCGGTGACCCCGCCACCCACATGCTATCTCAGCTGCTTGCACGGGGTAAGCAGTATGCCAATCGGCAAAAAGAGGAAGGTATGGCCCAGCTTGGTCGTATGCTGACGGATGAAGTGGCTCTGGTTGCTCACCCTCTGGCGTTAGCTGCCTTTGCCGACGATGTTCAGCTGTTGGCAGCGGACACCGACGCGGTTGAAGTGCGATTGAAGCGACTGGAAACCAAAACGCAGGAGCAGGGTGCATGAAGGTGTTCGGTCAGTTCTTCCGCCTCTACTTTATCGGTGCAACCATGCTCAGGTTCGGTATCGATAAGCTGATACCGCAGCAGCGTTGGCCCTGGTATCTGAAGCTCTGTCGAGCCACTTTATTCTGGTTACGAAATCAACATCCTGATGCGTCAGATGCCAAGCGCTTGCGCATGGCGATGGAAGCCCTGGGGCCTGTTTTTATTAAGCTTGGCCAGATGCTCTCTACTCGCCGAGACCTGCTTGATGATGACTATGCAAAGGAGCTGGCGTTATTGCAGGATCAAGTTGCACCATTTCCAGGTGAACAAGCACAACAGTTAATGGAACAGGCTCTGGGTGGGCCGCTTTCCAACTGGTTTGACGATTTTGACACCGCCCCACTGGCGACAGCCTCCATTGCGCAAGTACATACAGCCACACTTAAGTCAGATGAGCAGGGGCAGCCACAGAAAGTTGTATTGAAAGTCATTCGCCCTGATATCGAGAAACAGATACTGGCAGACCTGCACTGGATGGAGACGCTTGCCGGGCTGGTAGCACTGCTACTGCCGGACGGAAAGCGGTTGCGCCCAAAAGAAGTGATCCGCGAATACCGTAAAACGATTTTGGATGAACTGGACCTGTCCCGTGAAGCTGCCAATGCGATCCAACTACGGCGCAATTTTGAAGGTTCTGACGCACTTTATGTGCCCCGTGTATACAGTGAACTGTGCCGCACGCAGTTATTGGTGATGGAGCGTATTTACGGTATTCCAGTCGGGGATATCGAGGCGCTGGAAGCGAATGGCACCAATATGAAACGTCTGGCGGAGCGAGGCGTTGAGGTCTTCTTTACGCAGGTATTCAGAGACAGTTTTTTCCATGCCGATATGCATCCCGGCAACATTTTTGTGGCAAAAGAGCACCCTGAAGATCCCCTTTGGATTGGTATCGATTGTGGCATTGTCGGTACCTTGAATCGCGAAGATAAGCGTTACTTGGCAGAAAACTTCCTGGCGTTTTTTAATCGCGATTACCGCAAGGTTGCAGAACTGCACGTAGATTCCGGTTGGGTACCCCTAGAGACCGATGTCGACGAGTTTGAGGTGGCGATCCGTACCGTATGTGAACCCATATTTAATAAGCCACTATCTGAGATCTCATTTGGTCATGTGTTAATTAATCTGTTCAACACTGCCCGCCGTTTTAATATGGAAGTGCAACCACAGCTGGTGCTGCTTCAAAAAACCCTGCTCTATATCGAAGGGTTGGGAAGACAGCTTTATCCTCAGTTAGATCTGTGGCAAACGGCCAAGCCTTTCCTGGAAAACTGGATGCAGGAGCAGTTGGGTGTGAAAGCGCTGAAGCGCCAGCTGCTTGAAAATCTTCCTTACTGGGGTGAAAAGCTGCCGCAACTTCCTGATCTGTTGTTCAATAATCTGCAACATGCGCAGCAGATAATACCTACTTTGGAACGTTTATCCGCGCAATATCACCATCAGGCCAACCGTCGTCAACGAGGTTACTTCTGGCTTGGTACATCAGCCATTGCACTGCTCGCTACCCTTGCGTTGCCGTGGCCTGCTGAACAGTGGCAATGGTTGGGTTGGAGCGTCGTGATTGGGTGCTGGATCCCAGCTTGGTGGTTTAGCCGCCGTTAAACCCCAGCAAAATGTTTTATTGCACAATCATCGCCCTATAATGGGTCAGCATTTGCCATAGAGGCTACTTGGAGAAGGTATGGGTATTAGTTGGGTTCAGTTACTGATTGTTGCCGTGATTGTCATCTTGCTGTTTGGCACTAAAAAACTGCGTAATATTGGTGGTGATTTAGGCTCTGCAGTTAAAGGCTTCAAAAAAGCGATGAATGACGATGACGGCAAAAAAGACGCCGACTTCGACAAGCAGCCTTTGGAAGATAAGCGCGAACAGGCCGACGGTGCTGAGCAACCCACCTCCAAGGAAAAAGACAAGGCTTAAGCCATGTTTGATATTGGCTTTTGGGAACTGATCATCATTGCGGTGGTTGGCTTAGTCGTATTGGGGCCTGAACGGTTACCTGGTGCTGTGCGCAGCGTCACCCGGACTATTGGTACTATCAAGCGTTATGGTGGTGCAGTACGTCAGCAGGTGGAGCAGGAGTTGCAGATCGAACAACTGCATCAGGACCTGAAGAAGGCTGAACAAATGGGTACCAAGGTCACCCCCGAGTTGCAGGCGTCACTGAATAAGCTCAGAGCTCGCGCTGAATCGGTCAACCGCCCTTATGGTAAAGATGAAGGTGAGTCTCCTGTTTCTGAGGATGCTTCGTCGAGCCTTTCCCAATCGACAGATGAAGCCAGTCAATCGCAATCCAGCGAGTTGCCAGGCAACACGTCTGATGCGCCTGCAAAAGACAAGAACCCAGAATGAATAGTCCGTCACAGCAGCCTTTTTTAAGCCATCTGTATGAGTTGAGAGATCGCCTGCTCAAAGCCATTGGCGCGGTGTTGGTTATCTTTATCGCGCTGGTCTATTTTGCCCAGGACATCTACCAGTTTATCGCCGCCCCTCTGATTGCTGAGATGCCTGAGGGTGCCTCGATGATCGCCACGGATGTAGCCTCACCTTTTTTCGTGCCGATTAAGCTGACCATTGTGGTTTCAGCTGCTTTGGCAGTGCCTTTTATCCTGCATCAGGTCTGGGCGTTTATTGCGCCTGGACTCTATAAACATGAGCGGAAATTGGCCGCGCCACTGCTGATTATGAGTTCACTGCTGTTCTACGCAGGAGCGGCGTTTGCATTCTATGTGGTGTTTCCACTGGCGTTTCATTTTCTGACAGCCATCGCTCCCGAAGGCGTGACTATTGCGACAGATATCGGCAGCTACCTGGACTTTGTGCTGAAGCTGTTTTTTGCTTTTGGTCTGGCATTCGAAGTGCCTATTTTCATTATCGTGATGTGTTGGACCGGCATCACCACGCCGCAGAGCTTAAGTGCAAAACGCCCCTATATAATCGTAGGTGCCTTTGTTTTTGGCATGCTGCTCACCCCCCCTGATGTGTTTTCTCAGACCCTGTTGGCGTTGCCGATGTGGTTCTTATTTGAAGTTGGCTTGGTGGTCGCAAAATTGTATCGGCCTGAAGATCCTGAGCCGGAGGAAGAAGAGTCTTGAAACAAATACTAATATCGATTGCTGCGTTGTTAGCAGCTTCTTTTTCAGCTCAAGCTGAGACGATTTCTCTAAAAAGCTGTGCGGCGATTGACCACCCAGTTGAGCGTCTTGCTTGTTATGACACGTTGGCAGGAAGGCTACCAGCTGAAACGGCTAATGCCCCCGAGAAAGTTGTCCCTGCGCCTGGTACAGAAGTGGCCAGTGAGTTACCTGACGCACCTGCTGTTGTTCCCGCTGAACCTATTCCAGCCACCGTTGTTCCCGCTGCTCCTGCTCCAACACCCACTGTTGAGCCTGCGCCTGACGCTGAAGCTATTTTTGGCTTAGAGCACAAACAGAAGCCAAAGGAAGAGCGTCCTGACGAGCTGCAGTTAAAGTGGACCAAGAAGAAAAAAGACGCCTACGGCAAGTGGATTGTTACGTTGGAGAATGGCCAGGTTTGGCGCCAGACTGACAGCACCCGATTTAGTTTCAAGAACACTGACCAGTGGGTGATTATCGCCCGTGGCGCAGTAGGGGGATTCTTCCTGGGCGAGCCTGATCGCAACAAGCGGATCCGCGTGAAGCGAGTTAAGTAACATGGGTTGGGTCGATATCGGCGTCAACCTGAGCAATAAGCAGTTTAATGCCGATCGCGAACAGGTATTGGCACGGGCCAGACAAGCCAAGATTGATACCCTGATATTGACCGGTACTGACATTGGTGAGAGTCAGCAGGTGTTGGCACTTTCTAAACAGTACCCAGACTTGTGTGTGTCAACCGCAGGCGTCCACCCCCATGATGCCAAGTCTTTTGTCGCAGAGGATCTGGAAACGCTGAGAGGCCTGTTGGCAGAGCCTGAAGTGGTGGCGGTCGGTGAATGCGGATTGGATTACAATCGCGATTTTTCACCAAGACCTGTTCAGCGCGATGTGCTTGAACAGCAGTTGGCTCTGGCGGCTGAGCTAAATATGCCGGTGTTCCTTCATGAGCGTGATGCCAGCGACGATCTATTAGCTATCCTTGCTCGCTGGCGGGATAAGATCCCAAATGCCGTGGTGCACTGTTTTACGGGTAGCGAGCAGGCGCTTAAGTCTTATCTGGATCTGGACCTCCACATTGGTATCACTGGTTGGGTTTGTGACGAACGGCGTGGGCAGGAGTTGCTGTCGATGACCCCTCTTATTCCTGCTGGCAGATTAATGTTGGAAACCGATGCGCCTTATCTGATCCCAAGGGATCTCAAGCCAAAACCTAAAAGCCGGCGCAATGAGCCATGTTACCTGCCACATATCGCCAGCCGTGTTGCTGCGGAACGTGGAGAGACGTTGGATAGCCTGCTGGCACATACTGAAAAGACCAGTCGAACATTCTTTAAACTCAGCTGACCGCTAATTTTCAACCATAAGGTACACGAAATAACCAAGATCACTGTTACACTGATTCCCCGGCGGATAGCTTCGCCACTGTTGTAACCTGCTGTATTTGCCGGACTGTTTTGATGAAACTGTGTTATCGAACCTTTTATCTGTCTTGCCTGTTGCTTGGCCTCACGCTGAGCATGCAGTTACGAGCAGAATGGGTCATCACCGACAACACGGTTCGTACGCCCGCCACCGCAACTTGCTGCGAACTTTACCTGACTGACAACGCCGAGCTTTCTGCTTCAGATGTGGCAGCGTTACCAACAAGCGACTGGCAGTCGCTGACCGGCCCAAACATCAATAGTGGTTTTGATCCCAGAATCCACTGGATCAAACTGCGGGTGACAAGCCGCCTTAGTGAAGAGAGAGAGTGGGTGTTGCAGCTGGATAATCCGCTGCTTGATAAGGTTGAGCTCTATCAACAGGCAGACAATGGCGTATTTGTTCATCTTGCTGAGCTGGGCGTTTCGAACCATTCCCGACTGGTGCTGCATCCTGATTATCTGGTGCCACTCAGTCTGCCTATGCAGGGGCAGACAATGCTGCTCATCCGTTTCCAAACTCAGGGTTCCGCCAGTTTGCCAATTACACTTTGGCGCGGCGACCATTTTGTTGAAACCAACCATGTAGATAGCCTGCTCATCGGTTTGGCCTTAGGCGCGTTATTGCTGATGGGGGTTTATAACTCATTGCTGGCGTTTTCCATGCGCACATTGAGTTATCTGTTTTATGCCGGGTACCAGTTCAGTGGCATTTTGATGTTATCGACCCTGCTGGGGATCAGTAGCTACTATCTTTGGCCCGCATTGCCGACATTCCACCACCTGATGATCCCGGTTCTGGGGGCATTGGCCTTGTTGTTCACCTGCTTCTTTGTCGAGCATCTGTTGAAAATTAATGAACAGTATTTGCTGTTGATGCGTTGGCTCAGGGCAATGCAGATCGGTTGCATTCTCTATCTTTTCAGTAGCTTCATAATGTCATACCGCCTGGCGGTCATCCTGTTAGCCATTTTGGTAGTACTGGTGGTGGCCAGCCTTATCAGCATTGGATTTTGGGCGTGCTGGAAGCGCATCCCAATGGCGCGTTACTACACTTTCAGTTGGTTTGCTCTAACCTGTGGTGCAACACTCAGTAGTCTGGCCTATGCCGGCGTTATCGCGCTGCCCTGGAGTAATGCTATTCCTCTGTTGCTGGGTGCTGGGCTTGAAGTACTGGTGATGACTACAACGCTGGCGTTGCGCGCGGGAGATGTCAATCGCAGCCATAGGGCAGCAGAAAAAAGTGCTATCGAGCAGGCCCGAAGGGTAAGGTTGGTTCAGGACAAAGCACTGCAGATACAAGCCAAAGCCAACACTGAATTGGAGCAGAAAGTGCGGGAACGCACGTTTGAGCTTGAGGTTGCATTGCGAGAGCTGGCAGAAACCAATCGAGAGTTGGAAGAGCAAACGACCAGAGATGCGCTTACTGGCGTTCGCAACAGAAAGTACTTCGATAAACGCTACATCGCTGAGCAGCGCCGAAGCCGTCGTGAACAAACGACGTTGTCACTTATCATGATGGATATCGATCACTTTAAACAGGTGAATGATACTTATGGGCATCCCGTGGGAGACGCGTGTATCCGTGAAGTGGCGTCGAGAGCCGCCAGCCTGTTGAAGCGTCCGGGGGATGTCATCGCTCGTTATGGTGGCGAAGAGTTTGCGCTTATTTTGCCTAATACGCCACCTGAGGGGGCGATGCAATTGGCTGAGAAACTATGCGATGTGATTCGTAGCCAGCCTATCGTGACTGGTGTGGGCGAGTTGGCTCTGACTATCAGTTGCGGGGTAGCCTGTCGTTACATCTTACCTGAGACCAGTACTGAGTTGTTGCTGGAAGAGGCTGACCAGGCTCTTTATGGCGCCAAGCAAGGCGGCAGAGATCGTGCCATGTTAGCGTCGCAAAAGGAGAAAACAGATTGAATGTAAAGCTTGAAGGGAATGGAATGAAAGCTGTTTTTGGCCGGTTAATCACAGTGCTGGTCATTGCCACCAGCTCGATATTGTTTGGCTGTCAGGAGAGTGAAGCTCCCGTACCTACAACAAATTTCCGATTGATCGTTAACGACTATGGTCAGTATCAGCGGGTGGCGAGTGACAGTGAAGATTGGACTGGCGACGCCGAGTTGTTATTGCAACGCCGCAAGCTGGCGTTAGAAGCGCAGATCAGCATTGGCTTTCGGTACACTTTGCATGCCGATGATGTATTAGAGCCGGTGAAGCTCACTCTGGCGGTTAAACCGCCCAGTAATGAGCAGGGGCTGACATCGCTGAAGAAAACCTTGATGGTAAAAGCGGATGAATTTCCCTATCAGGGCCAGTTTTTTCACACCCTGGAAGATGCTGACAATCTGTTGCCAGGGACTTGGATCCTATACCTTAAAGCGAATGGCAAGTTGTTGAGCAGACAACCTTTCCAGCTTTTACCCACAGAACAACCGTAAGAGGCCCCCGAGAGATGTCAGATATCGTGAATGTTTTTGGCCAATTCCCTGCGCGTCGTCCACGCCGTATGCGTGCCAGTGACTTTTCCCGCCGCTTGATGGCCGAATCACAACTGTCAGTGAATGATCTGATCTATCCAATGTTTGTGTTGGAGGGAGAAAACCAACGCGAGCCTGTCCCCTCTATGCCGGGCGTAGAGCGAGTCTCTATCGACCTATTGCTGAAAGAAGCCGAAGAACTGGTGGCGCTTGGGGTGCCTGCCGTCGCCCTGTTCCCGGTGACACCTGCCGAGGTGAAATCTCTGGATGCGGCAGAAGCATACAATCCTGATGGCTTGGCACAACGTGCTGTGAAAGCGCTGAAAGCCGCCTACCCGGAGTTGGGTGTCATCACCGATGTCGCATTGGATCCGTTTACCACCCACGGCCAGGACGGCATCATTGATGACGAAGGTTATGTGCTCAATGACATCACCAAAGATGTTTTGGTAAAACAAGCGCTCTCTCATGCCGATGCGGGTGCTGATGTGGTGGCACCGTCAGATATGATGGATGGTCGTATTGGTGCGATCCGTGAAGCGTTGGAAGCGGCTGGCCACGTCAATACCCGCATTCTCGCCTACTCGGCAAAATATGCTTCCAGCTACTATGGCCCGTTCCGTGATGCGGTGGGCTCTGCCGGCAACTTGAAAGGTGGCAATAAATATAGCTACCAGATGGACCCTGCTAATAGCGATGAAGCACTGCAAGAGGTCGCTCTGGATCTACAGGAGGGCGCTGACATGGTGATGGTGAAGCCTGGTATGCCTTATCTCGATGTGGTTCGCAGAGTTAAAGAGAGTTTCAAAGTACCTACTTACGCTTACCAGGTAAGTGGTGAATATGCGATGCATATGGCCGCTATTCAAAACGGCTGGTTGGCCGAAAAGCCGGTAGTGATGGAGTCCTTGTTGGCATTCAAACGTGCGGGTGCTGATGGCATCCTGACCTACTTTGCTAAGCAGGTAGCACAGTGGCTGAAGGAAGATAGCTAGCTGCTGGCTATATAGATAATCATGATAAAAAACGGGGCTTTTGGCCCCGTTTTCTGTTTTTTAGTCGATATCTTCGAGCGTCAGCCAGTATTCAGGCTCCTCCAGCGGTAGCGCTTTTGGCAGATCGGGGTTGTGTAGTTCGAAGATTTCTCGCACCTTCCACTTTGAAAGCGGGAACACGCCCTTGGTGACTGGGTGAGTCTTCATCAAGGCTTTGAGTTCGCCCGACCTAACGGCGCGTTTCATGCCTTTTTCGATCCGCGCTGCCAGCTCGAAATTCTCATGACTGGTGTAAAACAGAAAAGGTAATCGATAACGCAGCAGGATATCGTCGTACGCAACGATAGAGTTATCCTTGGTGCGTGCAAGGTAGGCTTCGATCTCGCTGTAACCTTCGGTGATGGCGCGGGGAAAGTAATCACAACTGCCTTCTCTCAGGCGCTTAAACATATCGTCAAAATTGTTTATCCGTTGCACTGGATAGCCATTGGCTTCGAGGATATCGGAATCTGGCCAGTGTGCTCCCTGGCAGGCGCGAAACAATTTCAGGTCATCAGGGCTTTCAATCTGTTGAAAGGCGGCTAAGTCGGTTTGGCGGATGATCATCATCCGATAACCCAGCAGCCCCATAGTGATAGGCACCCGTGCGGAACGAGCCGCTGTTTCCCTCTCTTTCGATGGGGCTGACGCGACCACATCAATGATGTCATCGTGGTTAAGCAGGCTCATCAACAGCCCCTGATTGTATGGCAGAGGTAATAGTTCTATCTCGGCTGGACCATACTCTGGGGTGGTTTTGTCCAGGGCTAACTGCAACACTTTTATCAGGTAGTCATGTATCGCGTCAGTGGGTGACTGCTTTGGAATAAATTTGACCCGCATTACCTCGGCAGCAGTTTCCTGTTGGCTTTCTTCTGCCAAAGTCGTTTGCGCGAACAGGTAACTCACACACCCAATGACAGTCAGCAGCCATTGACGAACAGGCGTCATGACATCGCCTCTGCGTGCTCAAACAGCGATACCAGTGTTTGCCCTGCCACGTCGAAATCATACTCTTCCAATTGTTGAAGTAGCTGATCCAGCAAGGCTTGCAGCTTGGGATCATGGCACTGCTTTTTCAATTCACTGGCACGCTCGCCCGCTTCGAAGTCGTAGTTATCTGCCAGTTCTTTCAGTTCTGTCAGTGCTTCGATCAGCTGTTCCTTGCTGATGCTCTCCTGCATGCTGGTGGCGGTGGATTGCTGCTCCTGACTGAACGCTCTATCCAGGCAGTGGATAACTTCATCCAGATGCTGTTTCAATAGTTCCATCAGCTTATTGATACTGGCTTCATCCTGTTGCTCGCTGCACGCTAACTCTACGCCACCTGCACTTGCAGCAAGGGTTTTAGCACCGATGTGAGAAGCGGCTCCCTTAAGGGTGTGAGCTGCGCGAGTGGCGGCTTCCCAATCTCCCTCTTGCCAGGCGTGGTTGAACTCATCTACAAACTGACGCTGACCCTTCTGGAATTTCTTCAGCAAGCGAAGATAGAGCCCTTGGTTGCCATTACAAACGGCTATGCCTGCTTCTGTGTCTATGATGTCAGCAGACAGTTCCAGGCTGGAAACATCCTCTTCTTGTTCAGAGTCATCACTGACCAGTGGAATCTCCGTCACTAGTCCACTGGGTGTTATCCATTGGCTGAGGGTGTCGAACATCTGCTCGATATCGATCGGTTTGGCAATATGGTCATTCATGCCTGCCTCAAGCACTTTCTCCTTGTCACCGGCCATGGCGTTGGCGGTCATGGCGACAATTGGCAGGTCTGGGTGGTTTTCTCTAATCTCACGGGTGGCGGTATACCCGTCCATCACAGGCATCTGCACATCCATCAATACGCCGTCGTATTGTTGAGCATTGACCATATTGACCGCTTCCTGGCCGTTGTTAGCAACATCCACCTTGATACTGGCCTGTTCGAGCAACTCTTTGGCCAATTCCTGGTTGAGTTCGTTGTCTTCGACCAGCAGCAGATATGCGCCGGTAAGCATGCTGCGTTTGCCTTGACGGGCTTTGCGCTTGTACTGCCTGCGCTGCAGGTGGTATTGCTCGTCGATGACGCGCTTCAGCGCACGGAACACACTGTCGGGATTTACCGGTTTGGCGATCATGCTGTCGAAACGGCGGCGAATATTCTCTTCGCCAATCTCATCACTGTCATGGCTGGAGACCATCACCAGGTGTTTCATATCCTGGTTGGGCAGTGCTTTCAGTTCATCGCACAGCGCCAAGCCGTTCATCTTCGGCATCTCCCAGTCAATCAGGGCGATATCAAAACTGACGTTGTAACTGGTGGCCATTTCCAGCGCCTCTGGACCTGAGTTGGCGGTGTAAATTTCACAGCCATACTCTGTCAGGATCTCTTTGAGCACCTGGATTGCAGCACTGTCATCATCAACCACCAGTACCCGCTTCTCTTTCAGCAGGGCTTTGCGAGATTCCTGGTGTTCATATTCCAGCGTTTCATTCACGCTCGCCTGCATGGTAAAGAAGAACTCGCTACCCACGTCCGGCGTACTTTCAACCCAGATCTCGCCATCCATCAGCTCGACAAGGCTCTTTGAAATTGCCAGGCCAAGACCTGTGCCGCCAAACTTGCGCGTGGTTGACGCATCCGCCTGGGCAAAGGACTGGAACAGTTTGGCTTTTTGTTCCTCGGTCATACCTATGCCGGTATCACGCACACAGAAGCGCAACTCCACTGTGCTGCCCATGCGGTTTAGCTGGCTGATCTCCAGCGATACAGCGCCGAATGCAGTGAATTTGACCGCGTTACTGAGCAGGTTAGTAACGACCTGGTTTAGACGAAGCGGATCACCAATCAGGTTGAGCGGTACATCCCGGCCAATATCCAGGTTGAGTTCCAGCTCCTTCTCTTCCACTTTCACCGATATCACGGTGAATACATTCTCAAGCAGATCGGCGAGGTTAAAGTCGACTCGCTCCAGATCGATATGACCGGCCTCAATCTTAGAGAAATCCAGGATGTCATTGATTATGCCCAGCAGGTTAGTGGCAGAGCGGTTTACCTTTTCGACATAGTTTTTCGGCTTATCCGGCAGCTCACTCTGCAGCGCTAAATAAGACATACCGATAATGGCATTCATCGGCGTGCGGATCTCATGGCTCATATTGGCCAGGAAGTTAGATTTTGCACTGCTGGCGTCATCGGCCAGTTGTTTGGCCTCTATCAGTGCCAGTTTGGCTTTGTTTTGCTCAGTGATATCACGGAACGCGACCACCACCCCCTGAATCGCGTCGTCTATGGTCAATGGATGGATGTTTATTTCGACCGGAAGATAAGGTGCAGACGGTCGCTCCAGGGTCGCCTCCTCTACTTGGAGAGGATTCCCTGATGACATGACCTCGTTGATGGCGCGCTCCACATCCATATCATTATCAAAAGAGATCGGCAGCACGGACCTGGCGTGGGAGCCAATCACATCCGGGCTGTGTAACAACATGTCGCAGGCCGCAGGATTGATAAAGGTGCACAGTTGGGCACCATTGAAACCTATGATGCCCTCACCAACAGATCCCAGGATTAAGCGGTTGTCCTGCTCCGATTTGCGTAGCTCTTTGGTACGAGCCTCCACTTCCACTTCCAGCCGTTTTGCCGAATCCGCTTGCGCTTGGTATGCACGTCGTCCGATCACCAACATGAACATGGAAACCGAAATGATCACCGCAATGGATATCAAGGTAAGTACCGCCAGATTGACGGCTACTTTGCGAAAATCCTCCATCGCTTCGTCTTTATGGAACTCGCCCACCAACAGCAGATTCAAAAATGGATGCCAGATCCATTGCCCAATTACTTCGTGGCCCTGGTAATCGTTGTAACCACTGAGGTTTTTTCCGCCTCGTTTATTGGATGCGCCATCGAATGGAGACATGATGCCCTGATTGGCCATGGCATCTTCTAACTTGATATTGCCGATGACAGATTCACCCACCTTTAACCTGCCCTGCTTACGCAAAATATGGGTAAAGCTGCTTTCCGAGACCATGAAGCCGCGGTGGTCTACGGCATAAATCTCACCAGAATCTCCTAAACGAATATTGCTGAGGATTTGTGAGAACTCCTCGCTGGGATCTGCGACGCCAGCTAACACACCGATGCGCCTTTGCTGGCGGTCGTACATAGGGGTGGCTATCAGCAAGACGGGGTCTTTATCGTCTTCCGCTATATTTCCATCCAGGTCAAAATCGGACCAGATGGGCGGTATGAACAGGGTCTCTCCAGCGACTACCCGCTGAAAAAGGTCTGGCACTTGTTCTGCCATTAAATTGGGTTTGCCAATAACATGGTCTGCATGAGACGCCAGGTTAATACCGTCAGGGGAAATCAAATAGAAGCGCACCGCGGCCACATTCAAATTGGATGCTTCACGCAGGGCAACTTTAAATGCCCGCAGTTCGGCAGAGCCCCGAGGATCCAGATCAGCCTTGTCCCTTTCCACTAACACCCAGGCCAGATCTTTCACTGCTGGGTTTTGTGAGACTTCGGTGACCATATCAACTCTTCCTTGATACCAGTTAGCCAATTGCTGCTCAGCGGTTGCCAGGCTGATATTGAGGGTTTTGATATTGCCGTTGAGGGTATTGTTGTAGGTGCGGGATAAAACTACCCCTACCAGCAATACCAGAATTAAACAGAGCAGGCCCACGCCAAGCAGGAAGCTGCGGCGGAACTGTTCTGAACCAAATTGCTTGGCGAGTTCGTCTCCCTGCCCACGGACAAAATAGAAGAAAAACAGCACCATGATCAGTGCTGCGGATAGTCCGGCAATTTGCGTGATCCAACCAACCAATGGGTGGTCTTCACGCTGCTCTACCTCCATCGCGGCAGCATCTTGTTTGGCCCACTGCTGGTGTAGCTCAGAGATAAATCCTTTACCCACCTGATTCATACCCCAATCGATCCATTGCTCTAACTCAGGATGATCGCGATTAACACAGAATCGAAGCCGAAGGCTGCGAAGATTGGGCAGGTAAAAGTAGGCGAGATCGCTGAGCTGTTTCTCTTGCCGCCAATAGGCTGCTTGCACCGGGTCGATAATAAAGCCATCAATCTCCCCATTTGCAACCTTGTGCAGGCCTTCCTGAACACTGCCTGTCATCACAGACTGTGGGGCGCCCTGAGTGGCAAAAACCAGTTCTGCATTGGCATAACCCTTAACGAAACCCACAGTGTGTGAAGGGGATAGATCTTCCGGCTGGTTTAACTTTTCTGCGCTGGCTTTAAAAATAATAACCGATTCAATGCCAAGTATCGGATTGCTAAAGTGAAAGTGTTTGGCACGGTGCCGGGTGCGAGCACACAGGCTAAAGACGTGTGCATCCCCGTTTTCTACAGCTCTCAAGCCTTGGCTGAAGCTGTCGTACTCTTTGTAAGTCAGGGTAAAGGGGAGCACTTGATTTAAAGCATCGACCAGTTCTTTTCCGAGCCCTGAACGCTGACCATTTTCATCGATAAAGTCGTAGGGGGGCAGGTTGGGGTCGGCAACCACGAACACCTCAGGATTCTCTGAGGCCCATGCCTGCATTTGTGCTGGCAGGGTTTCATAGTCCATCTGTGCATGAGCCAATCCACTGAACAGCCAAAAGCATATCCCGAAAATGCTTCCAAACAGGCGCAGTAGCTTGTGTGTCATAAGGGCCCCATCATGCATGCCAGCAGCAAGGTGTTGCTGGAAAATTCTAATTCAAGCAATGGGTTGAGCTTAGCAAAAGAATTCAGTAATGCCTGATCTCAGGCATTATCCAGAGCACAAATTCGTTAACTAATCGCGATTGGGACAGAGGATTGGGAGAGTGTTACAGGGATATCTTGGTCATATCCCTGTATCTGATTACCCGCGACCTCTGGCCAGGTCTCCTGAGCGCTGACCGTCCGAGTGTTCAGGCTTGTCGGTTTTTGGCTTCTTCGGCTTTTTTGGCCGCTTAGCTTTAGGGGGGAGTGGCTTGCGTGGTGCTGGCAACGGATGTGTAGGTTCAAAACCTGACAGGATCTCGCGTGGGATGTTGTCACCGATCAGCCGTTCGATGGCGACCAGCAGCTTGAAGTCATCCGCGCAAACCAATGACGCGGCTTCACCACTGGCACCTGCGCGGCCGGTACGCCCGATACGGTGCACGTAGTCTTCCGCGACATGGGGCAGGTCAAAGTTAACGACATGAGGCAGTTGGTCAATGTCCAGGCCGCGTGCGGCGATATCGGTGGCAACCAACACCCTGATGGCGCCACTTTTAAAGTCGGCCAGAGCTTTGGTTCGGGCACCCTGACTTTTGTTGCCATGAATGGCTGCGGCATTAATCTCTTTGGCGTTCAACTGTTTGGAAATGCGGTTTGCGCCATGTTTGGTTTTACTGAACACCAGTACCTGCTGCCACTGGTTGTCATTAATCAGCCGGGCCAGCATGGCCGACTTGCGGTGTTTATCCACCGGATAAACCTTCTGTTCTATCCGTTCTGCTGTGGTGTTGGGCGGCGCCACGGACACTTCTACCGGATTGTTGACCAGGCCCTTGGCCAAGCGTCGTATTTCATCGGAGAAGGTGGCAGAAAACATCAGGTTTTGACGTTGTTTCGGCAGTAGCGCCAGAATCTTTTTGATGTCGTGGATAAAGCCCATATCCAACATGCGGTCCGCTTCATCCAGTACCAATACTTCCAGTTGCTTGAAGCGCACGGCATTCTGACTGAACAGGTCGAGTAATCGGCCGGGAGTAGCAACTAATACGTCAACGCCGCGACGGAGTTTCATCATCTGCGGGTTAATCTTCACGCCACCGAACACAACGGTAGAGCGCAGGGGCAGGTTCTTCGCGTATGCCTCGACATTGGCTCCGACCTGCGCCGCCAGTTCGCGAGTGGGTGTCAGTATCAGCGCTCGCACCTGGTTTGCTTTAACTCTGTCACCCTTGGCTAATTGCTCCAGGATCGGCAAGGTAAAGCCTGCTGTTTTACCTGTGCCCGTCTGCGCGGCGGCCATCACGTCTCGCCCTTCCAGGATCGCAGGAATAGCTTGTGCCTGAATGGGAGAGGGCGTCTTGTAACCTTGTTCTTCAACAGCAGAAAGAATGGCTTCGGACAGGCCTAGGGAAGCAAATGACATAGCGGGTCTCGTTTATTGCGCATATTCATGCGCCGTGGGGCTGATGGTGATAACACCGCCAATTTGGCGGGCGCGCAGCTTACCCTATTAGATGCAAGGATGCGACTTGCCTAGATCAATAGCTTAGCTGGTATATGAGTGTAGCGGGTTTGAAAAAAGCCTCTGCCGAGGACTAGGGTTATTCTTCGTCGGAAGCCAGAGTCAGTTCACCACCGATCTCGAGTGTTAGAAGTGCTTCCTGAGTTAGCTCACTGTGTACCAGTGGGTGACTGTTGAGCCAGTACTTTGAGACATGTAGTAGCAGCTTATCACCCTCAGCACTGATGGTAATTTCCGGAAGAGAGCTGTCCTGGCGACGGCCGCAAAAAATAACGGCCAAACGCAATAGTCTGGCAAGTCTCAGTGTGGTTGTGGATGTTATACCCGCCAGCTTGTCCATCTGCTCAACATCGTAGCCGCCCTGATATTGACTCACCAGAGTAACCAGCAGTTGTTTCTGGCTATTGCTGAAGCCGGGTAGCGTGGCATGTTTGAGAATATAACCAGCGTGCTGGTGGGCATCCTTGTAGCCAATCAGTAAGCCCAATTCGGTCAACTGTGCGGCACTGGCCAGCAGCGCGTGCAGTTCGAGATCTTCCAGTTGCCAGTTTGCTGAAACCTGCTGACACAGAGATAAGGCAAATTCGCTGACACGTGTCGCATGGGGCTGATCGACTCGGAATTGCTGTTTCAATCCACTCAGGGTGCGTTGGCGAACATCATCCTGGCGCTGTTCACCTATCATCTCGTATACCAACCCTTCTCGCAGGGCGCCGCCAGAGGTGATCATCTGTTTGACTTTAAATTGGCGGAAGATGGCAAGCAGGATGGCCAGTCCACTGACAAACACAGGTTTGCGTTCATCCAGTAAACCTTCGATATTGAGTTGGCTGATATCGCCACAACTGATGGCAAGGGCCATCATTTTTTCCAGTTTTTCTAGCGTGATCCGTTCGTCGTACCCCTGGGTCAGCAGCACTTCCTGCAGCGCCTGCACGGTACCGGATGCACCCACACAGCGTTGCCAACCGTAGGCCAGATAGTCGACCACCAAGGGTTTCAGAGCCTGCTCTGCAGCTTGAATCGCTTTATCAAAGTTCGTCTGAGTCAGCTTGCCATCGGCAAAATAGCGCTCTTTAAACAGCACACACCCAATGGGCAAACTGCGCAGAATATGTGGGTCATATTGTTGACCAATGATCAGCTCAGTACTGGCGCCACCAATATCGATAACCAGCTGGTTACCCTGCCCGCTGGAGGTGTGGGCAACGCCCTGGTAGATGGTCTCTGCTTCCTGTTCGCCAGTGATCACCTGAATCGGCTGTCCCAGGATCTGTTCAGCGGTTTCCAGAAAGGTATCGACATTTTTTGCGACACGCAGTGTGGCTGTGCCAACAATTCGGATGTTTTCGGAAGGGATATCCTGTAGCCGCTCTGCGAAGAGCCTCAGGCACTCCCAACCCCTGAGCATGGCTGCTTCATCAAGTTGGAAGTTTTGATCAAGACCGGAAGCCAGCCTGACTTTACGTTTGATCTTCGCCAGTACCTGCACGCTGCCAGCAACGACCCGGACCACCAGCATATGAAAGCTGTTGGAGCCCAGATCGATGGCAGCGTATAGCGGGGACGGCGAACGGCTCAAAGGTTAGCCTCGACGCTCACCGCCGCGACTGCGACCCTGGCCACGACGTCCCTGACCGCCACGGCCCTGGCCACTGCGTTTCTGGCCTGAGTTTGAGCGACGCTTTTGCTGACGAATTGGCGGTGGCAGGTCATCCAGTAAGGCGGTTGGGTCATACTGGCTGACGGGAACGGTATGACCGATATATTGCTCAATCGCTGGCAGGTTCAGTGCATAACGCTCGCAGGCAAAACTGATAGCGTGGCCACTTTCTCCCGCACGACCGGTACGGCCAATGCGGTGAACATAATCTTCGCAATCGTCAGGCAGGTCGTAATTGAATACGTGGGTGACCTTTGGAATATGCAGACCACGGGCGGCAACATCGGTAGCCACCAGAATATCCAGGTGACCTTCGGTGAACTGCTCGAGGATCTTAACGCGTTTACGCTGCGGTACATCACCTGTCAGCAAACCAACACGATGACCATCTGCAGCCAGGTGGCCCCAGATATTTTCTGATTCATGTTTGGTGTTGGCGAACACAATCGCTTTTTCTGGCCATTCCTCTTCCATCAGCGTCAGCAGCAGAGGCATTTTGTGCTCGTTTGATGGATAGAACAGCTCCGCCTGTACGCGATCGGCCGTCATTTTTTCAGGCTCAACGTGCACATGGGTCGGATCGTTCATATGTTCGTATGCCAGCTCGCGTACGCGCATCGACAAGGTTGCCGAGAACAATAGATTCAGGCGCTGAGATGGCTCAGGCATGCGACGGAACATATAACGGATATCTTTAATAAAGCCTAAGTCGAACATGCGATCGGCTTCATCCAGTACCACGACCTGAATGTGATTAAGGCTATATATGCCTTGCTTGTAGTAGTCGATAAGACGACCACAGGTGCCGATCAAGATATCTACACCTTCGTTTAGGGTTTGACGTTGAGATTCGTAACCCTCGCCCCCATATACCAGACCAAGGCGCATGCCGGCGTGTTTCGCCAAGGCTTCTGCGTCATGATAGATCTGGATCGCTAGTTCACGCGTAGGCGCAATAATAACTGCACGAGGGTCCGTAGGCTTGCGGCCTTCCGCAGCCGGCTCTTTCAACAGTTGATTAACTGTCGCCACCAGGAAGGCGATGGTCTTGCCGGTCCCTGTTTGGGCCTGGCCTGCCACGTCGTTTCCACCCAATGCCACGGGTAGACTCATCTTCTGGATCGGAGTGCAGAATTCAAAGCCCTTGCTATGCAGGGCGGCGAGGACCTCTGGACGAAGGTCAAACGCGTCAAATCGCGTATCTGATAAGTGTGTTTTACTCATGGCGCCAAGCATATCAGGTTGCGCTTGCTTTACAACTTGAGATGATTTGAAATAACAGAGCTGATGTGGGCACTGCTACACGTCAGTCGATTAATAAAGCGGAGAAGAAAATGAACGAGAAGATTGTTCAGCTAAGTGATGACAGCTTTGAGGCTGATGTACTGTCTGCTGACCAGCCGGTATTGGTAGATTTTTGGGCCGAATGGTGTGGTCCTTGTAAGATGATTGCCCCTATTTTGGACGAAGTGGCTGATGAGTACGATGGCAAGCTGACAATCGGCAAGCTGAATATCGACCAGAACGCCCAGACGCCTCCTAAGTATGGTATCCGTGGAATCCCTACTTTGCTGCTATTCAGCAAAGGCAGTGTGATCGCAACCAAAGTGGGCGCCCTGTCTAAAACTCAGCTGAAAGAGTTCCTGGACGCGAATCTTTGATCCGTGCCGAAATGCGGCGGAATATCCGCCGCATTTAGTGGACGCCCCCCAACTAAGCTGCTAACCTGATCTTGCTTCGTGCATTTCCTGACCATTTTTCAACTTAAATCCTTTACTTAACACAATATATTCTTAGGAATATTCAAAGGACCCGTAGCGCCTGCTGCGTGCGAGCCGTCCACCAGTCAAGAAACCCACAGACATGAATCTGACAGAATTAAAGAACAAACCTATTTCCGAGCTTGTCGCAATCGCAGAGTCGATGAAGCTGGATAACCTCGCCCGTGCCCGTAAACAAGATATTATCTTCGCTATCCTCAAAGCCCACGCCAAAAGTGGGGAGGACATCTTCGGTGGTGGTGCACTGGAGATCCTGCAAGATGGGTTTGGGTTCTTGCGGAGTGCGGATAGCTCCTATTTGGCTGGACCTGATGATATCTATGTATCACCCAGTCAGATCCGCCGCTTTAATCTGCGTACCGGTGATACCATTGCCGGAAAAATCCGGCCGCCAAAAGATGGCGAACGATATTTCGCTCTGTTGAAGGTTAATGAAGTTAACTTCGACAAGCCTGAAAATGCCCGCTCCAAGATCCTTTTTGAAAACCTCACACCTCTCCATGCCAATGAACGACTTCGCTTAGAGCGCGGTAATGGTTCAACCGAAGATATTACGGCACGTGTGTTGGATCTGGCATCTCCCATTGGTAAAGGTCAGCGTGGCTTGGTTGTTGCTCCGCCAAAAGCGGGTAAAACCATGTTGCTGCAGAACCTGGCTCAGTCAATTGCCTACAACCATCCTGAATGTCAGCTGATGGTATTACTGATTGATGAGCGTCCGGAAGAAGTAACCGAGATGCAGCGTTTGGTTCAGGGTGAAGTAGTTGCTTCAACCTTTGATGAGCCGGCCAGTCGTCACGTTCAGGTTGCTGAGATGGTGATCGAAAAGGCCAAGCGCCTGGTTGAACATAAAAAAGATGTGGTCATCCTGCTGGACTCAATTACTCGTCTGGCACGTGCATACAACACGGTTATTCCTAGCTCAGGTAAAGTACTTACCGGTGGTGTGGATGCCAATGCCCTGCATCGTCCGAAGCGTTTCTTCGGTGCGGCACGTAACGTGGAAGAGGGTGGCAGCCTGACCATTATCGCGACTGCGTTGATCGACACCGGTTCTAAGATGGACGAAGTGATCTACGAAGAGTTTAAGGGCACAGGTAACATGGAAGTGCACTTGGACCGTAAGATCGCAGAAAAGCGTGTTTACCCGGCCATCAATATTAATCGCTCTGGTACGCGTCGTGAAGAACTGCTGACCACGCCAGATGAGCTGCAGAAGATGTGGATCCTGCGCAAGATCGTTCATCCAATGAATGAAAGTGAAGGCATGGAGTTCCTTATCGACAAGTTGGCCATGACCAAGACCAATGACGAATTCTTCGATGCGATGAAGAAACAAAAGTCATAAGTCAGTCCGATAGGTTGCTAGGGTCTGTTGACCTTTCGTGTATGGATTTTGTTCGAATGAAACACGTTTTGAGCAAGAAATGAGCTACGTAACTTAGCGATCTAAGAAAGTAGTGAATGACGCAGCGCAGAACGTGTTTCAACGAACCCTTCGGGCAGCATTTGTTGGCGATTTATCCTTCGTTATCGGCTATTCATTGAGGCCCACTCAACTTCTTAGCCTCTGCCTCGCCTAAATCACCAACATCTTGCTGCAAAAACAAACAGTAAAGGTCAATAGACCCTAGTAAAAGCCCACCTTTATGGTGGGTTTTTTGTATGTTTATTGAACGTATTTGTTAATAAAATAAGTATTCGCTGTTATACTGGTAGGATATGTCTCAGTAGTAGACACGAACTCGTCGTGTTCGGTAGTAGGGATTTCCGATGAAATATGTAATTGCATTCTTGCTCTCTGCCTTGGTTTGGATACCAAGCGCTTCTGCGAATCTCATTGTAAATGGCAGCTTTGACCAGTTTGAGCAGCAGCCAACTCGCAGTTGGTCGATCTATCAGTCTTTGGTGGGCTGGGAAACCACTGCAGGCGCGGGCATTGAAGTAGGTCGTTATTCTTTGTATACCGGCTCCAGTGTTGAGTCTGATAACCCTTGGGTTGTTGAGCTCGATAGCCGTAACAACTCAGCCATGACACAAGTTGTCGATATCCTCGAAGCCAGCTACTACGAACTCAGCTTTAGTTATGCCGCCCGCACGAATCGTGCAGATGACAATGTGGTTAATGTGAGTTTCGACCCGATCGACTCAGCGTTAGCCAGTTTCAATGAAACTAAAAGTTCGCAGCAGGGCTGGCAGAGTGTGAACTACGAGTTTTGGCTCGCTCCCGGTGAATACTCGCTTACTTTCCAGGGTGGCGGTATCAGCAACTCTTATGGCGGTTTGATTGATGCTGTTAGCCTGATTGACGTGGAAGCACCTGCAACGCCGTTACTGGCTGGCATTGCATTGTTTGGTTTGATGTTAAGTCGTCGCGTTAAGAGATAGTTTTTACGCTGATGGTTCAAAAAAGCGCTGAATTATCAGCGCCTTTTTTGTTATTCCGTGTCTGGGTATCTGGCCCGTATCGCCTTTATCTCATCAAAGTTATCCAGAACGATATCGACCAGCTTAGGTTCAAACTGCTGGCCCCTTTGTTCTTTTAACAACGCTACAATTCGGTCGTAATCCCAGGCGTCCTTGTAGCAACGGGTACTGGCTAACGCATCCATTACATCGCAGATGGCGGTGATGCGAGCTGCAATATTAATCTCCTCTCCCGCCAATCCTTTCGGATAGCCTTTGCCATTCCAGTGTTCGTGATGCTGACCGGCGATCACCGATGCTACCTTTAGTATCCGCTTATCGGATCTGGCGAGCAGAGTCTCGCCGAATAATGCATGGGTTTGCATGGTGGCCCACTCTTCGTTATCCAGCTTGCCAGGTTTGTTCAATACGCTGTCTGGAATACCTATTTTTCCTACATCATGGAGTGGGGAGGCGTATTTAATAAGGTCAGCGACGTCCTCATCCAGTCCATATTTGAGTGCGATAAAGTGGCTGAGCTTAGCGACTCTTTTGACGTGTGCGCCAGTCTCTTTTGAGCGGCCTTCAACAGCCTCGCCCAGGATGTAAACCAGCTCTCGCTGGGTATCTTCAATCTCTTCCCTGATCAGTAGGTTTTCATAAGTCAGACCAACATTGGTGGAGTAAATCTCCAAAAGCTGTCTGTCGAGATCATTTAGTTCGCCGCGGTATTCCAGATAGAGCAGGTTCTCGGCTCCCATATGGGAGCGTTTGTAGCAGACATAGTATTTATCGGTGGAGAATGAGCCCTGCTGTTTGGTGGCCTGGTTAAAGGCTTCAGCAACCTCGGCCGGCAGTTCCTCGATTGAGGTGACATCCTGATACTGGTCCAGCTCACCGCTGGTGGCCAACACATGGTAGCGGCCATCCTGAATACTGGCGGCGTAAGCGCTCAACTGACGGCAGCATATCGCATCACTGCGCAGGTTCAGCAAGTTGATTATTTGGTCGAGAATGGCCGAGGCCAGGGTCTTCAGCGTATGTGATTCGTTGACCTCACTGATGGCATCGATCACCCGGCGCAGGCCTTTTCGGCTTTGATTCACCGTACAAATATCGCGATAGCTTCGGATGGTAGAGTAGATCAGGGTCTTTAGTTTGGTTGAGGTGAGTTCGGTTTTGTCTTTGTAGTCGTTGATGTCGTAATCGCGAATGACCTGTTCTTCGGGCGCTTGTCCCGGTTGGCCGGTTCTGAGCACCAGGCGTGTGTAGCAGTTTTTCAGGGTTTCGCGGATCTCGCGAGCACAATCTAGCCCTGCGGTGGGTGATTCCATAACAACATCAAGTAGCGCGAGTGCGATATCGTCCCTTTCGGTCATCACTTTTAGCGCTTCCGCCCCGGTATAGGCTGCGATCAGTTTTACCTTGCGGCCCTTTACTTCCATGCCGTCAATCACCATCTGGGTGATCTGATGCACAGCAGGCTCGTCATCGGCAACTAATACGTGCCAATAGCTATCTTCCGATGGCTTGGGTACTTCTGTGTCCTCTGGCTCGTCGGAAAATAACAGTGTGTCTTCCATAGGTGGTCCTCAATACCAATCCCTGCTCTAAAAGATAATCCAAGCTCTCTCTTCTTCCAGCAAATCTATGTAATTTATTCCTATTTTGGTAACTGGAGCAGCTTCGCGGGGAGTGCAGAAAACTCTTTGCTGATTGCACTCCACGCTGTGCGATCTAACAGCAGCACTTCGACCGGGCAGATCGCTTTTAAGCCTTTGCTGCATTCGGCTTTGCCGGTGGGATCTACGCCAAGCTGCACGCCTGCCTGTTTCAAGGTGACATCGGTTACCAAGCCCGCCTGGCGATCAAATACCTGGACCGTGCCTGCCAGCAGTAACAGCCAATGATGGCTGTGAGGCTCAGGGAAGATCAGTTCGCCTTCGGCAATCAGCTTGTGTTTACCGTTTCGAACCAGCGATTGGAGATGTTCAATTGGCCAACTGGAGGTTGTGTTCAGTTGTTGCAGTTGCGCCAATACATTTTCCTGTTGGGACCATTTTGCACTCTGCTCACTGGCTCTGCGTCGTTGGCGATTATCTTGCTGCAGTTTGGTTCGCTCGCCACTCTCCAGCAGCCCCTGACTGGCGAGTTTATCGATCGCTTCGCTGCGTTTTTCCAGTAACACGCGGTTGGCAATCCGGGTCTGTACCGCGCGACAGAGCGCGGGATAATGCTGCGCCATGGCTTCCAGCTTTATTTTCCATTGTCGGGAGTTCTCATGCAGGGCATGTTTGGCTGGCTCGCTTAAGGTATCCGGCAGCGAGAGTTGGTCTAATAGCTCTTCAAGCGCCGTTTGTGCACGCAGGAAGCTCAGTCCTATCTCATACTGTCTTTCCACATAGCGCTGCTCTTGCTTGAACTGCCTGCCTTCACCGCCGGGCAAACGGTGTCGCCATTTCATCCAAAGCCCTGGTTTAATCATGTTGGCAATATCAGCGTAGTGATCGAGTTTAGGGCAGCCGTCGAGTGCCAGGTCCAAGGCTTTGAGCATTTGGTGAAGCGAGGCGCGACTGAGATAACCCTGATGATATTGTTGCCAGTAAAACTGCCTTTCTGCTTCCAGTAATTGCCGAAACAGTGCGTCCAGATCGGGCTGTTGTGCTGGCGCTGTCTGGTCATCCAGCCCGAGTTGCTGTTCTATTCTGGGCCAGTTGCTTAACGCAAACAGCGGGTCTTGTTTTAGCGCTTTTGCCCCATCAGCAACAGATTGATTTAACAGGCTGCTGGCATGGTCCATGGCTGCTTGTTTCGCAGGTGGCAGCTGATCCAATTTCAGCCATTTACAGAGACTGCGCATGGTTGCCGCATTAATCAACAGTGTAAGTGAGACTACCCCTGCGGTTAGAAACAGGATCTGGTGACCACGCTCGGTTGCCAGCTCTGGCACATGGACAAGGCTTAGGGCTAACACCAGGGCTACCGCACCACGCAGACTGCCCCAGACCATTACCAGTGCTTTATCCAACCGAAATCCACCGGGTAACATCTTCAGGAATGGATAGAGCAGGAACACGGTGACGGCTCTGATCCCCATCACCAGTAGATAAACCCAGGGTATCAAGCCCCATGACAGGGTGTCGCCTAAGGGAATGTTGACTGCAATGGTGATACCTACCAGCAAAAATGCCAGGGTATTGGCGACATGTGCTAACAGGTGCCAGAACTGATTGAGGAATCTGAGTACCTTACTGGGCAACCAAAGTGCTATCTGACTGGTGAGGGTTAACCCCAGCGTCACCACGGCGACAACGCCGGAAACATGGAGAATAAGTTCGGCAAACATGTAACAGAAGAAAGCGGAAGCAACCGAGAGACTGATTTGGGATAGGTGGTCTGATGAAAGATTGCGGATCCATACGAGGAACAATCTGCCGAACAGGTAACCGACCAATGCACCTCCTGCCGCAACCACAACAAATCTAATCAGGGTGTCACCGCCTATGGTGGCGCCCGGCTGCAGCAGCCCAAGGAACAACAGGAAAAGTACGATGGCGGTTCCGTCATTCAGTAATGACTCCCCTTCAAGCAGGGTTTCCAAGCGCTTTCTGGCACCAATCTCCTTCAGTAAGGCGACCACAGCCACAGGATCTGTGGCACTGATTAAGGCGCCAAACAGCAGCGCTTCAGGCCAACTCCACTCCCAAGGCAGCAGGGATTTACATGCCCAAGCAGTAAGCAGAGTGGTAATCAATAACCCGGGTACAGCGAGTAAACTAATTTGGGGAAACAACCGTTTAAACAGGTGCGGTTCCATATTGAAGGCGGATTCAAACACCAGGATCGGCAGAAACAGAGCCAGAATCAGGTGAGGCTCCATGGTGGCAATATAGGTCACCAGCTGGTTACTGACAGGGTCCACCTGTATCAATAATCCGCTGCGATCCAACGCGCCTAGGGCTAGTCCCACTAATAGCAGCGCCACGGTGTAAGGCAGGCTGCGACCATGCAATAGCTGACGAATAGCCGAGCCAATAACAAGCGCAAAAATTGCACACAGTAGTAGCAGTAACTCCGCCGTTAATGCCATCGGTTCTACTCCCTTTGCCAATGTTGACAGTATAGGAGCTAGAAACCCAGCTCAGAGCATGGCGCAGGGTTATTGCATCGTTATAATGACAGCAATCAAATCTTGGGTAGCAAACAGATGAAATACAGGGATTTAAGAGACTTTATCGATTATCTGGAAAGCATTGGAGAGCTAAAACGGATATCACAAACCATAGATCCCTATCTGGAGATGACCGAGATATGTGATCGCACCTTGCGTGCGGGTGGCCCTGCACTTTTATTTGAACATCCTAAAGGTCATCAGGTGCCAGTCCTGGCCAACCTGTTTGGCACCCCAAAGCGTGTTGCACTGGCAATGGGTAAAGACGATGTGGATGCATTGCGTGATGTCGGCAAACTGCTGGCTTACCTGAAAGAGCCTGAGCCACCAAAAGGCTTCAAAGAGCTGATCGACAAACTGCCCACGTTTAAGCAAGTGCTCAACATGCCAACCAAGAAGCTTAAACGTCCGCCCTGCCAGGAAGTGGTGATGACAGGGGACGAGGTCGACTTGACGGCTCTACCGATACAGCATTGCTGGCCTGGCGACGTTGCCCCATTGGTTACCTGGGGTTTGACCATCACCAAGGGGCCGAATAAAAAACGCCAGAACCTGGGGATCTACCGCCAGCAGTTGCTTGGGCCAAACAAACTGATCATGCGCTGGTTATCGCACCGTGGTGGCGCACTTGATTTTCAGGAGTGGCAGGAAGCACATCCGGGAGAGAAATTCCCGGTAGCAGTGGCGTTAGGCGCTGATCCGGCAACCACGCTCGGGGCTGTTACGCCAGTGCCTGATACCCTGTCTGAGTATGCCTTTGCTGGGCTGCTGCGCGGCAGTAAAACAGAAGTTGCTGATTGCATCAGTTGTGATCTGGAAGTGCCAGCCACTGCCGAGATTATTCTTGAAGGATATATCGAGCCAGGTGAGGAAGCTGATGAGGGTCCATACGGTGACCACACCGGCTACTACAATGAAGTTGAGCGCTTCCCGGTGTTTACCGTGACCCACGTAACCATGCGTGAAAACCCTATCTATCACAGTACTTACACAGGGCGTCCGCCTGATGAGCCTGCTGTGCTGGGGGTTGCCTTAAACGAAGTGTTTGTGCCGATCTTGCAGAAGCAATATCCAGAGATTGTCGATTTCTACCTGCCCCCGGAAGGGTGTTCTTACCGGATGGCGGTGGTCACCATCAAAAAACAGTATCCCGGCCATGCCAAGCGCGTCATGATGGGTGTGTGGTCCTTTTTGCGCCAATTCATGTATACCAAGTTCGTTGTGGTATGTGATGACGATATCAATGCGCGCAGTTGGGAAGATGTAATCTGGGCGATAACGACACGAATGGATCCTAAACGGGACACCACCTTTGTCGAGCATACGCCAATCGATTATCTGGACTTTGCTTCGCCAGTGGCTGGCCTCGGTTCAAAAATGGGTATGGATGCGACCAACAAATGGCCGGGTGAGACCGACCGAGAGTGGGGCGAACCTATCGTGATGGATGAAGCGGTAAAATCCAAAGTGGATGCCATTTGGCAGGAACTGGAGATTTTCCCCTCGTCTGAAAAAGATACATAGCACTAAGGTTAAGGCAGGGAGCAATGGCAACGCACGAAGTGACAGTAAATGATGGTGAGTACCGCTTCGTTTTCGGCGATCAGGATTCGTTGCTACAATCTGCGCTCGCTGCAGGCGTACCCTGGCCCTACCGTTGTCGACAAGGTGCGTGTGGCAGTTGCTTATGCCGCATCACTTCCGGTACCGTGTGCTACCCTCGAATGGCACCGATACTGACAGATCAAGAGCAGGCCGAGGGGTGGTGTTTTGCCTGCCTGGCGGTGCCATCGTCAGATATAAAAATAGAAATTGGCTGATATAAGCCAGCGATAGAAATACTAAAAGCTTAGGAGTTTCCCCTGATGTCAGAGCAGTTGCAGTGTCATGTAGAATCGGTGACGCCATTGACGGAGTTTGTATACCGGATCAAGTTGCGTCCCGAGTCGCCGGCAGCTTTTCAGGCGGGCCAGTACCTGCAACTCTGTATCACTGCGAATGACAAGCGACCCTTCTCCATTGCATCTGTCCCGGGTGACGGCACACTAGAGCTGCATATCGGCGCATCCATCCGTGATGGCAAAGCGATGCAGGTGATCCACTTCCTGCAGGTTAACCGCGAGATTAAGGTCGAATTGCCATTTGGTGATGCTTATCTGCGTCAACCACAGCAACGCCCCATTGTTTTGGTGATCGGTGGTACCGGGTTTTCTTACGCGCGCTCTATTATCGGTGAGTTGCTCAAGCAACCCCTGAAACAGCCGGTATACCTCTACTGGGGTGGCCGAGACCGTCGCTCTCTCTACCTGACACCGCTGGCGCAGCAGTGGGAAAGCAAAGAGCATTTCCACTTTATCCCCGTATTGGAAACTCCACCTTCAGGATGGCAAGGCAAAATTGGTAAGGTGCACGAAGCGGTACTGGAAGACTTTGTCAGTTTGGATGGTTACGACGTCTATGTCGCTGGGCCATTTGAAATGGCGGGTGTAGTCAGGGCCACATTTGCAGAGCGTGGCCTGCATCCAGACCACCTCTACGGCGACGCCTACTCTTTTATCTAAATTGCTTTTGTTGCAGGTGTCGCCAGGGCCAAACTCTGGCGATACTGTTTAAATGCTTCCTGGGGTTGCTGGTTCTGAGCAAACACCTCAGCCAACGCTGCATGCGCTTCAGCGCTTGGGGAGATCCGCAGTGACTTCTCCAGATAGGTTTTTGCATCTTCTATCCGTCCTGCGCGCAAGCTGAGTTGACCCAGAACCGACAACAGCAGTGGGTTTTCAGACTGTCCTTTCAGCCAATGTTTGGCTTCCAGCAGTAGACTTTCAGCATCGCCTTTCAGCTCGGTCACCATAGCTAATAACTCGGGCACTATCTGTTTGCGCAGCGTCTTAATGACCAGCGGCTGCATCGCTTCATCTTCACCTAAGGCGAGCATTTGTTTGACGTAGCTGGTGACCAATGCTGGCTCTTGTTTCAGTTTACGAGACAAGCCTTCCCAATGGGTGGCCAAGCCTTTCGCTCCCTGATGACTGCTTAGCTGACTGAAGTAGCCCTGATGAGCCGTTAGTTCCAGAGATGCCAGTTCATCTGCTGTCAGGCGTTTGCTTTGTTTTAGTGGTGTGATCAGGTCCAGCAGATTGGCCCAATCTTCCAGTTGCAGATAGAGGTCCTTTAGCAGCATGACCGCATGAGGGTTATCTGGATGTTCTTTCTGTATCGTGCTCAGAGTTGCCAGCGCCTGCTCTTTCTGACCCTGCTGGATCTGAAGCCTGGCCTGGGTCAGGGATACAGCAAGGGGATTGTCGCCCTGCTTTTTATGGGCCAATTGCAGATAGTGGTCGCGGCGGTCGACCTGTTGCTGTGCCTGCGCCGCTTCTGCTGCACCCAGATAGTTGATCACTGGCAGAGCGCTACCCTTGGCACCCTTAGTCATTAACTTCTCGGCATTTGCCCACTCACCGCTCATTAGTGCCAGCAGACCACTGCGGGTAAACTTGCGAGACTGACGACGGCGTCGGCCGGAGATAAGTTCGCGGGCACTGCGGGTAGCATTGATCGTGCGCTTTAGCAGCCATTCCGTTAGCCAGATACTTAGAATTCCCAGTAACACTAAGAATCCAAATACCACGGCAGTCATTTCAATGGTGTGGGTACCCAATGCGATTAGCACGTAACCCTTATTGCCAGCCAAAACAGGGCCAAACACCAGTCCCGTGACAGCAAGGATGATGATGATTATCAGCTTGGTCATAGGCCACCTTCCTCAGGTACCTGGGGCGCCTGCTCTTGAGGCTCTTCAACTTGTTCAGGTTGGTTCTCTTTTGGTTGCTCAAGTTCAGCTGGAGGCACTTCTTCAACAGGACCGCTTTCCTGAGGCTTAACTGGCTCTTCTGCAGCGGCTACGGGTTGCTCAGGCTCCGTCTTTTCTTTCTTTGTCGGGGTCAGCAGTGCGCTCAAGCGCCGCTCCAATAAACGCTCCAGAGGCGCGCGAACTTTAAAATCATCGGGATAAACAGGCTCGATTTGATGCTGCTTGAGCTCTTTCAGTGATTTGAGCATCGCCTGCGTGTTGGCGTTTTCGGTTTTGAAGAAGTTATCTATCCACTGAGACGCGGTATCAATGGCTGACTCGTAAACACCTTGTTGCTCGCGGAACAGCGCCAGCTGAGCCAGCATCAATTTAGCGCGTAGATTTTCCTGCAGGTACCAGCGTTGATCAGGTGCTAGCAGCGGCTCTACTTCACTGCTGCGACGTCGAACAGTAATAAAGTCATCTGCGAATGAACGCCATGTTTTTGCCAGATTATCGCGCCAGTCGTCAGTGCTGCTACTGGGTTTGTTGTCGTCTAGTTCTTGGTCAATGTCTGGCAGGATGACACTCTTAAGCGCTAATTGGTCAACCTGTCCTGCAAGCGCGTTGAGGGATAAGGCGATGTGGCTGCGGTCAACATTCGGTAGTGCTTTCAACGCTGCCATATCGTCCGCCAAGGCCTTGCGAACTTTGGTCAGACTGGGGTCGGCTAACTCGGCTAAGCGGCCATCAGCTTCTCTCAGCAACATCAGTGACGTAGTGATGTCGTGCTCAAGCCATAACTTGTGTCCCGCCAGTCTTACCAAGTAATTAGTCTCAGCCAATAGCCAGTCACTGGGGTGGCGGCTTGCCAGCGTTAGCAGAGAATTGCTCAGACGGTCCATCTCGACCGATTGGCGCTCAAACTGAGTCTGCCAGTCGGTTTGTGCTGCTCCCAACTGGTTCGGCAGCTCATTGAGTGGTTGCATCTTCTCGAGCATTACTTGCTGGGTGAGTGTGCGCGTTTCAAGCTCGTTGATATCCGTGCTGGCAGCATGGCCGCGCTGGTAGAGGTGATAACTGATAAACAGCATCAGTACTAATGAGATAACAGCTAACAGGAAGGCAAACACCGCCAGGCGATTAGAGGGTGGTTTTTGACTGGCAACAGGTGTCGCCGCTTGTGGCTTGGGTGACGTCAAAGGCTCAGTAACAGGCTGGCGGGCAGCAGGCTCAGGTGCAGCTTTTTCACTCTCTGGTTTGGTCTGTTCGACCTTACTCTCTGAGGGCGCCGTGGACTCGACTTTTTCGGCGTCACTGGCAGACTTTTCGGCACTGGATTTGGCTTCAACGTCACGCGCTTTGTTTTGTTTTTTTTCAGCCATTGGCGTTACCTGTTTGATTCAATTCTGACAATACCCGCAACACGGCTTCATCGCTGGCGCTATGAGTATTGATAATACTAGTAAAATTAAGTGATTGTGCTATTTCTTGCACGCGTTTACTAGGTACCAGCAGGGTCAACTCCTGCTTCAGTTTCGGCTGACCGTTTAACGCGTCAGAGATAAGCGTGACCAGCTCGCCGCTGGTGGCGAGTATGGTGTTTAATTGCAGGCGTAAAATTAATGAAGTCAGTGGCTCACTCAGTGGCATCGCCTGTCTTTGGTATATCTCCAGGTTTGCGACTTTTGCACCACGCGCCCTCATGGTTTCTGACAACAGGGTTCTGCCACCTAGCCCCTTGAGCACAAATACATTTCTCTCTTGAACCAATCCGCTTTCCGGCATCGCCAATACACCTTCACTGCTGGGTGTCTCTGGTATCTGAGCGTCTACGCCTGATTCTTGCCACGCCTGTGCGGTGGCTTTACCGACAGCAATATAGTGGCAATCAGGCCACCTGAAACCGGGAACAGAGGAGAGAAACGTGATGGCATAGTGGCTGGTGCCAATGATCAAAGCTGAATCTGGCAGGCGCGAAATGCGCTGGGCAAGGGTGGGCAGGTTATCGCTGGGGACAATAGATTGAAGAGGAAGGCAGTGAGCAAACAGGCCGAGTTTTGATAACTGATGCTGCAGCGCTTCACCTCGCCCCTCGGGGCGGGTGACCAGCACTCTCACTGCCGTGTCCTTTTGCATCAGTTGCCGTATACCTCTTTCAGCACTTCGTCTGCGCCTTGGGCTAACAGGGCGTCCGCAACCTGTTCTCCCAGATTAAGCGCTTCAGACAAGGGGGCTTTCGCTTCCGCTGTGAACTGTTTGCTGCCGTCTGGGTGACCGACCAGGCCGCGTAACCAGAGCTGGTCATCAATGATTTCAGCGTAACTGCCAATCGGTACCTGACAACCGCCCTGCAGACGCAGATTCATGGCACGTTCGGCAGTGACCCGCGCGGCGGTATCATCATGTTGCAGCGCATTGAGTAGTGTTTGTGTTTCTTTGTCTTCTGCCCGACATTCGATACCCACCGCACCTTGTCCAACCGCTGGCAGTATCTGCTCTGGTGTGAGTTTGGCTTTAATTCGCTCCGGCATCTCCAGGCGAAGTAAGCCTGCAGTGGCGAGAATTATGGCGTCATATTCGCCTGCATCCAGCTTGGCTAAGCGGGTGTTTACGTTGCCGCGCAGATCCTTGATAACCAGATCGGGACGTTGTGCTCGCAGCTGACATTGGCGACGCAGACTGGAGGTGCCTACCACGGCTCCTTCAGGCAGGTCGTCTAATGCGCTGTAGTTATTGCTGACAAAGGCATCACGGGGATCTTCACGTTCACAGATGGTGTGGAGGATCAGGCCATCAGGAAAGTCGACAGGTACATCTTTCATCGAATGTACGGCAATATCCGCCCGACCCTCTAGCATCGCCACTTCCAACTCTTTAACGAACAGCCCTTTACCACCGACCTTGGCCAAAGGGGTATCAAGAATTTTATCGCCCTTGGTGCTCATGGGAACCAGGGTAACGGTTAAATCAGGATGGGCTTCAGTCAGACGGGCAGCAACATACTCTGCCTGCCACATGGCGAGTGGGCTTTTTCGGGTGGCAATGCGGATCGTTCGGGTCATTAGCGCGGATTATTTGAATAATTTTGAATGTCTCATCCTACCACGCTGATCCGAGGGCGTCATCGCACGCTTTTTCCTTGTTAATCCTTTTATTTGTGGAAGTTTATATGTGGTTCCCGTCCCTCGCTGAAGATAAGCTCAAACTGACCATCAGCCAGCTCTCCCTGCGCCACTCTCCTGTTGCCGAGCATGGCAAACCAGTGACCACTACCTTCCAGAGTCAGATAACTGTTGCCTTCGGTAGGGGTATAACCATGCCTGTGGTTATCAGCAAAGATCTCTACTTCGACGGCTTGGCCATTGTCGGCATTGATCGCTCTAAACTGGCTACGCATAGGGCCTCCTGACAGTTTATTAGCTGTCTAAGTTTAGATCTGATTGCAGCGATCTGGTGGCACTATTTGAGGAATTCAGATATCCGCTCAGATAGAACCGGAGCTTTTCGCTCGCGGTCTATCTGCGTGGTTTCAGAGGCGGGGCAGACTTACTTTTCTCTGTAGAACAGTTGGTAAGCGAGTAAGTTATTCTGCTCGTCACGCACTTCGACTCGCCATTCGCCAGATTGGCTGACGGGCAGGTATTTGCTGGAATAGGTACGCCAGCGGTCCCCTTTGATTTTCAGGGGCACCTTAGCGACAACCTTGCCTTTATGCAGCCAAAAGTGGGTTACCACTGCGCCATTCATATCGGCAAATTCATTGAAGTAGAACAATCGAACTACTGAGCTGCCATTAAGCGTTTCACCCGCAGCAACCAATTGGCTGGGTTCACGGCGGTCAACTGTCAAAGCCAGTTGGTCTCTTCGAATGTTGTCACTGATCTTTTCACTCAGCTTTTTATCCTGTGCCTTTGGCAGCTTAGTTGCTTCTTCGATTGGCTCAGGGGCCGGTGCTTTTGCTGCTGTATCGGCTGGCGGTTCGACCTGTTCGGGCGCTAATTCCTCTGGTGAAATCTCCGGGGCTACTTCTGGAACTTCGGCTTCGAGTTCTGGCGTTTTGGGCTCAGAGACAGGTTGTGGCGCCGGTTGGTCTTGAAGCGGTTTTGCCAATTCCGCCTGAGTGAGCGTCGCATAGCCCTCAGCAGGTTCTTCGGGTACTGAAGCTTCTGGCACGGGTTCATCTTTGGGAGCCGATGTGATGAGGGATTCTGGTGGCTCCTGGGCTTCGGCTACTAAGTCTGCACTTTCTGTCGGTGATATCGCAAGCTCTGGTTGCACGATTGAAACGGGTGAAATATCACGCACCGGTTCATCTTTTTTTACTAATAAAAACAGTGCAATTATTACAGCGAGCAGTAATAATGCGGCGCTGAAAATTCGGCCCCATCGCCATTCTGTTTGCTGCTGTAATTTCGGTTCTTTTGGCGTGATATTCACGCGGACTTTTAGTTCTGAAGGCATCGAATTTTGTTGAAGGCTTGTTAACAGAATGGAATATAGCGAAAAACGCTTATAACAAATAGGGTTGATGGTTTACTGAGCAATTGACTACTGTTATATTGGTCACAATCTAATCGAAAATTACCGCCTTGATCACGCTGTTTGCCTGGTGCAATGTGGTTCGCCAATAACAATTATTTAACAGGTAACTGAGGCCGGTCACTTGCAGATAGCGCAATTAACTAAAGTGAAGCAGCGGGTTGTTAACTACAACCAGCTTCGCTTGAGTCGCGCAGAAGCTGGTCTGACCTCTGCTGGTCGTCGTGTTTTCCGCCTTCTCCCCACCCTGTTTCATTTTAATCACCCCGAACTCCCCGGTTTTGTCTCTCTCGATACGCCCTGCGGTCTTGCCAATTTTGAGCCCAGCAGTCAGCAGCTGTCATTAACCGATGAGCTGGTTCGTAGCATGGGTGGTGCGGGTGTTGAGCAACTGCCCATTCCGACCCAATCCGACATTATCGGTCTTTATTGCATGGGCTCGACAGCGTCGATAGGCCAATGCACCGAGAGCGATCTGGATATCTGGGTGTGCCATCACTGCAACCTTGATCCTGCGGTGCAGGAAACATTGCGACTGAAATGTGAGCAGTTAACGGCGTGGGCCTTCACCATGGGTGTGGAAGCCAACTTCTTTCTGGTAAACCCGGAACAGTTCCGTAGCGGTCATAACCAGGTTCTGACCGAAGAAAACTGTGGCAGTGCTCAGCACTTCCTGTTGCTTGATGAGTTTTATCGCAGTGCCGTGCGCATTGCTGGCCGTCATCTGATCTGGTCTTTGATCCCGGCTGAACTCGAAGGCAAGTACAACACAGTGGTGGAAGAGCTTTACCAAAGCGGTGAAGTGGACAAGAGCGAATGGCTTGATATGGGCGGCTTCAGTGGCGTGCCCGCAGAAGAGTATTTCGGCGCCACCCTTTGGCAGCTCTATAAAGGGATCGATTCGCCATACAAAGCGGTATTGAAGACCTTGCTGATGGAAGCGTATTCCTACGAATATCCCAATAGCAAACTGCTTTGTGTGGAACTGAAACGTATCCTGCATGAAGGCTGTGATGACCCGCTGTTGCTCGATCCTTACTATCGCATGTTGCTGAAAGTGACCGAGTACCTTGAAGGTCAGGGCGACGAAAAGCGTCTGGATCTTGCCCGTCGTTGTTTCTATCTGAAAACCCACGAAAAGCTCAGTTCACCGGATCGTCATGAAGGTGAGTGGCGCCGTGGTGCTATTCGTTCATTGGTAGAAAGCTGGGGATGGGATCAGGAGAAACTGCGACATCTCGATAATCGCAATCACTGGAAGATCGAGCAGGTTCGCGTAGCCTATACCGAATTGCTGGATACCCAGTTATTGAGCTTCCGAAAGCTTATCCAGTTTGCCCGTGACAACAATATCTCCGAAGCGATCGATCCAGAAGATATTGGTATTCTCTCCCGTAAACTCTACTCCGCCTTCGAAAGCCTGCCCTCCAAGATTAATCTGATTAATCCACAGATATCTCCAGATTTGGAAGAGCCTGAAATCACCCTGATTGAAGTGCCGGAAGGCCGTAAGGTGGATGCAGGCTGGTATCTGTACAAGCGTCCATTGGAAACATCCAAACTGCTTGGTGCCAAGCCGCAGAAACACGCAGATTCCTTAATGAAGGTGCTGAGTTGGGCACACTTCAATGGTGTGATGACCAAAGACAGCGAACTCTACATCTATCGTCAGAAGAGTGCGCTGGATCTGCGCACGTTGCAGCAATGCAGTTCTGACTTGCGGGCCTGCTTCCCGGTACGTCGTCCTGCCGTTAACAAGTCAGCGTTGTCTCGCCCCAGTGAGATCGGCCAGCTTGCGGTGTTTGTTAACCTGATTAATGACCCGACAGTGCCTTGGCGTGACCGTGTTATCGATTTTGATGTCAGCAGTCATGACGTGCTTAAGTTTGGTCCAGAGCAACAATGTCTGGTGACCAGTATTGATGTGCTCTATCTGAATAGCTGGAACGAACTTCATGTCGCCAGTTTTGAGGGTGAACACTCATTGCTGGAAGGTTTGACCGCCATCACCAACAAGATGAGCAAACACGCCAGCCGCCCCACTTCGATTGATCTGTTCTGTTACTCAGAACAGTTCTCCAGCCAGATCCGCCGTCGAGTGCAGGAACTGCTGGAAGAAGCGATCGATCATCGCCTGCACCGTGATTGTCATCGCCCTCATCTGATGGTGCTGCCGATAGGCAAAGAGAAACATGGCTTAACCTTCTCAGCCAAAGAGGTTAGCTGCCAGGCGATCGACAACTCGGTCGACCTGTACCGCCATATCTCCCAGTGCAAACGTGACCATGCTGAAGTGAAGGTGGATGACTGCAATGAAGTGCGTCCGCCTAAAGTGGTGGAAGCCAATGCCAGTGAAGGTTTGGTACAGTTCTTCTTCGATCAGCAACCTGACCAGCTCAATATCTACGTGGTAGATGAGAAGAATACGGTTGAAGCATACCCAAGTTATGGCGGCAGCAAAGATGAGTTAGTGCAGAGCATTAACCGCTTCTATACCTCCTCCGAAGAAGCCTGCAGCCAGGCCAAGGTAAACTTTAACCTGCCGCAGTTTTACGACATTATCCGAGACGAAAACAAAGAGCTAAGCGTGGTGCCATACCGCTCGGTTAAGCGCCAACCTGTGGCTGAAGTTCAACAAGCGGTTTAGCTTTGGCTATCTGAGAAAGCGTTTGTTAACTGAGAACAGGTAACCGTTCAGCAATAAACTTCCCGACTGCTTCCAACTCTTCCATCGACACTGTATGTGCGACCGGATAGGTCTGAAAATCGACCTTATGGCCATTTTGGGTCAGCGTTTCTACCGCATGCTGTCCGGCGATATAAGGCACTACATCATCCTGGCTGCCATGACCAAAAAAGACTTCAAGGGTGCTGTTTTCAGGTGCTTGTTCGGTTGCCATCAGTTCCGGTTGGCAGAGGTAAGTAGAAAGCGCGACCACACCCGCCAATGGTTTTTTGAATCTGGGCGCCAAGTGCAGGGTGATAACACCGCCTTGTGAAAACCCTGCCAGTAACAGCCTCTCCGACGGAATACCCTTTGCCAGTTGTTGCTCAATGAGGTGTGTCACCTGCTCACAGGAAACAAGTACCTCATCCAGCGGCGCGCGCCCCTCGAGATCCAGACTTTTAATGTCGTACCAGGCACGCATGATATAACCGGCATTTATGGTGACCGGACGTTCAGGGGCATGGGGGAAGATAAAGCGTATTCTGTGCTCTTCAGGCAGGCCAAGATAAGGCGGTACGCCGGCAAACCCTTCGCCAGAGTCACCTAGACCATGCAGCCAGATCACACAGGCGTCGGCCTCTTGTTCAGGATTTAGCTCAATGTAATCCAGGCTGTCAGTGGCGTTTATAGTGCTCAAAACGTCACCTCTTCACCACTTTGCTGCTTGATGGCGTCACTGAGAAAGCTAGTGAACTCATCACCGCTGCGATCATCAATCCATTGGCCTTCAACATAGTTGTAATGGTAGCCACCAAACTTGGTCGCCAGCCACAATTGATGAATAGGCGCTTGTTTGTTGATGATGATTTTACTGCTGTCTTCAAACTCTAGTGTCAGGATCCCACCCTGTGATTCGTAATCGATATCCGCACCGCTTTCATCGATAGCTTCCTCGATGGCGGTCATCTGTTGATCGGCTAATTGGTGATACTGACTGTCGTTCATGTTAGGTCCGCTTTGCTTTTGCTTGTATGGGTGCGATTATAGAGGCCAAATTGATTCAGATCACCGACTTGCCATGATGGATAAGAGAATAGGCGCAACGCTGGCGCTAACCCTGATGCTGGCCGCAGGCTGTGGAAACAAGGGAGCACTCTACCTCCCGGAAGATGCCTCAAAAGCGGAAAAACCGGAACAGGTTTCTGAACCAGCGCCCCAGCCAGCCCCAGCCGCCGATTCATAAGGAGTTTCATTTGGACCACTTTAATTACCAAGACGGCCAGCTCTTTGCTGAGCAGACCGCCGTGGCTGAGTTGGCCGCGCAATATGGTACACCCCTGTATATCTATTCCCGTGCCACCATCGAACGTCATTTCCAGGCGTTTGAAGCAGCGGCAGGCGACCACCCACACCTGGTTTGTTATGCGGTTAAGGCGAATTCCAATATCGCGGTACTGAATGTACTGGCGCGTTTGGGTGCAGGTTTCGACATTGTGTCAGCTGGTGAGTTGGCGCGTGTCGTTGAAGCGGGTGGCGATCCATCCAAAGTGGTTTTCTCCGGTGTAGCAAAAACCGCTGATGAGATGGCCTACGCACTGGAGCTGGGTATTCATTGCTTCAACGTTGAAAGCAGCCAGGAATTAGACCGTCTGAATCAGGTGGCGGGTGAGATGGGCAAGATCGCACCTGTGTCTATCCGTGTGAATCCAGATGTGGATGCAAAGACCCACCCCTATATCTCCACGGGTCTGAAAGAGAACAAGTTCGGAATCGCCATTGCGGAAGCACCGGCGACCTACGCCAAAGCCGCGTCACTGCCAAACCTGAATGTGGTGGGTGTGGATTGCCACATTGGATCTCAGCTGACCGATATCGCTCCCTTTATTGATGCGCTGGACCGCCTGTTGGCACTGATCGATAACCTGGCTGAGCAGGGTATCAAGATCCGTCATCTGGATGTGGGCGGTGGTCTGGGTGTGACCTATGACGATGAGACCCCGCCGCACCCGGAAGCTTACGCCAGCGCACTGCGTGAGCGTTTGGCTGACCGACCGGAACTGTTGCTGGTATTTGAGCCAGGTCGCGCCATTATGGCCAACGCCGGGATCCTGGTGACCGAAGTGGAATACCTGAAGCCAGGCGAAGAGAAGAACTTCGCGATTGTCGACGCGGCCATGAATGACCTGATCCGTCCGTCGCTGTATAGCGCATGGCAGGCGATTGTGCCGGTGAAACCGCGTACGGATGTGCCGGAAGCGATTTACGATATCGTCGGTCCTATCTGTGAGACGGGAGACTTCCTCGGTAAAGATCGCTCGCTGGCCATTGACCAGGGTGACCTGCTGGTGGTGCGTTCAGCCGGTGCCTATGGTTTCACCATGAGCTCTAACTATAACTCGCGTCCACGTGCCGCAGAGTTGATGGTTGATGGCTCCGATGCCCACCTGATCCGTGCCCGTGAAACGCGCGAGTCGCTGTGGCAGGGCGAAGCGGTCTTACCTTAACTGAGAAAAGCGCTTAAGCATGTAGCGCTATAACTTGCTAATATGGGGCGTCCTGATGGCAGCACGCCCCAAATAATAATTAACAGCGGATAGAATTGGATGTTGGTAAATTTTTCCAAAATGCATGGCCTGGGTAATGACTTTATGGTGGTCGATAGCGTCACCCAGAACGTGTTTTTGTCCAAAGAGCAGATCCGCAAGCTCTCCAATCGGAATTTTGGCATCGGCTTTGACCAGTTACTGGTTGTCGAACCGCCCTATGATCCGGACCTCGATTTTCACTACCGCATCTTCAATGCCGATGGCAGCGAAGTTGAGCAGTGTGGCAACGGCGCGCGCTGTTTTGCCCGCTTTGTTCGCGCCAAGGGCCTGACCAACAAACACCGCATTGGTGTTACCACTAAGTCTGGCAAGATCGTACTTCAGGTTGAGCGTGACGGCGGTGTGACCGTCAACATGGGCGTGCCGCAGTTTGAGCCCAATAAAGTCCCTCTTCGCGCAAACAAAATGGAGAAAACCTATCTGGAGAGGATTGATGAGCAAACCGTGATGTTTGGTGCTGTCTCCATGGGCAATCCACACTGTGTGGTGGAGGTAGAGGATATCGACACTGCAGAGGTAGAAACCTTGGGCCCGGCATTGGAACGTCACGAGCGATTCCCAGAAGGTGCCAACATTGGTTTTATGCAGATCATTAATCGCGACCACATTAAGCTACGTGTATTTGAGCGTGGTGTCGGTGAGACGTTGGCTTGTGGCACAGGTGCCTGTGGTGCCGTGGCCGTGGGCCAGCTACAAGGTAAATTATCAGAAAAAGTGCGAGTGGACCTGCCGGGAGGCAGCCTCACCATTCGCTGGCAGGGACAGAACAAGCCATTGCGCATGACCGGCCCTGCTGAGTTTGTATTTGATGGACAGATTAACTTATGAGTGAGCAATCCAAACAAGAGGCGGTGATCGCCCAACTGGATGAGCTGGCCGTGGTCGATTTTTTGGCCGACAACCCAGATTTCTTTTCACGTCACCCTAACCTGCTGGGCACGTTACGATTACCCCATGCCGATCTCGGCACGGTGTCGTTAACGGAACGGCAGCTGACTGTACTGCGCCAGCAAAACGCAGATCTCAAAGAGGAGATCACCGAGCTGATGTCGGTGGCGGCGCGTAACGAGCGTATTTTCCGCGTTTACAGCCAGCTATACACAGATCTGTTGGGCTGTGAGCAGATCGCTGAAGTGCAGCGTTTACTGCAGCAACATCTGTCTGAACAGCTTGGTCTGCCCGTAGTTGCGTTACGCCTGTTTGATTACGGCGGTGGTGAGCGTCAACTGACCCTGATCCGTGATGATGCGGAGCAGGTACTTACCCGTCGACTCGGCGGAGGTAGCTGTTATTTTGGTCGCCTGGGTCAACAGGAACAATGGATTCTGTTTGGCGACAAACAGGTGGAATCAGCGGCACTGCTGCTGATTGGTGAGCCGGGTGAAGCCCATGGCATTCTGGCTATCGGTAGCCATGATGCTCACCACTTCGAACCGGATATGGATTCGCTGTTGGTGGATCAATTGCGTGCGTTGTTATCAACGTTACTGCCTCGCCTGATAGCGAACCATGAAGCCTGAGATCCCACAAGCGTTGGAGCATTGGATCCAGCGCTTTCTCGATTACCTGCGTTATGAGCGGGTCGCTTCCTCCCACACCTGCTCCAACTACCAGAGAACGTTAAACGAGTTTGCTATCCAGATGGCAGAGCTGATGCCAGAATGGACGGCAATGTCACAGCCGATGATCCGTCATTATGTATCGGACCTCAGTTTTAACGGCCTGTCTCCTTCAACGCTTAATCTAAAACTCTCCGCGCTCCGTAGTTTCTGTAAGTTCCTGGTAAGGGAAGGTGTATTGAAGGCCAACCCTGCGGAAGGGATCCAAGCACCCAAACGGCCCAAGCCGCTACCGAAAAATCTGGATGTGGATGAGTTGGACCAACTGCTGGAGATCACCGACGATGATCCGCTGGCACTGCGTGATAAAGCGATGTTTGAGTTGTTTTATGCCAGTGGTTTGCGTTTGGCGGAACTCGTCTCGCTGGATATGAATGCGGTGGATCTGTCCAGTCAGGAGGTCAGGCTGACGGGTAAGGGTAATAAAACCCGTATCGTGCCCTTTGGTGGCGAAGCCAAAAAAGCGATTCAGCGTTGGATCCGGGTACGTGGCGAGTTTGCTGATACCGATGAGTCTGCGTTGTTTCTGAGCAAGCAGAGGCGGCGTCTTTCACCGCGAAGTGTTGAGGCGAGACTGAAACATTGGGCGCAGCGTCAGGGGTTGGGAGACAAGGTGCATCCCCATAAACTCAGGCACTCATTTGCGACCCATATGTTGGAGTCGTCGGGGGACCTGAGGGCGGTGCAAGAGCTGTTAGGGCATGCCAACCTGAGCACTACACAGGTCTATACGCATTTGGATTTCAGTCATTTGGCTGAGGTGTATGACCAGGCCCACCCCAGAGCAAAAAAGCGTAAGAAGTAGAATAAAGAAAGTAGCGCCGAAAAAGAGTCGTGCGAAAAGATACAAACACAGAGGAATCGTTGTCGATGCAAACCCAACAGCACCGCTGGACCTGCTACCGCAGCTTTCATACGCCCACTGCGCTGAGCTTCGACCTCGACGATACCCTGTATGACAACGTTCCAGTGATCACCGGGGCAGAAAAGGGCACCTGGGCTTACCTGCAATCGGAAGTACCTGAGTGGGCGCAATACAGTCGTGATGACTGGTGGAAGCGTCGTCATGCGCTGGTCGATGTCTACCCATTCCTGAAACATGATGTTAGTCGCCTGCGCCGTTGGGCGATACGGGAAATGGCATTGGCACTGGGGTTAAGCAAACGCCAGGCACGTCAGCTTAGTCGTGACGCGTTTGCCCATTTTCTTGAATTGCGCAATCAGGTGGAAGTGGCGGAGGAAACCCACCAACTGCTGGCGGGGTTGGCTGAGCGCTATCCATTGGCTGCCATCAGTAACGGCAATGTCAGCCTCGAAGCGATTGGCTTGGCTGACTACTTTGATGTGGCGCTGTTTGCTGGTGACGGCTGGCCGATGAAACCAGTTCACTGCCTGTTCAGAGAAGCTGAACGCCGCTTAAAACTGGCACCGCATCAGCTACTGCATATCGGCGATAACCTGCATACCGATGTCCACGGTGCCAATATGGCAGGTTGGCAAAGTGGCTGGCTTAACGTGCACAAGCAGCCGTTAAAACTGGCCTCTGATATTCATACTCTGCCAACGATTGAATTTGAAGATGTAGCTGCCCTGCATCGGTTGCTATAATCCCGCGTCTAGATTTTCCTGCCCAGAGAGTTTTCGATGGATGTATCACACCTGCTTGATGGTCTGAACGACCACCAGCGCCAAGTCGTCAGCGCCGCCCCCTGTAGCCAACTGGTTCTCGCCGGTGCTGGCTCGGGTAAAACACGGGTGTTGGTGCATCGTATTGCCTGGCTGATGCAGGTGGAGCAGATCTCTTCTCACGCGATTCTGGCAGTGACTTTTACCAATAAAGCCGCGACCGAAATGCGTGGCCGTATTGAAAAGCTGCTGGGCTCCAATATTCGCACCATGTGGATTGGTACCTTCCATGGCTTGGCCCACCGCCTGCTGCGCGCTCACTACCTGGACGCCAAACTGCCGGAAGGTTTTCAGATCCTGGATGCAGAAGATCAGCTGCGTATGGTGAAGCGGGTGATCCGGGCGATGAACCTGGATGAGAAACAGTGGCCTGCGCGTCAGGCATGCTGGTACATCAACGGCAAGAAAGATGAAGGTTTGCGTCCGCAGCATATCGATCATTTCAACGACCCGCAGGCCAAGGTACAGCTCGATATCTATCGTAACTATCAGCAGGCGTGTGACCTGGCTGGCCTGGTCGATTTTGCCGAACTGCTGCTTCGTGCCCATGAGCTACTGAGAGACAACGAACACCTGCTGCGCCACTACCAAAACCGTTTCGGCAATATCCTGGTGGACGAATTCCAGGATACCAATGGCATTCAATATGCTTGGCTGCGGTTACTGGCAGGGGCTCATGGCAACCTGATGATCGTGGGTGACGATGACCAGTCGATTTATGGCTGGCGCGGCGCTCGGGTCGAAAACATCCAACAGTTTTTGCAGGACTTCCCCAGCGCAGAAACCGTACGACTAGAGCAAAACTATCGCTCGACGGGCACCATTCTGAATGCAGCCAATGCCCTGATCGCCAACAACAGCGGCCGCCTCGGTAAGGATCTTTGGACCGATGGCAAAGAGGGTGAGCCCATCTCTGTGTATGCTGCCTTTAACGAATTGGATGAAGCACGTTTTGTGGCAGGCGTACTTAAGCAGTGGCTCAATGATGGCAATGCCCTCAGTGATGCCGCCATTCTTTATCGCAGTAACGCCCAGTCGCGCGTACTGGAAGAGGCGATGCTGCAGGCGCAGCTGCCCTACCGCATTTATGGTGGTCAGCGCTTTTTCGAGCGTCAGGAGATCAAGGATGCGCTGGCTTACCTGCGCCTGATCAGTAACCGTGATGATGATGCCGCATTCGAACGTGTGGTGAATACTCCTGCCCGCGGTATTGGTGATCGTACCGTAGGTTTGATCCGCAGCCATGCCCGCGACGAGGGTTGCACCCTATGGCAGGCTTGTCGTCATCTGCTCAGCCTTAATGGTTTGGCGGGTCGCGCGGCCAAGGCGGTGGAAGGCTTTCTGCTGTTGATTCAGGAGTTGGATGACACAGTGGATGATTTGCAACTCCATGCCCAAACCGAACGAGTGATCCACGGCTCCGGTTTGATGGCCATGTATCAGGCCGAAAAGGGTGAGAAAGCAGAAACCCGGGTAGAGAACTTAAAAGAGTTGGTATCAGCGACCCGTACCTTTGTGGCACCAGAAGATGCTGAATCTATGTTGCCGTTGGATGCGTTCCTCTCCCATGCCGCGCTTGAGGCAGGAGAAAGCCAGGCCGATGAGTTTGATGATGCGGTGCAGATGATGACCTTGCACAGCGCCAAAGGGTTAGAGTTCCCACTGGTGTTTATGGTCGGTGTCGAAGAGGGCATGTTCCCCAGTCAGATGTCGTCAGAAGAGCCGGGCCGTCTCGAAGAGGAACGCCGCCTCTGTTATGTGGGCATGACTCGCGCCATGCAGCAGCTCTATATCTGCCATGCGGAAAGTCGTCGTATTTATGGCCGGGAAAACTTCCAGCGTCCTTCCCGCTTCCTGCGTGAAGTGCCTGATCAGTACCAGCGTGAGATCCGCATGAAAGCCCAGGTCAGCCGAGCGCCAACCCATCAGCCCAGCCGTTTCTCACAGGAACCGCAGCGTTTTGCTGAAACAGGTTTGAAGTTGGGGCAGCGGGTACTGCATAAGAAGTTTGGTGAAGGCACGGTTCTGAATTACGAAGGCAGTGGTGAGCAGAGCCGGGTGCAGGTGAACTTCGATATGGTGGGTACCAAATGGTTGGTCGCGGCCTACGCTAATCTGCAGGGGCTTTAAGCCCCCGCAGGCACGGTAGTTTTAATCCAGAGGTTTAGTGCCAGTGTTTACGGCGTGGCTTCTGTATTAAAGGTGCGTCGTCGTCCCATCGTTCATGGTCAAGTTTGTCTTGATGATTACGCTGCTGACGACGTTGTCTTTTCAGCTTACGGTCAAACTGTTCAGCGTTCATTTCTCTATAACTCTCTACTCTTGTTCAAATTGCCCGCTTTCGAGCTGCTTGTCTTCTGACTGGTCGTCATCATACAAAGGCTCTTCTTCGGCCTGATAATCTATTGTTGCCGGATCATCTTGCTGCAGCTCTTCTTCATAGTATCCGCGAGCCTCCAGCTCCATCTTCATACAACTGGTGATGTATGTTTGATGCTCTGAGGCGGGAACCTCATCAGATTCAGCCCACTCTTCGCATAACATGCGCACTTCTTCCTGCTCGTAAGGAGGCGCGGGGTCTGCCCACGCTGCCCATGTCAGCAGTAGCGAAAGTGCAGAAGTGACAATCAATTTCATTACAGAATACTCAGTTTTGAGAAACCAAATTACTGCATGATATTGCGCCTGATAAGCCGTATTTGGCGAGCAAATTAATTTTGTTGATAGGGCAAAATTTTCTTATTGAAGTCCGTACTCTTAAGAGTCTTGCTTGCGTCCCCAAACTACACCCTACTCATGCAAATGCAGCAGATTATCCAGTGCCATGCCGGTTTTGCTGAATGAAGTATCCGGTGAGCCTTTAAAGCAGCCAATCACCCAAGGATAGCTATTGGTAACGTAATAACCGTATTGACCATCAATGGTCATGCCGTTGCATTCATCCAGATCGCCGCTGCCTGCAATGTATTCATAGTCACCTCTGAACTGACCGTCGTAGTTGTCGGAGGCAATGTCACCTGTGCCCGCTTGCGGCGTGCTGTAACCCGTCACAGCTTGGCGATGGCCACCGTTGTTTCTTAACTGATAACTGCTCTGTGCTTTGCTGACGATGCCTGATTGCGGATCTGCGAAACAGGGGCCAAATATCGGAAAACCATCGGCGGCAAACCCTATCACCGGACTGGCCGTGCCGTTGGCCTCGCAATCCAGATCGAACATGGCCATTGGGTTGCCGTGGTAGTGGTAGGTGCCGTCGGGTTGTGTGTGTGCATTGTGTTGGTCGGTACCGAATCCATTTAACGGCGACATGGGATCGTAGCGCCAAGGGTTGTCTATCTGATCTTCGCCACAACCTATCTTCTCTCGCCCCAAAGGTTCATTACCCACGTCATAACAAGCGGCTGCCAATAGATCCAATGCCACGCCATTTAGAAACACTGCATTGGTGGTGCCCAAGCTAAGTTCGGTAGATGCTGCCGCCAATACGGGATTGGCCGGTACAAAATAACTGGCCTGTTGGGCACTGACATTGGTGGCAAATGCTGCCGTGGCATCGTTAAAGTCATGGTTGGGAATATTGTTTGATTGGATCGCGCAGAGTTCATCGTTCAGCGTGATAACAATGTCACCATCAAATGCCAGCGCTCGCTGAATATCGGTGACATTGGCGTAATAACTGCCAACGTAAGAGCTACAACTGCCAGCGCGCTGTGTAAAGGTAGCATCTGTAATATCAACACCCTGATTGGAGACCGTGACGGTAACCGTATCTGCTTCACTGCTGCCATAGGGGTCTGCAACCACCAGGCTTAATAGATAGGTTCCGGCCATGTCCGCGGTAAATTCCACCACCATACTGGCATCACCGTCCAGCTCGGTATTGCTTTCAGCTGGCTGAGAGATAAGCGACCAACGGTAACTGAGCGGGTCGTTATCCAAGTCTGTGCTGGCAGCTGCACTCAGTGATACTAACGCACCAACGGCGACTACCTGATCCGCGCCTGCATTGGCGATGGGGAGGTTGTTGGTGTCTTCATCGTCTGCACTGCTCGAATCGCCATCATCGCCAGAATTATCTGCATCGGTTGAGCCTGTACCCTCATCTTCAGGTAGGTTGACCTCAAGCGTGCCTTCATCTGCCGTCACATCACCGCTGTCCGAGGAGCTCCCGCCGCAACCAGTTAGCCAACTGAAAAGTAAAATCAGAAAGATTTGGCGCTGATACGATAGAAATTTACTGCGGTTTAACCCCATTTCGAATCCCTGTTTACGTCTGGCGGGTGTTAGAACGATTATTAGCCAGATAAAGGGCCGACACTGTCGAGAAAGGTAAAGAAGCTTTAAGTCTCTTTACGTTTGTTAAATCAGTAGGCCAATTGGGTCTGGGTGAGCCATACTTATTTGTATAACAACAGCATAGGGTCGATCTATGATTCAATCTGACGTTGCAACGGCGCAGGAAACTCTGCTCAGAATTACCAAGATTATCGAAACGGAAGTCGCGAAAGATGCCAGTGCCTTGCTGGAAGAAGGTTTTGTTTTGCTGGGGGTGGCCCACAGCGTGTTTGAAGATAGCGAAAACCGGTTTGTGTATACCTTAGGTTTCCCCAAGCCGCTATCCGAGCTGAGCGAATCGGTACGCAACAACTATTAACGAAGTTGTCATCAAAACCCATGATCTTTATCCCAAGGTTTGTGCTGACCACTTGCTGGCAGATGAACAAATGGTGAGATTGGTATATACCACACCGTATTCGCTCAAGTGACAGGTCTGTAGCTACCAAACCATGTTTGATTTCGAACCTGACTATTCAACTTATTCAATGGAAGAGCTGCTTCAATGTCTCAAAGATGTTGATCAAGCGCGATGGCCAGAGAGGTACGCCAACATTCAGAAATGGATAGAGGCAGTCCGACGCACGTCCGAAGGTAAACAAGCCTATGAGGCCAAAGTCTTCACTGATTATTGCCTGACTTTATGCGAAAGCCGTTGGGATGACCCTGAGACAGTATTACTGTCGCCTGCCACTATGCTGATGTCTCCACAGCAAAAGGTGGAGAGCTGTGATTTCTTTTCCAATGCTAGTTGTCCCATCTGCAACGGTGCCCTGAACTTTGAAGAAGAGCGGCATGAATGTTGGACTATTTCGTGCCCGTCATGTGATTGTTCTGTTTACTGCCGTTATCTTCGTCGACGAAAGGGCTTAAGTCTCGACTTCTAATCGGGTCTGATAGGAAATGCTAACCAGCCACTTTGATACCGCACTGTTTGAGCGCATTAAACCAAGGTTTCAATACGCTGGCTTTGTGTTGTTGGTCCTTGGTGCACTCAGCTATGTCGTCACGGGTAGCGAAATGACCGCAGCGCTGTTTGTTTTCAGTGGTGTTGTCATCCTTGATGGATTGCGCAGATTCTCCTCCCATAAACTTCCGCTACTGCAAAGCTATCAACTGACAGTCGACTCTGAGCAGTTAACCTATGAAAACCATAAAAACGGCTACCTTGTGACTCGCCCACTTTCAGCAATAACGCGGGTGACGTATCGAGAGATTATCAGGTTGCCGGTGGTTACTGTGGATATGGCAGGGAACGAGCGGTTGCGGTTTGTGTGTTTTACCGAACCAGAACAGCTGCTTCGTGCTTTGAATCGTCAGTTGTAAGCCTGATGACCGTATTGCATTTTTAACCAAGTGCTCAGGTCAATGGTTCTGCTTTGGTTCTCCGGCGTCTGACGTGCTTTTATCTCCTCTCAACCGATAAGCCAATGCAAATAGCAGATGCAGTAACAGAAGTGCCCCAAAACCGAAGGCGCCGGCACACCAGGTCAGCCAGAGAATTTGCTGACTTGTTGGCGTCACGGTCAGTGCGATCAGACAAACCAGGGCAAACAGCGCTGACTTCACCATACAGGCTTGGCAACGACCGAGCTTCACCATCAGCGCATTTTCACAGTATCGGCAAGGCCGGGTGCTCTTCATGGGGTTTGTCCTCTGACAGCTCTCAGTTTAGCTAGCCACGAAGTGTGGATTGTTATCATTGCTGCACTTTAAGTAAATTCGGCGCGTCCGCAAGCTCGCTGTATTGTCAGCCAGTTGGAGCTACCAGTAAAACATAAGCACCACTTATATCTTGTATTGACCAATTTTTATGGTGTGCTTGGTACATTGTCGTCGCGGTTAGATGACGGGTCAGCCATAAGGCTTAGGGTGTATTTCTCTTAGCAGAAAGCCAGTTGTTAAACCGAGCAAAGCTGCACGTTATCGCAGTTGTTTAAATTCTGGGTTTGAAACTGGATTGCCTGAAGGGGGCCTTATGAAACGCTTCGATTTAGATAAGATCTCAACGTTTGTTATCGTCATAACTTTTGTACTGTTTGCTCTGGCGCTGTTTGCCACCGGATTCACCAAGGAGCTATTGCTGGAAACCGGCGTGTTCCTGGTATCAGTGAAGCTGATCATCATGGCGCATAAAGACAACCTGACCAACCAGCAGATGATGAGAGAGTTGGCCGAGATAAAAGCCAAACTAGACGAGCCCGAGCCTGTTTCTGATATGCGCCAATGTGCTTAAACGGCCAACGGCCCTGAGCATGCTTTGACGCCAGCCAACTCCCAAAGGCTGGCTTTTTTCTGTCTGAGTTCTTCCTGTTTCCCGACTATTCCCCCTGATCCTATCTTTAAATTCAGTAGCATAGTGTCACACTCTTTGTAGGATACGTACTGACATTTAGTTAATCGCGATTACACTAAACCCATCGATAATACGATTGTTCGAGGCAGTTGGACGCCACATGAAACATAGCGATTTTAGTTTGTTTCCCATTTTCGTTGCGGTGATGGAAGAACAAAGTCTGTCGAAAGCAGCGAAGCGCCTGAACATGAGCCAGCCAGCGGTCAGCCAAGCCATCAATCGATTGCGAGAGCTGTATGACGATCAGCTCTTTAATCGCGGCAGTCGAGGCGTGGTACCCACCAGTGTCGCTTACGACTTATTTCCCATCTTGCAGCAGGCGGTACAAAGCTGTCATTCCACACTGATGTCGGCGAAACGGTTTAACCCCAAGGCATGTACGCGGGTGTTTTCGCTGTGTTTACTTTCCACACTCAACTACACCTTTGTACCGCGGTTGATTGAACGAATTAAAGGTATCGCACCTGAGTGTGGTATCGAAGTCCATCCTCCGTTCACTGATGATTTGGAGGCTGATCTCCGTTTCCAGCGGTTTGATCTCAATATCGGATTGCACACCAATAAATATGGTTACCTGGCAAAACAAGTGTTGTTGGAAGATGAGCTGGTGGTGATCGCCAGAGAGAACCATCCGCGGTTAAAAGCGCCACTTACCGAACAAAGCTACCTGGCAGAGAAACACGTTGTTCATGGACAATGGCATTCAGGGTCGTCTTACATCGATGAGCTCAGTTTGAGTGTTATGAAAAAGCGCAACGTCGTGTGGAGTGCGCCAGGTGCCATGGAGATGCTTTATGCGGTGAGAGATTCTGAATGGTTGACCATCATGCCGAGTCGCTTTGCCGAAAAGTTTTGTCCGGCATTGAAGCTACAAATATTTAAAGCGCCGTTTCCCGCCAAAGTGACCGCTTCCATGATGTGGTTACCCAGCAATAATACCGATCCTGCCCATAAGTGGTTTCGAGAGCAGTGCCGGCTGGTTGCCAAAGATTTGGGTTACATTCCCAAATAAAAACGGCGTGGCTTTTAGGCCACGCCGAGAAGTTACGAATATTGGGTTTAGTCGGTTACAGCCACTTAATCTTTGTCACCTCCTTAACACCTGACAGTAGGAAAGTAGGTAGTGCTGCAGCCAGCGCGATGCCAAGCAAGTGGGTCAGTTGCAATGCTTCGGTCATAAACACGGCTTGTCCCATGCTGGTATAGATGACACCCAGTGATAAGCCCGCAGATAAAGCGACCGCACCCAGCAAGTACTTATTGGTAAAAGGGTTCTTGCGAAACAGCGTGGTAAAGGTACGCGAATCAAACAGGTGCCACAGCTGAGCGAAAATCAACATAGCGAAAGCAACGGTCTGGGCATACATCTCTGAGTGACCCGCGCCCAGCGACCAGCTGAAAGCCAGGTAACTTGCACCGCCCAGCGCCAGGCCGCGGCATACGATACGGCTACCCAAGTGGTTGCCAAAGAAGCTCGCATTACGCTTGCGCGGCTGACGTTCCATCAAGTCTTGCTCTTCGGGTTCAACACCCAGTGCCAATGCTGGCAAACCGTCAGAGACCAGGTTAATCCAGAGGATCATCAGTGGCGTCAGAGGTAAAACCATCTCTGGGCCCATCAGCAGGAAGGCAAACAGAATCACTGAGACTTCACCCACGTTGGCGGTCAGGGCCTGACGGATGAACTTGCACAGGTTATCGAAGATCTGTCGACCCTGACGTACCGCTTTCACGATAGTGCTGAAGTTGTCATCCAATAGGATCAGGTCGCTTGAGTCTTTTGCGACTGACGTGCCGGTAATGCCCATAGCGACACCAATATCAGCGCGACGCAATGCAGGCGCGTCGTTGACGCCGTCACCTGTCATGGAAGCGACTTCGTTGTTGTGCTGCTGTGCTTTCACGATGCGCAGCTTGTGTTCTGGGGTGACGCGAGCAAACACGGCCACGTTAGGGCAAATCGCGTACAGTTCATCATCGTCCATCTGGTCCAATTCTGCACCGGTCACCACTTTGTCATCATCGCTGCGAATAATGCCGATATCCCGTGCAATTGCTGCCGCGGTCAGGGCGTGGTCGCCCGTGATCATCACGGTACGAATGCCTGCCGAGAAACAATCTTCTATCGCCTGACGAACCTCTGGACGCGGCGGGTCCATGATGCCGAACAAGCCAAGCAGGGTGAGATCTTTTTCCAGTTCTTCATATTTTTTGTCGAGCTGGCTTTCATCTAGTTCACGGAAACCAACGGCCAGCGTCCGCAAGGCATCATTAGCAAACTGGTCGATCGCCTGGTGATAACCTGCAACACACTCGTCAGCCGGTGATGTCGCGAGTGCTTGGCTACCCTGCACCTGAGGAGACAAACTCAGTACTTTACCGTCCGCCATAAAACCGCTGGCATGGTTGAGCATCACATCAGGCGCGCCTTTGGCTGCGAGGAAGTGGTTGCCTTCGCCATCTTTGACGATGACGGAAGCCATCTTGCGAGCGGAATCAAATGGGAACTTCTTGATGACCTGATAGCCCTTCTGGGTCAGCGTCTCCAGGTCCAGTTCAACTTTAGCGGCTGCGACTAACAGCGCGCCTTCGGTGGGGTTGCCGCGTACCTGAGACTCGCCATTCGTCACCTTGTGTTCGGCGTCATTACATAGGCTGGCAACGGTCAGACCCATCATCATTTCCAGGCTCTCGTTGGCCGGAACCTGATGGCCAGCCGGTTGGAATTCGCCCTTCAGGTCAAAACCTTCACCCGATACATTCCAGTAGCGGCCAGCGCCGTCGTAGCTTTTCATTACCTGCATCTGGTTTTGTGTCAGCGTGCCTGTTTTGTCTGAACAGATAACCGTGGTTGAGCCCAGGGTTTCAATGGCAGAAAGTTGGCGCGCCAAGGCGTTGCTCTTGGCCATCTTCACTGAGCCCATGGTCAGCACAATGGAAACGATAGTGGGAAGTCCCTCAGGAATAGCCGCGACAGACAAAGAGATGCTGGTGTTAATGACCTCTAACCACGCCATACCATAGAACAGACCGATACCAGCAACGACAGCAACCACGCCCAGTGCAACAAACATCAGGGACTTGGCAATGGTGTCCATGCGCACCTGCATCGGTGTCTTAACTTCTTCGGTTGAACTCATCAGGTCGGCGATATGACCCACTTCCGTCTGCATGCCGGTGCCTGTGACTACTCCTAAACCATGGCCAGAAGTGACAATGGTGGTCATAAAGCCCATGTTGTTCTGGTCACCCAGCGGGATCTCTTTTTCCTGCAATGCCTCTGCGTGTTTTTCAACTGGCTCTGATTCGCCAGTGAGTGCCGCTTCGTCAATGTTCAGGTTGTGGGCTTCGAGAATGCGCACATCCGCGGCGAGAATGTCGCCGGTTTGGATCTTCAGCATGTCGCCAGGAACAAGCTCGCTGGCGGGGACGTCAATGACTTCGCCATTCCGAATAACTAAAGACATGGGGGCAGCCATATCTTTCAGTGCCTGCATACTCTTTTGTGCTTTTAGCTCCTGCCAGAAGGCGATACCGGCATTGATCAAAATAATGGCGCTGATGGCGATGGCGTCAATCAGGTGGCCGGTGGCAAAGGAGACAAGGGCGCCGATGGCCAGAATTAAAATCAGTGGGTTTTTAAACTGATGCAGGAACAGCTCAAGTGGCGTTTTCCCTTGATTCTCCTGCAACTCATTTTTGCCATACTGTTGCTGCCTCTGTGCAACCTCTTCATGCAAAAGACCTTCGTTGCTGCTGTTCAGTGCCTGCAACGTTTCTTTCGTGGTTTTATTGAACCAATTGTTTTTCATCGAATAAATCTCAAAAAAATGTGAAATGATGTACTGCAGCGGCTCTTTGCGATGCAGTGGCCTCTGGAAGCTGTCTGGCGCACATCTGTTTCACTATCACCAGTTCGCTTCCTCTTTCGAACGGGAAGAAATTTATCAATAAGTGCTCAAAAAACGGTCGATATAAGATATAAGTAGGGCTTATGATTGGTCATGCTGGCAGCTTGATTAAAAACCTGAGACTGGGGGGACGTTTGCGTAATCACTACAAATCCACGCGATGGACAGCGAAACGCTTAGTACTGTTTTGTGGCTGCCTACTGCTTATCCCTATTGGTGTCACAGGTTTTTATCTGGAACTGAGTAACGCATTTAGTAGCTTTGTATTAACGTTGGGGATCTTCGGGGTGCTGTTTCCCTTTGCCAGTCACCATGACGTTTCACTTACGTTTACTGACCGTATGCTGGTGGTCATACAAGGTGGCATGGCAACGGCCAACATTGAGTTGCATGCCGTTACAGGCATTATGCAGGAGCAAAGGGGAGCCATAGACGGTGTGCTGGTGAGATGTCGCAATGATTTGGAGTACTTTGTGCCGCTCTCCATGTTTAGTTCGCCAATAAGAGAAGAGGTCACTCAGCGACTGACATCCATTCAAGCTGTCGCTGAATCAGACTAGAATAGGTTCATCCGTTTTCAAGGAGTCGAAAACCGTGTTTAGCAACATATTCCACAAGACATGCCCTTGGTGCCAGAACAAGAGCAAGGTCAATCAGTTGGGTAGCCGTCCAGCGTTGCCAAAACCCAAGTGGTACCAGTTTTCTCGTCAGGTCAAAGTCTGTCCCTATTGCGCTGGTGCTGTGACTTTTGGTGGAAAGGGGTTGTGGTTTGTGGTCTTGATAATGCCACTGTTTTTCATTGTACTACTGGAGCTTTTTCTTGGCCTCGAGTTGCAGGCACTGCCCTATGTTCGTTCAATCACATGGGGTCTTGCCGCGCTAGGCTTCCTTCTAACTTACCTGTTTTTTGAGCTGGTGAAAGTGGAAGGACAGGAGCCGGAGTAAAGCTTCTTTAACCATGCAGGCCAAGAGCTTTGATATATGTGTGGCCCAAGCAATTACGGTCCGCTCCCCTGTCTCACCTTTTCTCCCAGTTATTTGCGCCATTTTTTATCACCCCATTTTTTATCGTCCCATTTTCTGAGACAGCCTATCCCACGCTGCCCAATTTATCGTCTGCATTCAGAGTGTGAAAATAGCCTCAATCCTATTTAAACCTTGAAATGAATGACCGATATGGCCAAGGAACTGTTATGAAAAAAGTCATTTTTAATACTTACGCTCTTGTACTCGCCGGTGTAGCTATCTTCTGCGCTGTGCTTATGACCGAGCCGGGGCAGTCATTGAATCTGCCCAGAGATATGACCTTGGGCTACTACCAACATGCGGGCATATTCATGTTGCTTCAGCTGGTTGCGCTGGGTGGCCTTTGGTATCTGAGTGAAAAATGGAAAATGTGGGGCAGGATCCGCATGGGCTTAGCGACTATGGGTGTATTTTTCACCTTCTGGGCTTCTATGCACGCGATGCCACTGGCGTTTCCAACTGAGCAGTTCAACGCTGAGTTTGTCACTGTTGAAGAGGCTGACATGTTTATTCCTGAGGAGGACCAGCGTGTCTATGTGGTAGAGCAGGGTGACGAAGTACGTATCTTCCCTCGCTACCATGTCCAGGTGCCCCATGTGGCTGGCTGGGAGCATGATGACAACGAGTATGCGATTACCTTCTGTGGCTTATCTAACTTGGCCATGGTGATAGAAACGGATTACGGTTTGGGTGAGGCAAATCTTCAAGTGTTAGGGCAAACCCACAACAACCTGGTATTCAAAGACGTAAACAATGGCACCGCGATCCAACAGATCACGATGCAGTCAGAATTTACTGACCATAGCACTGTCGTTCTCCCCAATACTCAGATGGATTGGCAAGATGCGAAGAAGCAATATCCAGATGCAAAAGTCTATATCTATGGCATGGAACGTTTTATCGATGGCTTGCTGTTGGCTGTGTTCGAAGAGCCATTGAAGATGCAACGCAGTCAGGGCGAACCCTTTGTCTTCCCGACGCTGGATCTGCAGGACACGCGTATGGATGTAAAAACCGAGATATTTGGTTACGACAATGGCGAAGCTCAAATAGCAATTGATCCTGACTTTGCGCGTAGCAACGACGGCTATGAGTTTGAGCTGGGCAGCGAAACCCTGCGCATTGAAACCGACGGTAAGGTAGTTCGTTTGGTAGATGCGACCACAGGGGAGCAGGTGCCTACTCACAACGGCGTGCACTTTGGCATCTGGTCTCAGTTCTTTGAAAACTCTGAAGTCTTGATGTAACAAGTCCGAAAGCTAGCCCGCCATGCGGGCTAGCTTCAACAACACCTTTCTAGGCACCGAACCACTTCTCTAAAAAAACGGCCTTTGCCATGAATACTCGCGACGGGCATGCGAAAGGCTTTTCCCCAATATCCCCAACGGTTGATAAGAGATATCGATATGACCCTGAACCTGGCTGCTATCCAATTGCTGGCTGATTTTGTTAATGCCGGCTGTGTTCAAGCGTTAGCCTTGAGCAGAAACCTGTCCCAAGAGGAAGCCTTTGACGCACTGGTCGAGTTAAACGCGACAGATCCGGATGTGTGGTTGAGCATTGACGATAAGCATCGCGCCATTGAGCCAACCGGAGCAGCCCGTAGATTAGTTACTGACTTAAGACGGTCGTTGCGAGAGTTCGAAAATTTGGGCCCGCCTCACTGGGTTAGGTCGTAAGTTGTTTAACCGCTTGAGGAAGGGCTTGCTCCAGGTATTTGAGCAGCAAACGCACCCGCTCCGGCATATAGCGTCGGGAGGGGTAAAGCGCATAAAGTGGGTGCTTAAATCGGTATTTGCCATCAAAAAGCTCTGCCAACTGGCCCTGTTTCACCAAGGGTGTTGCATGTAGCACTGACAACCTGGCGATGCCGACGTCGTTCTGAACCAATGCCAGCATGCCTTGGGCTGAATCTGTGATGACATGGGGTTCGAAACTGACAAGCTGCTCATTCTCGCCGTCGCCGAAGCGCCAGCGTGGCTCCTCACCAAAAATAAGCTCCCGGAAGATGATGTTGTGATCAGTCAAATCGCTGGGTGTTTCCGGCACACCCTGTTTTTCGAGGTAATGGGTACTGGCGTAATAACTCCCCGGCACATCGCCCAATTTCTTGGCTATCAGGCTGGAATCCTCTAGCTGACCAATTTGCAGCAACAGGTCAAAGCGCTTGCTATCCGTTAAAGGTGCATTGTTATCACGAGACAGCAACTCTAACGAAATGTTTGGGTGGTCCTCACGAAACTGACTGAGCCACTTTGCGAAGACATGATAAAAAACACTGGGTGCGTAGACGGTAATGCGGCCTGATGCGGTTGACTGTTCGCTGGCGATCTCACTTTGGATCCGTTCGATATCCCCCAGAATAGTCTTTGCTTGCTCGTAGAAAAGCTCACCCTGCTGCGTCAAGTGAAGGGCTCGTGTCGTCCGGTTCAACAGGCGAACCTTGAGGCTGTCTTCCAGGTCTTTAACCCGCCGGCTGATGGTGCTTTTGGGAATGTCACAATAGTCAGCTGCCTTGGTGAAGCTGCCTATTTCGGCAACCAAAACAAACAGCTCCATATCTTCTAATTTCATACGATTACCTGACAATACCAACCGCTACACTGGAACATTTTTGATGCTTTCTCATGTGGCCGTCCAATGTTTTCACACCTGATATCTTAGTGTAACTATATGGTAATGAAGAGAAATGTTCTGTTTAACCTGTCAGGTCACTTTCCTAGTCTTGGCTCTAAACCCGTCAAACGTAAACAGCGCGAGTCCTGCCCAGATGAAGCCGAATGTGACCAGCCTATCCCACTGCAGTGTTTCACCATAAATCGCGATGGCGAGGATAAACATGCAGCTGGGGCCAATATATTGGAAGAAGCCTAATGTCGATAAAGGCATGCGTTGCGCTGCCGCTGCGAAACAGAGCAGTGGCACCGTGGTTACGGCGCCAGCGGAGAGCAGCAGGATATTCATCGTGGTTCCGTTTGCCATCAGGTCACTGGTCGTTGAATCCAGTTGCCACCAATAAGCCAACGCCAGTGGTAGCAATAACGCAGTTTCCAATAACAGTCCGGTAAGGGCATCCACGGGGATTTTTTTACGGATTAAACCATACAGGCAGAAGCTACTGGCCAGTGTCAGTGCGACCCATGGCAATGTGCCTAGTTTAATCAAGGGGATCAGTACGCCGACCGTGGCTAAAGCGACCGCACCCCATTGCAGTTTCCTCAGGCGCTCGCCCAGAAACAGCATACCGACGATGACGTTAAACAGCGGATTGATGTAGTAGCCGAGGCTGGCTTCCAGCAGCAAATCATTGGCCACCGCCCAGATAAACAGGCCCCAGTTACCAGCAATCAGCATGGAGCTAAGGGTCAGCAGTCCGAGGTATTTGGGTTGTTTAAACAGTTGTTGTACCCGGTGCCAACGGCCTGCAAGTAGGATCACAACAATCAGCAACAGGAAAGACCAAACCACACGGTGTACCAGTACTTCGATTGGGCCGACGGCTTGCAGCTGTTTGAAGTAGATTGGGGCAAATCCCCACATCAGGTATGCGGCGATGGCAAAGAGTGCGCCGTGGCGACCTATGGCTTGGCTCATGAAAAAGCGGGTCCAAAAAGAGAAGAAAATTAAGAAGAGAGGATCCTAGCAGAGCAAACAAAAAGGGCATAGCACTGGCGCGCTATGCCCCGTAAATGGAAGGTTACAGGTGGAGCCCTATTTTGGCCTCCGAACTTACAGTCTGAACTTACCTAATTCAGATTTCAGGTCGCTACTCAAATCCAACAGCTTCTCACCCTGTTGCAGGATCATCTGCGCATCGTCTTCCACTTGCTGTGATAGCTCATGGATGGAGGTGACGTTGCGGTTGATGTCCTCTGCCACTGAGCTTTGCTCCTCGGCAGCGGTAGCTATCTGGGTGTTCATATCGTTGATGCTGGTGATATTGAACTGGATCTGATCCAGTGACTGACCTGCTACCTGAGACTGTTCAATAGTGTTGTCGACTGTGGAGCGGCTGAGCTGCATCGCTTCAAACGCGTTATTGGCTGCCAACTGCAGCTCCTCAATGATTTTCTCTATCTCGTGGGTCGATTGTTGAGTGCGTTGCGCCAGGCTTCGTACTTCATCCGCTACCACGGCAAAACCACGACCCTGCTCACCGGCGCGAGCGGCTTCAATAGCTGCATTAAGCGCCAACAGGTTGGTTTGTTCGGCGATGCTCTTAATTACTTCCAACATGGAGCCGATGTTGTCGCTGTTGTCACGCAGCTGAGATATGCGATCTGCAGTGCCGTTCATATCGGCGCCGAGGCGTTCGATCTGCTGGATAGTCTGACCAACAACCACGCCACCCTCTTCTGCCAGTGAAGTTGTGTCTCTTGTGCTGGCGGCGGTTTGATTAGCGTGTTGAGCCACTTCGTGGGTACTGGCTGACATCTCGTTCAGGGCGGTGGCAACCTGTTCGGTTTCCTGCAACTGCTGGCCTGTTGCTTGGGTGGTACCCTGAACGCGACTCGTCATTTGGCCTGCAGCAGAAGAGACCTCATCGGCTGAATTGGCGACAGAGCTGATCAGGCTATGCAGCTGAGCAATAAATCGGTCGAAGTTGCTGGCCAATTCACCGATCTCATCGTCCCTGTCTAATTGCAGACGTCGGGTCAGGTCGCCACCACCAGCAGCGATCTCGCCAAGGGCGCCGGAAACCTCTTGTACTGGCTGAACCACCAGTGAGCGCAGTGTCACCATGTTGGTAATCATAAGCGCAATTAGAAGCACCACTGCGACAACCAAGTCGGTCATGAGAACGCCATTGAGTTGGCTATTGGCGGCATCTTTACGGAAGGTGATCTCCAGGCTGCCGATCTTTTCTTTGCCTTCCCAAACGATATCAACGGTTTGTACCACCAAGTCACTGTCTGCAGGAGCATCTCCAGCCTGCGTAGCCTCACCTTGGGGTTTACCGCGGTGATCTGCTGCTTTTATCTGGTAAACAAAGGGGTACTTGGCGAACGTCTCAAGTACGGTGGCTATCTGCTCTTTGTCGTAACCGAATAAGGGCTCCTGCATTACCACTGAGAGGGCTTCGCTGGTGTCCTGCATATTGGTATCCAGTCGATCCATTATGCCGCCGCGAGACACCAGGTAACTGATAGTGAAGATCACCAACATCACCACCAAAGAGGCGGTGCTGAGTGCAATCATCGATTTTTTTGTTATAGAATTCATATTGTTATGACTCCAGCGTCTATTACAGACTGTCTATATCCAGCCAAAATTCTTTGCGGTTTACCGGGGTTGCGGGATCCATCAATGGGTTAGGTATGCGGATCACCGTGCGTTGTTTGAGTTTGCCTTGATTCAATGCGTCTTTAACCATGGGGTGGTTAAAGAACATTTTGTCGTAGCTACCGTCTTTAATGGCGGCTTCAAACCCCTTGTGGATGAGGTCGTGCAGCTTTTTGTCGTCTTTGCTGACAAAGTAGTACATAGCAAACGGGTATATCAGTAGGACATTGTCATCCACCTTTAAACCCAGATTGGAGTAGGTGCGCACTTCGCTCCAGGGCTCATGCACTGCGCGGGGGAAGTAATCAAATCTGCCACCTTCCAGCATAGGGAACAGATTGTGGTACTTGATGGTGGTGGCGATTGGAATATTGTTCGCCTGCAGGATTTGAGTATCTCCCCAGAACCGTCCCTGACCCGCAGTAAAACGCTTAAGGTCACTGAGATTCTTAATGGTGCTGAACTTAGATTGGTCACCATTGCGGATTATAAAAATACGATGCCCAAGCAACCCTTTAAGCACAGGGATGCGCACAGGCGCCATTTTCTGCTCATATTCAGGCGTCGTCCCTGCCCACATCACAGACATTTTCCCTGTCTCTATCATCTGCAGGGCACGCGCCTGGTTAACGGCTTCGCCCAGCGGTTGGTATTTGGCGTTTGGTGCGGATTTGGATAGCGCTAGCTTAAGAATATCTAGCAGTAGTTGCTCTTTGTCATCGGCGACGGGGTTGTGAACAATGGTTACTGCCTGAGCAGTAAAACTAAGACACAACAGCGCCAAGAGCATGGACAGAAGACGTCTCACCAGCGGGCACTCCTTCACTGTATTAAGTATCCCTAACTCTAGGACAGAAAGGAGAGAGTTGCCCGCGTCTAATTGCCTGAATGTGTGAAAGATCTCGGCAAGCCGGCTATTTTTACGGCTTGCCTGTGAATACCCCTACTGGGCCTGGTTGATTAACTTCACCAGCTCCTTCATCGGGGTTGGATGGTCGTCAAACAGGTTCTGCATTCGCAGCAGGGTGATCCCACCAAATCCTGGCTGACGATTAAGGGCGCGGGCGATCTGCTGCCACCCCTGCTTGCCATAAAGCTCACCGCCCAAGGCGTTTTCACCCATAAGCTCAACACCCAGTTCAGCGGCGGCATCAGCGACCCAGTTCACCAAGTCTTCAGCACGGGAGTAGCCTTCATAGTCTTTGTTGACCATCTCCAGGCAAGTGAAGTGCAGGGCGACGCGTTCGCGCAGCTCTGATGGGATCAGCTCGCCGATCAGTTTGACGTATTCGCCTCGGTTCCGCGGGCCCAGTTCCGGATGTGGAGCGACCAAACCTGCGGTGATTTCAGCGGCACGTGGCATTGCCGGATCACTGATCTCCCAGTGAATTCCAGGCACTTTGACGCCAAGTGTGACTTTTTCCATTCCACCACCGGAGAAGACTTCTGCGGAGCAGGCCAATATCCGATTACCGTGAGCAATAAGTTCTTCCTGATACCAGGTCAGGAACTCGCGGCCCCAACTAGAGTAGAGGTACTGTTTGTTGGCAAATAGCTCGTCGGGATCTGGCATGCCTGCCGTTTCAAAGCTCTTGTGGTTGCTGCTGAAGGCATAGTTCAGCGCTTTCACTGAACGGAATTTACTTTTCAGGTGTTCGACCCAGCGCTTCTTCGCTAAGCGACTGAAACATTGCAAGGTGCCGCGGTTGGGGTAATCACCCCAGTCATGAGCGTTGTAGCTCGGATAACGCAGCTCGCCCGCTGGCCCCATACTGACATTGATCTCGTCAATCATGTGGGCGCGATGCTGGTAATGGTCGCGGAACGCTTCCATAAACTGGCGGTAGAAAGGCAGTACAAACTCATCAGCCCACAATGACACGTACTCCATGGAGGCATCGCCAGTTTCACTGACATATTGCAGATCGCGTACTGACTCCAATTCGTCATGCTTTTCTATCAGCTTGCCCCACAACCAGAGCGGTATGGTCTGCATAAAGTCATCGTTGACGTTGCCACCTGCCTGGTGGAATGACAGGATAGGAACCCAGTGCATCTCGTTGGCGGCCAGGATCTCAACCACCTTGTCGTAGTAGCTCCAGTCAAACCGCCCTGGTTGGCGTCCTTCAATCAGGCCCCACCATAAATCGGTCGATACCGCACTGACACCTACCTTACGCAGTTGACGGATCTCCTGCTCAAACTCGGTCCAGTTCTCCTCTTCCAGCATCATTTTCTGGTTAGCCACCTTCAGATGCAGCGGCCCCATCACGCGGAAAATCTTGCGGCTAAGTGACTGACCAATCTGCCCCTGACCATGTTTAACCCGACCTAACTGGCGCAGGCGGGCGGCACCCGCTTGTTCGGTATCGAGGGCGCTGTCCAAGTCTCGCAATACCCATCCTGCCAGACCTGCGTGCTGCAGTGTCTTCTGCATCAACTTGTCCCACACCAGGTGGTCGTCCAAGGCATCTGGATGGCGGTTTTCTACGAACAGCGATAGGCCAAGCTCATTGGCGCGGCCAAGCCAGGATTGGATCTCCTGATGCTCCAACGTTTGTTCGATGCCAGACAGCCAGAGTGACAGTCGTTGTTTCACTTCTGGGCTGAGGTGTTGTTCCAGACGTTCAAACAGCGGCAGGTGAATAGAGTTGTCGCGGTGCAGCGACAGGCCGGTAAAGGCCATTTGCTGTTTATGATCCTGCTTATGCTGCTGATTGAGTGCCAAAGGCAGACGCAGACCCAACTGACATTGCCAGTGACTTGGGCAGGTGTCGTTGAGGCGGCTCAACAGCTCGGCACTGAAGTCGACTAACTGGCTTTGGTACCAGTCATAAAAATCTGCCAGCGGCAGTGGCAACTCTTCGTTGGCAGGCAGGTCCTCGGTCTCTTCAGAGAAGTAATCATCCAGTTGGCGCTGCGCTAACTCAAGCGCTTCTCTGTGTGTCAGTTCGCCCTGTTGCCAGGCGTTTTGCCATGCTTCAGTGCTGCCATATTTTTTAGTGATCCCTTCGCCAAAGGCTTGTTCGGCCAGGGTGCCAAAGACGCCAAGCTGATAGCAGACTTTACGGTCGATCACGGCATCAATCAGCGGATAGCGAAGCTCTCCGTTAGGCCCTGCACCGAACAGCAGCTGAGGGATGCTATCGACATACTTGTCTGCGAACTTAAAGAAAGCGGTCAGCCACTGCTGGATATAGGGATAGAACAGATCCGTGGCCCACAGGCTGGGCGCGGAAACACTGTCATTGCCGTAAGCGTCAACGTATTTGAGGCTATCCTGTGGCCAGGTCGACGCTGCGTCACCGCTGAAACGACCCCAGAACCAGTCTGGCAGCAGATGGGGTGTACCCGCTTCAAGAACGCCTGTGGCACCAAAATTGAACTCAGGAACGATCTCAAGGCCCGCTTTTTTGATCAGTTTGAACAGGGTGAGATAACCCTGCCAGCGCGCTTTGTCTTCTACGTTGGCCGGGTGAAACGGCGCAATTGTGCGCCAACTAATAGGAACAATTATGCCATCCACGCCTTGTTTTTTGGCGGTGGTTAATTGAGACGCCAGTGCTTGCCGATGTGACGTTTGATTGGGCAAGCCATTGATAATGCGATGCAAAGAAGCGGGTGCATGAACCCAGATTCTGGCGGGTGAATGTGATTGAGCCATCTGTACTCCTTGTTTCGAGTAACTGGCTGTTAAGCCTAGCTGAATCTCGAACAGAGGTTAGAAAGTGCAGGTGACTATATAGGTAGGCCCGCCGGGAGTGTTTGCGCCCGGACAAAGAAGCGATCGATCTGTGATGTGTCTCACAGTTCGCTGGTGGTTCGCAGCCACTATGTTTTAACCCAGCATATAAGCGCCTGTTCCAAAAGCAATTTGTGAGCCCTGCTCATTGTGTAACTCCATCCTGCATACACTGACCCGACTACCTGAGCGGATCACTTCTGCTGTTGCGACAAACGATTCTCCGCGACCGGGACGCAGATAATCCACCCGCATATCAATGGTACCCATCCGAGCCAGCTTCTTGTTCAGCTCGGTTTTGTCCATGGTGTCTGATTTCGCTAGAAAGTTAGCGATGGCGATCAGGCCGCCTGCCACATCCAGCACTGATGCAGTGACGCCGCCGTGCAGGATTTTTTGAATGGGATTGCCAATCAGTCCGTCGTGCATATCAAAATGTACCTCGACCTTGTCACAGGTGAAGTAGGGAATAGTGATACCAAGTGTGCGATTAAAAGGCATCTGATCTGTGAAAAGTCGGGCGATGGTCGCCAGTTTGGGCGTTATATCGGCAGCGACGTAAGGGGAGGTCTCTGCATTCTCAACGGCAGTCTCTGGATTTTCAACAGCAGTCATAAGGTTCAGGCAAAGCCAATTTAGAGTAATTATTCAATTTTCTAGCTTCCTTGTCGCAAGAGCGCAAGCAACTTGTGTGGTTTTTGTGCAGTCGTCGGATTTGCCGCCAACACGCCAAGACAAGATCGCCCTTTACGAGTAAACTAGCCGACGTTTTACTGGGACCTATGCTCCCGGCTGATTTACTCATATAACGTATCCAGAAGAGAGCCTGCTCACCCAATATGATGGCCGCCCCTGCCCCCCAATCTGCTGACCTACACGCGATGGCGCTGAGCCAGCTTAACAGTGTGTTCGGTTATGACAGTTTTCGCCCTGGTCAGGCCGATGTGGTGATGGCGTTGGCACAAGGCGCTGACGCCCTGGTGATCATGCCTACGGGGGCGGGAAAGTCAGTCTGTTATCAGATCCCTGCGCTGATGCGAAATGGGGTCACTATCGTGGTGTCACCACTGATTGCACTGATGAAAGACCAGGTGGACCAGCTGGTCAGCAATGGCGTGAGTGCCGCGTACCTTAACTCTACGCTTAGCCGTGAGCAGCAGATAAAAACTCTGAATCAATTGGCCCATGGCGAGTTAAAGCTGCTTTATGTAGCGCCAGAGCGTTTACTACAATCGAGTTTTCTTGAGCGATTACAGCAACTGCCTTTGGCTATGTTTGCCATTGATGAAGCGCACTGTGTCAGTCAGTGGGGGCACGATTTCCGGCCTGAATATGCCGCCTTGGGCCAGCTAAAACGGCTGTTTCCCCATGTGCCTGTTGCTGCACTGACCGCGACGGCGGACCACGCCACCCGTACCGATATTCTGGCGCAGCTTGGTCTGCAGCAGCCATATCTGCACTTGGGCAGCTTTGACCGTCCCAATATCCGCTACAACCAGATCGAAAAGTACAAGCCATTCGATCAGCTCACTGAATACCTCACGGCCCGTAAAGGCCAGAGTGGGATCATCTACTGCACCAGCCGTAAACGGGTGGAAGACATCAGTGAACGCCTGCGTGCCAAAGGTTTTGACTGCGATGCTTATCATGCCGGTATAGAGCTGGATAAGCGTAATTCGGTGCAGGAAAAGTTTGTTAAGGATGAACTGGCGATCGTGGTCGCGACGGTGGCTTTTGGTATGGGTATCGACAAACCTAATGTGCGGTTTGTGGTGCACTACGATATCCCGAAAAATATCGAATCCTATTATCAGGAAACCGGACGCGGTGGCCGTGATGGTCTGCCCGCAGAAGCTCTGCTGCTCTATGATCCTGCAGATATCAGCAGAGTTCGACGACTGTTGGAGAATATTGAGAACCCCCGTCAGCAGCAGGTGGAGCAGCACAAGCTCAATGCCATGGCGGCCTTTTCGGAAGCTCAGAACTGTCGCCGTCAGGTGTTGCTGCATTACTTTGGCGAGCCACGCAAAAAGAGCTGCGGCAACTGCGATATCTGCCTGGATCCCCCAAAGCGCTACGATGGTGTGGTCGATGCGCAAAAAGTGCTTTCCTGTATCTATCGTATGGGTCAGCGATTTGGTGCTGGCTATCTGGTGGAAGTACTGCGTGGCGCTGACACCGCACGGGTCAGAGAGCATGGCCACAACAAGTTATCGACCTGGGGCATTGGCAAAGACAAATCACCGGAGCATTGGCTGAGTGTGGTCCGCCAACTGGTGCATCTGGGCTTTTTGGTTCAGGACATTACTCAAAGCTCCATCCTGCGTTTGACCGAAGCGGCTAGGCCACTGTTGCGTGGCGAATTGTCACTTGAGTTGGCGGTACCCAGGGTGCGTCTGGCAAAACAGGAGCGCCAGATTGAACTTGAAGGTGATGACCGCCGTCTGTTTGCCCGCTTACGAGGTCTGCGGAAAAAACTGGCCGAAGATGAAGGTGTGCCGCCTTACGTGGTGTTCAATGATGCCACCCTGCTGCAAATGGCGCAGGATAAACCCACACGAGAAGCTGAACTGCTGCAAATCAGTGGTGTTGGTGAGCGCAAGCTGATGCGTTTTGGCGAGCCTTTTTTGGAAGTTATCTGCGACCATCTGTTAGGGCGCTAATCCCAGCTAACGAGCCCACTCTTTCCTTTTCTCTTTTCCTTTCCTTATCCCAACATTGCGCCCGTCGCGCTAGCCATGCATTATGTTAACAAAGTGTAAACTGTGCCCGCCTGGGTGCTTGCGAATGATGGGGAGTCGCTGTGTCGTCAAAGGAATATTCTTCTCGCTCACTTGTTACCAGGTCGATTATTGGCGCCTGTTTGTTGGCATTGCCTTCGGCCAGCTTGATGGCGGAAGAGCTTACTCCCAGACGTTGGTCTCACCTGCCGGTGGACATGAATTTTCTTGGAGCGGCCTATGTTTATTCCGATGTGTCGGTAGACGTTGACCCAGTGCTGCAACTGGAAGATGTGACCGCAGATATTCATACCGTGGCTGCCCGGTATATTCGCTCGTTCTCTCTGTTTGACCGCACCGCGCGAATCAGCGTTGGCCAAGGCTTTCAGGAAGCAAAGTGGCGCGGCATTCTCGATGGAGAACGTGCTACAGCCAAGCGAGATGGTTCAACCGATACCATCGTGCGTTTTGCGGTTAATCTCTACGGTGCTCCAGCTCTATCTGGCAAGGAGTACCGCCAGTACCGCATCAAACAGAGTCAGGACAGCGAGTTTATCTTTGGCGCCGGATTGTCTGTGCAGTTACCCACCGGTGACTACATGGAAAGTAAGTTGATTAATATCGGCTCTAACCGCTACACCTTCCGCCCTCAGTTTGGCGGCATGTACCGCAACGGCCCATGGTCTCTCGAGGGTACTGCTGTGGCGGCCATCTATACCGAAAACGATGAATTCTGGGATGGCAATAAGCTGGAAGAGGAGCCGCTTTATTCAGCACGCGGCCATCTGATTTATGATTTCATGCCGGGTGTTTGGGCCAGTGCAAGTGTGCTGCACAACTATGGCGGTCGCCCCAAGGTGAATGGGATCACAAAGGATTCAGAGAAACAAAACACTGCCTGGGCGCTAAGTGTTGGTTTTCCTATCAACAAACATCTCGGCGTCAAACTGGCTTATGTCGGATCCCGTACCCACAAAGACACGGGCGTAGATTCTGACTCTTTCGCGCTGGGTATCTCGACATTTTGGTAGATGTAGCTAGCTTTGCCACAAGCCAGTAAGTTTCTCATTCAGCAGTTGATAACGCTTGGCCAGTGGACGGTGCTTCTTGGTAATTAGGTAAACCGTTTCATTTACGGGTTGCGACAGCTTTGCGATATCCACTGCGAGTGGGTTATGTACAAGTGCTGATTGCGGTAGCACAGTAAACCCCAGGCCCCGTGAAACAGGTAGCAGGATCTGACTGAGCTGGTTAATAAATCCCTGCTGCTTGAACTGACCCATTTGACTGAATTTGTCGCCGTAGTTAGCGGCCAATACCTGTGTGGCGTAGTGATGCCCGTCGGGGTGATTGATAAAGCCCAAACGACACAAGTTTTCCCAATCGTGTGATTCGCCAACCGGCAGCACTAAGCAAAGTGTATCTGTGCCCAGCTTGGTTTCTGACATCTCAGGATCACCACTTTTGCGGGTGACGATCCCAAGTTCACACAGGTTCTGTTGGACACGTTTGATAATGCCTTCGTTCGGTGCCGCTTCCAGTTGAAATGAGAGCATTGGGTGGGTTTGCTGTAGCACTAGTAGCTCGGGGTAGATGCGGGTAGCGATGGCGCCAGAGCTGGCCAATCGGCATTCACCCTGATAAGCGTCATCTTCGTTCAGCTGCGATAGCAGCAGTTCCTCTTCGTATTCCCGCTGCAGCCCGTATTGCCTGAGTTTTTCCCCTGCTTCGGTCAACTCAAACTGTTTGCCATAGCGTTGTAATAGCGACGTATTGAGGGCGGCTTCGAGCTTTTTGATGTGCTGACTGACTCCCGGCTGGGTCATAAAAAGTCGCTCAGCGGTCTGGGTGAAATGACCGGTTTCTGCCAATACCAGAAAGGTACGAAGATGAAGTGGGTTTATCATAACGAACCATTATCAAAGCCATGATAAACGATAATTTACCATCTTTTGGGTTCGAAACTACACTTTGTTCATCTTCTAAACAGGAGCAAGAACATGACCCAGCAATCACAAGAACCAGCAGCAACCCCGACGCCTTATCCACGTACCTTTTCTCATATCGGTATCTCTGTGCCTGATCTGGAAGCCGCAGTGAAGTTCTACACCGAAGTGTTGGGCTGGTACCTGATCATGCCACCGACGGAAGTGGTGGAAGACGACAGCGCTATTGGCCAGATGTGTACCGACGTTTTTGGCCCTGGTTGGGACCACTTCCGCATCGCACACCTGTCCACCGGTGATCGCATTGGTGTTGAGTTGTTCCAGTTTAAAAACCAGGAGAACCCGGAAGACAATTTTGAGTACTGGAAAACCGGTATCTTCCACTTTTGCGTGCAGGATCCGAACCTGGAAGAGTTGGCTGAGAAGATCGAAGCTGCAGGTGGTAAACGCCGCATGAAAGAGCCGCGTTACTATTATCCGGGCGAAAAGCCTTACCGCATGATCTATATGGAAGACCCGTTCGGCAACATCCTTGAGATCTACAGCCATAGCTACGAGCTACACTACTCAAGCGGTGCTTATACTGGCTAGGCTTTGTATATTGATACGTTTAGGCGCGCGGCTTTAGCTGTTCTGAATTGGAGCTGTTGATGGCGCCTTAGGCAAGGGGTGGTTTTCGCCACCCCTTATGATTGATGCGCCCAATACTATTCAGACCCCGATATAAACCACTACGCTGCAACTAGCTAAGGCAAGTCAAACCATAACCATTCACTGGCGCTGATGCTGCTAAGTGTCACAAGCCCTTCATCCGTAGCAACCGCCACGCCATCACCTGCGGTCAGCGTTATTCCGTTTACTGCTACTTCGCCACTCACCAGTTGTAGGTACCCTTGGCGCCCAACGGTTTTTGGCAAATCGATTTGCTCATCGGCTTCGAACCGTCCCCGATAAACACTGACATCCTGATGTATCTTCAGGCTGCTGTCACTGCCATCAGGCGAAACCACTTTCACCAGCCCTTTGCCATCGAATGCCTGTTGCTGATAACTGGGTGTCAGGCCCTTGGTATCGGGACGGATCCATATCTGTAGAAACTCTGTGGTCTGTCCCTCTGCACCATTGTATTCCGAGTGAGTTACCCCGGTGCCTGCACTCATCAGTTGGAATTCACCGACGGGGATCTCCTGCATATGCCCCATGCTGTCTTTGTGGGCCAGTTTGCCGGAAAGCACGTAGCTCAAGATCTCCATATCCTGATGGGGATGGGTATCGAAGCCTGCGTTGGGCTGCACGATATCCTGATTTATCACCCGCAGTACTGAAACGCCCATATGGGCTGGGTCGTAATAGTGACCAAAGGAAAAGCTATGGTGGCTATCGAGCCAGCCGAGATTGATGTGTCCACGTTCGCTGGCTTTGCGTAGGGTTAACATAAAGCTGCTCCTCCAATTTGATATGGATAAAGCTTATCGATAATTAATAAGAACAAAAATCAGATTAAAACCGACAAAAGATCCTAAAAAATAGAATTAAAGGCGTTTACTGCTTTTTAACGCTCGCCCCTTTGATCAATGTGAATATGCGTGACTTGTTGACTGTCTACTATGGGCCGAAGTACTTCTAAAGGGATCCAATCAGATGCAAACTCTCTTGTTTATTCTTAACCACGCACCTTATGGCAATGAGAGCAGTTATAACGGCCTTCGTTTGGCGACTAACTTGAAAGAGCAACATGGTGACGAGGTAACTATCCGGCTATTTCTAATGTCGGATGCCGTCACCCTGGCGCTATCAAATCAACACCCTGCAGAGGGGTATAACGCGGGCGAAATGCTGGATCTGGCGATCGCGCAAGGTGCAGACGTTAAGCTGTGTAAAACCTGCTGTGATGCCCGTGGTATCAGTGAGTTGCCTCTGATAGACGGTGCCGAGATTGGCACCTTGATAGAGTTATCTGCCTGGACGCTGGAAGCAAATAAGGTGATCACCTTTTAGCTGTGATCACCCTGGGGCTGCTGAGCTTAGAGGCGCCAACACGATCAGTGCTTCAAGCTTGCGTAGTAGGCCGCTATTTGGCGGATATCTTCATCCGTTAACGGTTTGGCAAAGTTGGCCATGATCGGGTTGGGTCGGCTGCCATCACGAAATGCTTTCATCTGCATCTCAAAGTACATCTGTTTTTGACCTGCCAGGTTAGGGTACATGGGGATTGAGGAGATCCCCTCTTTGCCATGGCAGGCCGCGCAACTTTGAGCTTTTGCCTTGCCTTCGGCGATATCATCAGCCTGCGCCGCAGAGGTAAACAGTAGTGGTACTGTTGCCGCGAGTGTTGCCGTAAAAATTGGAAAGAGTCGCTTAAACATACCTGTTGGTCGCCCTTTTGTTTACATCATTGAATTCGTAGCTAGCTACACTGAAAGACAACCGCACTATAGCCAGCTCTCACCTGAGGCTGGCTGATGCAGGTCAATCAGAGTTTTAGTTATAAAAATCAGGTCCCACAAAACGTCTGGTAATACTGATCTCCATCTGCAGGTGTGTCCTGATAATTCGACGTGGTCGGCAGTGTTTCATAGGGCTGTTTCAGTACTTCAAGAAACGCATCAAAGGCGTCGGTTCTGCCTGTAAGCTCAACGATCTGCAATACCGCTTCAACGTGGTGATTGCGCGGTATCACTACGGGGTTGGTTTTCGCCATTAATTGCATCGCATCATTGGTTTCAATACTGCGTTGCTGCAGGGTGTTGTGCCACTTGTTGACCCACTCTTCAAGCCCCTCAAATTCTGCAGGTAGTGGACTGCCTGAGCTGAGTGTATCTGCCAAAACTTGATAGGTTTGGGTGTAATCGAGCTTATGGGATTGCATCAGCTCGAGCAGTTCAATGATCAAATCCCCGTCGGGCGCTTTTCGTTTTGTGATGCCTATCTTAGCGGCGTTCATATCCAGATATGCTTGTTCAAACTTACCTGCGAAGTTGGCGATCAAGGCTTCTGCTTTGGCGAGTGCGGCCTCTTCATCTTCATCGATAAGAGGTAATAACGTTTCAGCTAGTCGCGCCATATTCCAACGACAAATGGTGGCCTGATTGCCAAAGGCATAACGGCCCTGACTGTCGATAGAGCTGTAGACGGTGCCTGGGTGATACACGCCCAGCATGGCGCAGGGGCCAAAATCGATGGTCTCACCGGAGATGGCCGTGTTATCAGTATTCATCACGCCATGGATAAACCCGACTCGCAGCCAGTGAGTGATTAAGGTGATCTGTTTGTCGATAACGGCGTCGAGCAGAGCCAAGGCGCGATTTTTACTGTCAGCCAGTTCGGGGTAGTGGCGTGCGATTGCAAAATCGACCAGGGTTGAGAGCGCCTCATGGTCCTGGCGGGCGGCGAAGTATTGAAACGTCCCGACACGCAGATGACTTGATGCCACGCGGGTAACCACTGCGCCTGGTTTGGTCTCTTCTCTGAATACCTGCTCACCAGTAGTCACGACCGCCAATGCGCGAGTAGTGGGTACGCCTAATGCGAACATGGCTTCACTCATCAGGTATTCACGTAGCGCAGGGCTCAGCGCGCATTTACCATCGCCCTGGCGAGAAAATCGCGTTCGCCCAGACCCTTTTAGTTGCAAGTCCCACTGATTCCCCTGTTTGTCAGTCAGTTCACCGAGAAGATGAGCGCGGCCATCGCCTAACTGGGGATTAAAATGACCAAATTGGTGCCCGGAATATGCACAGGCTATGGGCGTGGAACCGGGTAAACGCTCATTACCTGCGAAGTAGGTCGCCAACTGTTTCGGAGAAGTGGCGTCGATACCGAGATATTCGGCCAGCGGTTGATTCCAGAGCAAGAGCGCAGGCAGGGCGACCGACTCGGGATCTATGGTTTGGCTGAATGCCTCACCTAAGTTGGCGTATTGATTAGAAAGCTGCACTATACCCCCTAAGAAGAACTCGCAAGCTAGCTTGTCTGTGATTACTTGAGTAATTTACTTGGTTATCATGAGAACAGATCCTGGATTGAGATACAAATTGATGATGAAACCCGAGCTTTTCACTGCACCAGAGGGTGTGCCTGAGCGTGAGGCTGACTTATGGTTGATGGCCGATAATCACTGCCAATTGAGCTCAACTCAAATCCGCTGGGAGTCTTTTCCTGATTGGGCTGTGGCGTTTTGCCAGTCGTTGGACCTTAAAGTGATGAGTAAAGACCAGGGTGCTGACAGGCACGTTTGGCATTTGCAGGGCTGGGATATCGAGCTATTGCTGCAGTACGAGGAGATGTCAGCCACTGTTTGGATAGAGGCGCTGAGAAACGCTGACTGGCCTGCCCTGCAGGCCAGTTTGAAACAAGAGTTAAGCTTTGTGGCGGAAGAAACCAGCAAGTAATGTTTCGACTGCGCTATTGAGCCTCTGGACGCGCATCTCCTGACTAAACTCTTTGGACACATTGGCTTGTAGCGCGCCACGCCAAACCGATTGACCTTCCTGATTCTGGATATCAATCACCAGGGTGCCTTTTTCAAAACCTTTATCCCCAGCCAAGCCAAGTGATAGACCAAAGTACTTTTCCAGGTCTTCGTCATTGAGATCTTTTTCCAGCGCCAAAACATAGCTGACTTTAAAAAACGCCTGTTCAGCATGTTCAGTAAAGTGGAATGCCTGTTGGTCCATGGTGTTGACGATTGCTTTGCGTAGCAATCCTTCTACTTCTGGCTTTTCCCCGACGTCTCCCAATACACCACCCGTACGATCTGACCAGGTCACCATTGCCCGGGCCGGAACAGCCAGGTCAGGTGCCTGAATAGACACTGCAACAGACTTCCTAAGCTCTGAAGGTACTGCATCAGTTTGCTGAAGCGGCGTTTCACTTTCACTGCAAGCAAACAGGAAAGACGCAAACAGTAAGGTTGCCAGGGTATAAAGCAGGGTTTTCGCCATGAAACTTTCCTTTAGATTCTTACGTTAAAACTTTACCAGTAGCCCGGCTGTGACCTGATATTGCCACCAGATCTCGCTATCGACTTGAGCGATACAGCCACCGTTACAGAAGATCCGTTTGTTGCTGTCCATTGCTGTCGCAATGGCACGGCCATCCAGTCTGAAGCCAATAAAATCATTAGCTAACCACTTTAAGCCGCCAGCAAATCCCATCGAGAAGTTAGTTTCTGAGCTGTAGTCTTCTGGATCGAAATGGGTCGCGCCAAGGGTCGCGCCTATGTATGGCCTCAATCCTGTATCTCGATGAACAAATTCATAGGTGCCACCAAAGTGGTAGTAGCGGATATCCATCGGGCTAGTGGTACGAGTGCCGTTGTTGTCGAATAGTTCAAGGTCAGTTTCAGATTGTGCGAGATATAGCTCATATTGCAGTTTGTTACCCTTCTTATGGCCATCTAACAGGTTGAGAGTAAAAGCAATTGTGTCGCCACTCTCGGTGTCGAGCTTGTAATCGCTGTCTTCACTCTCTTCAAAACTGTCACTGCCGCTGGTTCCGGCCATGATGGATGCTTCCCACTCCCACTTACTTTCGGCATGGGCGGGCAACATGATGAAAAACAAAGTGAAGGCTATCAAATTGCGCATAATGGCTGTCCTTGTAACGAGTATGCAAAGCCAGTCTAATGCAACTTGGTGAAAAAAGTGCAGTTTCTGGCCAGAGTTCAGGTCGGAGTTGCGAACAGTGCCCAGTTTCGCTGGGATCGGTTATGCTATCGCACCAAATAAAAGCAGCGCATCGAATCAAACGGAGTTAAAGGGAGCCATGAGCCATTCAGCGGCAAAGTCAGCCACACTGTTAATCAACTGCCCGGATCGTAAAGGTCTGGTCCATATCATCACCCAGTTTATCTATACCAACGGCGGTAATGTGATCGATCTGGAACAGCATGTGGACCGTGGTGATGACCGCTTCTTTATGCGAATTGAGTGGGATCTGAGCGAGTTTGTTATTCCTGTGGATGCGCTGGCCGACGCGTTCGATAAAGCGTTGGCAACACCCTACGACATGGAGTGGCAACTACACTTCTCTGACCGCAAACTGCGTATGGCCGTGTTTGTTTCTCAACATGAGCACTGCCTCTATGACATGCTGGCCCGTTACCAGAGTGACGAGTGGGATGTGGAAATCCCGCTGATCATCAGTAACCACACCAAAATGCAGGCGGCAGCGGAAGCAGCGGGTATCCCGTTCTACCATCTGCCTGTGACCAAAGAGAACAAAGCCGAAGTCGAAGCACAGCAACTGGCATTGCTGAAAGAGCATGACGTCGATTTCATTGTGCTGGCGCGTTACATGCAGATCCTGTCTGATGACTTCATTCAGCAGTTTCCAAACCGTGTAATTAATATTCACCACAGTTTCTTACCTGCTTTCCCCGGTGCTAAGCCTTATCACTCAGCACATGCCCGTGGCGTAAAAATTATTGGTGCCACCAGTCACTATGTCACTGCCGAATTGGATGCTGGCCCGATCATCGAGCAGGACGTAGCTCATGTGCGTCATACCGATACTGTTGACGATCTGGTGCGCAAAGGACGAGATGTGGAGAAAGTCGTTCTGAGCCGTGCTATCTGGCGTCATATCAACCAGAAGGTGATCGCTCACAATAATCGCACCGTGGTGTTTGATTAATTTGGTTGTTGATTGGTGTTGAAAAAGCCCGCTGATAGCGGGTTTTTTGTTTTTGCGTCTCAGCTAACGGCCCGATAAACCTCCCTGTTTAACGAGCCTATGATGGGCATCCTTGCCCATCTTTACCTTTCTCTTCGCGGAAGGATACTTGGCTTCGCTTCGGGCAGCATTTGTTGGTGATTTATGCTTCGTTATCGGCTAATTATTGAAGGCCACTCAACTTCATAGCCTTTGCCTTGCCTAAATCACCAACACATTGCCGCAAAAACAAACAGCAAAGGTCAACAGACCCTATTTAAATGGAATTACTCTCAAGCGTGATATCCGCACTGCCCACGCCTACATTGGCTGAAAAAGCGTAGCCTTTGCCATCAGCTTTGAACCAGCGGCTCTCTTTACCCACGAGGTGACTCTCTTCTCTGATGTTTTCGCCTTGCGCTTTTATCGAGACATCGCCCACACCTGTGATGCCTTCGACTTTAGCAAAGGCTGCGATGGGTAGTGTTACATCCAGGCCGCCCACCCCTATGTTCACGTCGGTGTCTTGCTGCAGTGAGGAGAGCTCAGCTTCACCTACGCCTACGTTTAGATTCAGTGAGACACTCGCTGGCAGGTAGACAATCCACTCTTCCTGGTAGGCGTCTTGAGCTAGGCTGATGGTCAATACCCCTCCCTCATTAGTTACTTCCATGCTGGCGTCAGCCAGTGCACTGGCAAACCAGTCGTCACGTTCGGTAACTGTCAGCTCGTAGGAGAGGGTATTTGAGTCACTCGGCAGGATCTGGATCTCTCCCACGTGCACATCCACTTCCACCGTGTGCACATTTTCCAATGCAAGAGATTGCTCGAAGCTGCGACTGGCATCATCTGCCAGCGCCTGAGTCGAAACCAGCAGGGAACTAATAATAAAGGTCGTAGGTAGTAGCATGTGCATTGGCGCTCCTTGTTGTTGGTTACAGTTCAACTCCCACGTTTGAAGTAACAGAGCAGAGAGCATGCCATGCTTGTAATTAACTGAAATTATTGAAATATATTAATTTGATTTTTTGAAGATGTGGTGTGGTTCACCAATAGATAGTAAACCACACCAGATTTATTGAGGGTGTTAAGCCATGGCCAACAGTTTACTGACGGCTTTTTCAATACCGTCAGCAGCTTCTGTAATACTGCCTGCCAGCATGTAAGCGGGGGTCGAAACCAGCTTGTTGGCTTCATCGACAACGATCTCATCCACCGGGCAGGCCTGGTGTGAACCGCCAAGCTGATCAAAGGCGGCTGCTGTGTCGGTATCAGTGCCAATGGTTCCCAATACCCCTTCACCATAAATCTGCGGCAGCATCATAGGGGCGATACACATGTAACCCGCTGCTTTGCCAGCTTTGGCAAATGCCTGGCATGCCGAAAGCACAGAAGGCTCGATCTGACAGTCGGTGCCTTTCAGGGCGAAGTCACATAAATTTTTAGCGGCACCAAATCCGCCAGGGAGCAATAGCGCGTCGAATTCGCCGACATCAAGTTCGCTGATAGGTTTGATATCGCCACGGGCGATACGGGCTGCTTCAACTAATACGTTGCGTGACTCGCCTTCCTCAACCTCTCCAGTCAGGTGATTTACCACGTGAATTTGTGGGATATCAGGAGCGAAACATTGGTAACTGGCGCCAGCGCGACTAAGGGCCAGCAAACTGATCACCGACTCGTGAATTTCTGCACCGTCAAATACGCCGCATCCGCTGAGTATCACTGCCACTTTTTTCATTGCTTAATCCTTGTTCAATGTGGGGCCTCCACATTTAGTATGTAACTTTTTGGTATGACACGTCTCAAATTTCTATTAAAAAGTCTTGATTAGGATCTGGCAATGAAAAATCGATGTGGTAGTCTTTCCTGCTACTGCGATACAGGTCGTTTTTTGACCACCTTCTGAAGCATCGTAGAAAAATAATATTCACAGCTAAAACGGAATTACATCGAGAGCCAGGATTTGCTCGATACCCATCCTCAAGCTGCTGTTTTGTATGTGTTTTATTTTAAATTTCTCTGACTCTATCGGGTTCTCCTGATGGAGGGCTGACTCGTTCCTCCACAAAGTTATCCACAGCTTGAATGCGATTTGTTCATCTTTTCATCGCTGTTTTTCTCCCTAAATCCAGATGCCTGATGTCAAGGCTACAATCACCGCTGTGGCTGTGGCATTCTTGCCGCATTAATAAGAAATATTCGAGTAACTCATGACCACGATCCCGGCCAATCCTTTTGTACTAGTCGATGGCTCTTCCTACCTTTATCGCGCTTATCATGCGCCACCGCATTTAACTAATTCAGCGGGTGAGCCAACAGGCGCGGTATACGGTGTGGTCAACATGCTTCGTAGCCTGCTCAAGCAATATGAGCCATCGCATATCGCGGTGGTGTTTGATGCCAAAGGCAAGACCTTCCGTGATGACATGTTTCCGGAATATAAAGCGCAGCGTCCACCGATGCCGGATGATCTGCGCAGTCAGATCGCGCCTCTGCATGACATTATTCGTGCTATGGGGTTACCTCTGCTTGCCATTGAAGGTGTAGAAGCGGACGACGTGATTGGTACGTTGGCAAGGCAAGCAGCCGCAGAAGGACGTCATACACTGATCAGTACTGGTGACAAGGATATGGCGCAGTTGGTCGATGAGCATGTCACGCTTATCAATACTATGACCGATACCATCCTTGGTCCTGAGGAAGTTGTAGAGAAGTTTGGTATTCCACCTTCACTGATCATCGACTACCTGGCGCTGATGGGCGACAAGGTAGATAACATCCCTGGACTACCCGGTGTGGGTGAGAAAACGGCATTGGCGATGTTGCAGGGGATTGGTGGTTTGGATGCCTTGTATGCCGACCCAGATGCAGTGGCGACATTGGGCTTCCGTGGCGCCAAAGGGATGCCACAAAAGCTGCGTGATAATCGTGATGCGGCCGATATCTCTTACAAACTGGCAACGATAAAACTTGATGTTGCGCTGGACGAAGCCCCAGAGCAGTTGCTGCGGGCCACACCTAATAACGATGCGCTAGTACAGTTGTTTGGCAAGATGGAGTTTCGTCGTTGGTTGGCTGAGTTGCTCGATGGCGACGCCAGTCCAACTTCAGTAGACAGCCCTGCAGCAGAGCCATCTGCACCCGCCGTTGATCGTAGTGGTTATCAAACGCTGTTGACGGAAGCGGATCTTGCGCCCTGGCTGGAAAAGCTAAAATCTGCAGAGCTATTCGCGGTTGATACAGAAACCACCAGTTTAGATGTGCAGGAAGCAAAGCTGGTGGGGATCTCATTCGCGGTAGCCCCGGGTGAAGCGGCCTATTTGCCATTGGGCCATGATTATCTGGGTGCACCCGTTCAGTTGACCCTGGAACAGGTTAAGCCACTGCTGAAGCCTATTTTCGAAGATCCATCGATTAAGAAAGTCGGTCAAAACCTCAAATACGACCTTTCTGTGCTGGCCCGTCACGATATTCAACTCGCCGGCGTAGCGTTCGATACCATGCTTGAATCCTATGTATTCAACAGTGTGGGTGGACGCCATGATATGGATTCGCTGGCGCTTAAGTACCTCAGCCATAAAGCGATCAGTTTTGAGGAAGTGGCGGGTAAAGGTGCAAAACAGCTGACGTTCAACCAGATTGAGTTAGATACAGCATCTCCCTATGCCGCAGAAGATGCCGATATCACCTTGCGTTTACATCAGGCATTGTGGCCAAAGGTGGAAGCTGAATCTTCACTGCTAAAAGTGTTCAAGGATATTGAGTTGCCATTGGTGCCGGTGCTTTCGCGCATAGAGCGTCACGGTGTATTGATCGATAGCGCCATGCTGGCAACGCAAAGTGATGAGCTGGCAACACGTTTAGCAGAGCTGGAGCAGGAAGCATACGAGATCGCTGGTGAAGAGTTTAATCTGGCATCACCAAAGCAACTTCAAGCGATCCTATTTGAGAAGCTTGGGCTGCCTGTTTTGAAGAAAACGCCCAAAGGTGCGCCGTCAACAGCTGAGGAGACGCTGCAGGAGCTGGCTTTGGATTACCCACTGCCCAAACTGATTCTGGAACATCGTGGTTTAGCTAAGTTGAAGTCGACCTATACCGATAAGCTGCCACGTATGGTGAATGCTGGAACGGGTCGTGTGCACACCTCTTACCATCAAGCGGTAACGGCAACGGGTCGACTGTCATCTTCAGACCCTAATTTACAGAATATTCCGATCCGTACCGAAGAAGGGCGCCGTGTGCGCCAGGCGTTTATTGCGCCTGAAGGTAAAGTCGTGGTGGCGGCTGACTATTCGCAGATTGAATTGAGGCTCATGGCGCATTTGTCGAAAGATGACGGCCTGCTTAGAGCTTTCCAGCAAGGAATCGACGTCCACAAGGCGACTGCAGCGGAAGTTTTTGGGGTGGCTGTTGATGAGGTAAGCAGTGAGCAACGTCGTCGCGCCAAGGCGATCAACTTTGGTCTGATCTATGGCATGTCTGCATTTGGCCTCAGTCGTCAGTTGGGTATTCCAAGACACGAAGCGCAAAGCTATATGGATACCTACTTCGAACGCTATCCGGGCGTACTTGAGTATATGGAGCGAACCCGTAAAGAGGCGGAAGAGAAAGGTTATGTGGAAACTCTGTTTGGCCGCCGTTTGCATCTGCCTGATATCAAAGCTCGCAATATGGCGCGTAAAAAAGCTGCCGAACGAGCGGCGATCAATGCGCCTATGCAGGGTACGGCCGCAGATATCATCAAGCTGGCGATGCTTAAAGTCGATGACTGGATCCAAACTGAAGGAAAGGGTCAGATCAGCATGGTGATGCAGGTACACGATGAACTGGTGTTTGAAGTGGACCAGAACCAGGCGGAAGCTCTTTCGGCGAAGGTTTGTGAATTGATGAGTAGTGCCGCCGATCTGGATGTACCCTTGTTGGTTGAAGCGGGCCAGGGTGAAAATTGGGAACAGGCGCACTAGTCAGGTTGTGCAGTAATTCACCATTAAAGGAAATAAAATTACAGAAATTCCTTTCATCTTATCTGACCCTTTGGTACATTAGCAGGTGTAGGGTACAGAGGTAAGATGTTCTATCTTTCAGACCTTTTTTAGTTTCAGACTGTTGAAACTACTGAATTCTCGCCCCGACACGTTAGTGTCGGGGCTTTTTTTATGCCTGAATTCGGGTAATGGTCCGATTTAGTGTAGAAATTGCGCTAAATCAAACAAGCGTTGAAGAGTTAGAGTTTTCACTTTAACTTCGTCGAGGCCAGTAATATAGTGCTTTCCAAGCTAATAACCTTGTTGTTGGCTTTGACCCGCAGGGGTCTGGGAACATTAGCTTCTCCCCAAAGCTTTTATTTGCCGGTTGCACACAGTGCCACCGGCTTTTTTTTGCCCTCCAGAAAGTCGGTTTATTTCCTTAACGTAATTTAATTACGGTTTTGTGACGCTAACACATCGCTTTGTTGACGAATTAAAACTATCTGTTTGAAAAACAAAAGATTGGTCATTGGCTGCGAAGGTTGGCTAAAAAAAGATCAACTTTTTTTGTTTAGCGCAGAACTTTCTCGGAGGGGGCGAGTCTCAATAAGTGCATTGGAAAGTGCTTCCTTTCAAGACTCCCTAGCTTTATTTAGCTGCCCATCCTCCCGGATGGGCTTTTTTTATGTACAGGAAGCACGGTATGTCGCGGATACATGGTACCCAAAACACTTCGTGGGGCACGCTGTGTACAGGAAGTACGGTCAAAAATTGCTCCCTGCATTTTCAACATTTCCGCCATCCTTGGCTTCTGTTTCTACATAAGGTTTGCTGGCCGGTACTATTCGTCAGCCAACTCGCTTTCTTCACTGACTTCTGCGTCATCATTCAGGTGGGCGTAGCATTGCTGCTCGATAAAGCCTGACAGGTGTTCAATCCCCAGCTTTTTCAAAGAGCTGAACAGTTCGACACGAATATCGCCGCCAAACACCATTACAGCCTCACGGACTTTTAGCATCTGAGCCTTACGGGCACCGGACTTGAGTTTGTCGCACTTGGTTAGGAGTGCGAGCACGGGCAGGTTGCTGGCAACAGCCCACTCCAGCAGCATCTGATCCACTTCTTTTAGAGGGTGACGCACGTCCATCAGGATCACCACGGCACACAGGCTTTGGCGCTCTTCGAGGTATTCGGTCAGTGAGCGCTGCCACTTCTCCTTCATCTCGATCGGTACCTTGGCAAAGCCATAACCGGGCAGGTCGACCAAACGACAGTTATGGCCGACATCAAACAGGTTTATCAACTGTGTACGACCAGGGGTTTTACTGGTACGGGCCAGGTTCGTTTGACCACAAAGTGCGTTCATTGAGCTCGATTTGCCTGCGTTTGAACGTCCGGCAAAGGCGACTTCAGCACCGTCATCAGAAGTTAACTGACTGATCTTAGCGGCACTGGTAATAAATTTGGCATTTCGAAAGTTAAGCTTGAAGGGCTCCACAAATGGCCTCCGGGCAACGGGTTACTTTTTGTGAATTTGGTGTAAAATGACCCGATTACGATAATAAGCACGCAAAGTGTACCACGTCCCGCTCCCTAGGCGGACGACAAAGATGGATTAGGGGTATTAATGAAAAGATTCCTGATAGCGTTTACGGCTCTGGTAAGTGCTGTTGCAACTCCTGTGATGGCTCAAGGCGACGTTGAAGCCGGTAAAGCGGCGGCGGCAACCTGTGCCGCATGTCATGGTACTGATGGTAATGCGACCGTCACTATCTATCCAAAGATTGCTGGCCAACATGCCAGTTATATCCTTAAGCAGCTCAAAGAGTTTAAGTTGGGTATGCAGACGGGTGGTAAGGAAGGACGTTACGACCCTGTGATGGGGGGCATGGCGATGCCTTTGGATGAAACCACCATGGAAAACCTGGCGGCATTCTATGCGAGCCAGACAATGGCTCCGGGCGCGACTCCAGAAGACGTTATTGAGGTTGGCGAACAGCTTTATCGCGGTGGTGATCCGGAGCGTGGTTTGCCTGCTTGCTTGGCGTGCCATGGCCCACGAGGTGTGGGTTCAAGCCTTGCCAAGTTCCCTGCAATTTCCGCCCAGCATCCGGAATATACCAAGGCGCAACTGGACAAGTTTAAGTCTGGCGATCGTGCCAATGATATGAACGGCATGATGCGTGATATCGCGATGAAGTTAACCGATGAAGAGATTGAAATCCTGGCTAAGTACCTGGCTGGTTTACACTAATCTAAATTAGGTTAATTATGGAAGGCGACTGTAAGGTCGCCTTTTTTGTATCTGGAGGAGTTATCTATGCCCGTATTTTTGCGCACATTGTGTGGTGTGTTCATCCTGCTGTTCGCAACAGCGGCTTTGGCTGTGCCTGAACTGGGTAAAGATTACTCTGAGGTAACGTTGGCAGATGGTCAAAAGCCGAGCGCCGAAATCGTTGAGTTTTTTTGGTATGGGGCTCCCGGTTCGGCGATGTTGAATGATGTCAGCGAAACCTTGCTGCTTTCATTCCCTGAGTTGGAGTGGCAGCGGATACCGGCAGTTGTCAGAAGCGACTGGCGTCCCCAGGCCAAAGCTTACTATCTGGCAAAGTTGTCCCCTAAGTTCGTTACTTATCATCAGCAACTGTTCGAAGAGATGACCAGTGGTGGTGAGCCGCTTTCTGATCAAACCAGTGTCGTGGCTTGGTTTGCGGCCAGGGGAGAGAACAGCGAACTGATGATGGAACAGTTCCTATCTTCCCGGATGAATGCGCAGTTGGTATCTGATAAAAATTTGTTGGAAGCGGTGAATGTTCCCGGTGTGCCTGCAGTCTTGGTGAATGGACGCTATCTGGTGCATGCGGGCCAACACCTGACACGTGAGAGCTTTTTATCAACGCTGGAGTTTCTGGTTGCTCTACCAAAAGTAGAATAATCAGGTGCGACAACTTTGATTAAAAAGTGTGCACTGGCTAACAAAAAAGCGGCTATGTTATAAATTTGTTGCGAAGATTTCTTGAGTTATTACTCAATTGCACTAGAGTAAAACGCGACTCAGGGAACAAACAGATCAGGACGATCCTGTTGAAGATACATTTAGGTCAAAACACCATCAAAGAGTGTATGGCCAGCAGTCGGGGAAGCGCTGCAATGGGTCCTTGTTTGGGATCCACACGAACTGAATAGACTGCATGCTATTCAGGCGTGAAAGGAAGCATGTAAAGAAGAAAAAAAAGAAGCAATGCACGGAAGCCGGCAACAATAAAATGGATAACCAAACCGGGATGTTGTTAACCCAGTAAGGATTACTGACAAGAAATTTGACCACAACGACGTGGTTGATTGATAAGGCGGGTGACCCGCCTTTTTCTTTTTCTAGCAAACCACTTTTCCCTCCTATTCTGTAGTCATGTGAGAAAAACCAGCAAATTATCGCGCAGCGATGATGTTGCGTTACAATACGTGCCGCAAAGATTGAGTTTCCCACTGTTGAGAGCGCTATGAGTCGCAAACGCAAATCCAGAAAGCCAGGTGCATTGGCTCCCTCGTTTAAACCCAAATCCATTGTTCAGGAAGAGCGCAGTAAGCAGCAAAAGCGTGTTAAAAAGCGCAAGGGATTAAAGCCGGGCCACAAGCAAGTCGCTGAATCGCCAAAGACTAAGGCTGAAAAGTCCGGTGTCTCCAGCAAATTAGCCCCAGAGATAGCTGAACAGTTAGGAAGTAAGAAGCCGGTAGCATTGAATGTGCCCTCTGAGCCGGTTGAAACTCGCGTGCCTGAGACGCCCAAAACTGCAAAGCAGCCGGTAAAGGTTGAGGCGAAAGAGCCTGAAGGCGCGCCTTCAGAGCAGTCCTTGTTGGCTGAGCTAGAAGCGTTGGAGCAGGACAGTCGCTTTAACACCCTATTAGATATGGTTGATAAAGGTGAGCAGCTTTCAGCGGAAGCAGAGGCTGAGTTTGAACGTTTTGTCAGCCAGCATCAGAAATTGGCTGAAGCACTGGGTCTGGATGATGAAGAGGAAGAGCTGGAGGATGAGCTCTGGGAAACCCTGAACCAAGGAGATGCTTTGTCTGACGAATATAAGGATGAGGACCCCTCATGACGTCAATGTGGTGGGCTGCCATTGCCGTTGGTGCCCTGATTATTGTTGGCCTCAGTGTGTATGCCGGTCGATTGTTATATCTGTTAAAACAGCAACAGCAGGCGCAACGCCTGGTGGCTGAACGGAAAAACGCACGTTTACTTGAAAGTATCTACACCATATCCATGGCTGCAGAACAGGGACAATGTGAGTTATCTGAAGCCGCTATTCGGATCTGTGTGTTGCTTGATCATCTTCAGCCTTCTGTCGGGCCAATTGATTTCACCGCGCGCTATCCTAATCTGCATGGCCTTTATGACAAGGTGAAACACCTGCCGACGCATGATGCCCGCAAGAAGTACAAGCGAAATGAGATCATGAAAATGGATCTGCAACGGATGAAAGATGAAGAATCATTTGCCGAGGGGATCCAACCTGAGCTGCTGGCAATTCGGAGTCTGACCAAAGAGCTTTGCCTCAGCCGCGGTTGAAGTCGAGACATTTAGGTTGATAGCGGGCTGCTGGGCAACAGCCCACTGCCCTGTATAATACCCCTGAGAAAATTCTGGAGATTGTCCGTGACTACAGTTGGCCCTGTGTGGGATCAAAGCCTGATCGAAAAGTATAATTTGACGGGGCCTCGTTATACCTCTTATCCAACAGCGTTGGAGTTTCAATCTGGATTCAGCGAGCAGAATTTGCTCGATGCAATCAGTAGCAGCCAGACCCGTAAGTTGTCGCTTTATGTGCATATCCCTTTCTGTCACAAGCTTTGTTACTACTGTGGTTGCAACAAGGTCATCACCCGACATCCCCACAAAGCCGATATCTACCTGGATTTTCTAGCGCGGGAGTTGGCAACCAGAGGCGAGCAATTTTCCGATTATACGGTTCACCAATTGCACCTTGGCGGTGGGACACCCACCTTTTTGTCTGAAACACAGATGAACAGGCTGGTCTCAATGCTGAAACAACATTTTGTTTTTGCAGATGATGTTGAACAGGGCATTGAGGTTGATCCGCGAGAGATCCCGCTATCGATGATGTCGACCCTTGCGGAGTTGGGTTTCAACCGCATCAGCATTGGTGTGCAGGACTTTAACCAGCAGGTACAGCAGGCGGTCAACCGCGAGCAGGACAATGAGTTTATTCATCAATTGGTAGCGGAAGCCCGTCAGCACGGAATGAGCTCCGTCAATCTGGATCTGATTTACGGCTTACCCTTTCAAACCCCAGAATCTTTTGCTGAAACACTCAAGCAAACACTGAAGATGGACCCGGATAGACTGTCAGTGTTTAACTACGCGCACCTGCCGGATAGATTTGCCGCTCAGCGAAAAATTGATGAGGCGCAGATGCCATCTCCTGACCAGAAGATGATGATGTTCAGGCAAACCATCGAAACGTTGACGCAAGCCGGCTACCAGTACATAGGTATGGACCATTTTGCCAAGCCAGACGATGAGTTGGCCAAGCTGCAGCGCGCTGGAGAATTGCATCGCAACTTCCAGGGGTACACCACCCATGGTGATTGTGATCTGCTGGGTGTCGGCGTGTCTTCCATCAGTCAGATTGGAAGCAGTTATCTACAGAATGAGCGTGAGTTAAAGCACTACTATCAGCAGCTGGATGAACGTGGTGATGCGCTCTGCAAAGGGATCACTCTGAATCGGGATGATTTAATCCGCCGTGATGTTATCAAGTCGCTGATCTGTAATCTGAAACTTGATTTGACTGACGTTGAAGCGCGTTGGGAAATCTCGTTTGCTGATTACTTCGAGGACGCCATCGACGCCCTGCAAGGGTTGATGGAAGATGGTCTGGTCACCGTGACCGAGCAGCGGATTGAAGTGCACGCGGCAGGTCGCCTGTTAATACGTTCAATCTGTATGTGTTTTGATGCCTATATGCAACGTCAGATGAGGCAGCGTCAATTTTCACGGATCATCTAGCAAGCCTTTATTGGGGATGGCCCAAATTGAAGCAAAACCAGAATGCCTATCGCCAAAGCGATTGGATCTGCGTAGTATCTGGTTAACAAAAAATTAACATCACCTGATATCTTGTCCGGATTGACTTTTAACCTGTGCATTGAGACAGGCTGTAGGGAAAAGTTGAGCCAGCCGTTGACTTGGGTATACTCCTTGTCCGAAGTGTGATTTTGGTCTGATTATGGTTAAAGATCCGGCGCCGTTAGCGCGCCTATGTCGTCGTCAATTGAGGTTATACCGACTCGGGTTCACCGTGTTGGTGCTGATTACGATCGCGATCTCCTGGTTTGACTTCAGGAATGATATCAAGGACCTACGACATTCGGTCGAGTCTTCATTTCAAGAGCGTTTTCTCGCTCTGAACAATCGACTGGAAAACACCACCTACTATGTACGGGCGCTTGGCCAACAGTATCAATTTGGTAAAGAGTCGCCAGTGGCCGGCACGCTGCAAGATCTGGAGTCTCACCTTCAGCAATCAGCCACTCACTTTCAACTGGATACGCACGAATACTACAACCGGCCTTGGAGCTTCTTTGGTGCGGGTCAGTATCAGCAGGACAACGACGAGTACCGCAGTGAGGTGAATGCGGCACTCAAGCTTGCTGACCTGTTGGTGTCATCACCCTTGGTCGAACCCGCGGCGGTTCAGGCTTTCTATCACAATCCTGATGCTGGTTTTTCATTTATCTATCCTCCGTTGGAGTGGCATGAGTTTCAGCCCGGCCCACGGGATGGTGAAGTTCGTTACCGTTTAATCAATAGCGTGCTTAGACCGCCACAGGTCTGGCTACAGCAGGGCGCTGAAGCCTATTGGACGCGCCCCTATATGGATGCGATGGCTCAGGACCTGCGGGTAAGTTACCTGCAACCCGTTAACTCTGGCGGACGTTATCCAGCGATGGTGGGAGCTGATGTCACGTTGGATTTCTTGCAGCGTTTTGTGTCCTCACTCGAAGGCCCTGAGTCGAATCTGAGTGTGATTAACCTGCAGCCACCTGTTCAGTTGCTGGCCAGTGGCAGGCAGCTATCTGAGGATCCAAATGCCCCGCTATTCGATGACAATCAGATCCTGCAATTACACGAAATGGCGGCAACCCAAACGCGGCAATTAGAGAGTTTGGATGGTGAACTGGTGATGTTGCGACAGTTTGACCATGCGCCTTGGTACTTTGTTTACACAGCTTCTCCGGTGGCGATGCTGCAGGAATTGCGTTGGCAACTGATCGTAAACATCAGTGTGGTACTGCTGGTGGCTGTGATTGGAGCGGTGACGGATCGTTTTATTCGAGCCAAATTCACACGGCCGATGGAACAGGTAGAGATGGATCTGGTCGTTCAGCGTGATGAGCTCGCTCGGGCACTGGATGACCTTGAGCTTGCCAAGAGTGAGTTGGTGCAGTCAGAAAAAATGTCGGCGCTGGGTAGCATGGTGGCTGGGGTTTCCCATGAGGTAAATACGCCTATGGGTATTGTGGTCACCGCCGTGTCTCACCTGAAAGAGCAGATGACGCGCTTACAGTATCAGTTTCAGGATCAACGGCTCTCTTCTGAGCAGCTGGAAACCGCGTTGAAGGACGGGTTGAAGGGGCTGGATCTGATCCAGTTTAATACCGACCGGGCAATACATCTATTGCAGAGTTTCCGCCAAGTGGCAGCAGACCAAACCCAGGGTGAATGTCGTCGCTTCCTGCTTGCCGAGTATATTCAGAAGGTACTGGACAGTATTCAACCTCGTTTCCGTAACTCACCTGTCTCTTTGCAGTTTCACTATGAGCGCGATGTTGAGATTGATAGTTACCCAAGCGCCGTGGCTCAGGTCGTTATCAACTTGGTGATCAATGCGCAAAAACATGGTTATGATGCCGGTCAGGAGGGCGAGATACGCCTCCGCCTGAGCTTTGATGATCATGGGCAACGTGCGCGTTTGAAAGTGCAGGATGATGGCCGTGGCATGAGTGAAGTGGTGGTTGCTCAGGCATTTGACCCGTTCTTCACCACTGCGAGAGAATCTGGCGGCACAGGGTTAGGCTTGAGTATCAGCTATAACCTTGCCGCAGGTCCGTTGGGTGGCAAGCTCAGCCTGGAGTCTCGTCCCGGTCATGGCGCAGCGTTTACCCTTGAGTTACCTTATCAGGCTCCTCTAAAAGCCTGATCCCACTTTCCTGAAAGGCAAACATACTCAGCATGATGTTGATTCTTAGTCTTTTGGCTTTGCTTGCGGGTCCTCCACTGTATAGCTGGATCCAGCGCCATCATGGCTGGCTGGCGCTTACTGATAGCTTTGTATTTGTTGTCGTGGGTGGCTTGGTGCTATTCCACATACTGCCGGAAGTCATTCATGCCGGTGGATGGATGGTACTACTTCTTGTTGCACTCGGATTGTTTGGTCCTACGATTCTTGAAAACCTGTTTCGTCGCGCTGCGCTGCAAATGCACAACGCGACCTTGCTGGTTGGTGTTCTGGGATTGGCGCTCCACGCTATTGGTGATGGGGCGGCGCTGATAGACCATGGCGAACATGAAACCCAGCTGATGCTGGCAGTGAGCGTGGTGCTTCACAGGATCCCGGTTGGCTTGACGGTTTGGTGGCTGCTGCGCCCTCATTATGGCCCTTGGTTAGCCTGGTCTGTTATCTTGTTGATGGTAGCTGGCACCCTGGCGGGCTTTTTTGCTGGTGAAGAGATGGTTACCGCCCTGACTACGCAGCAGTTTGCCTGGTTCCAGGCGTTTATTGTCGGTGCCATTCTTCATGTCGTGTTTCACCGTCCATATCATTCAGAAGATCTGCCTGAGACGCCAACTATGACAGGTATTGGTGGTTTGCTGGGTGTTGTCGCTTTGCTATTGATCCTGTTGCCGGGCTGGCTTGGCTTTCATCTACACGAGCACCACTTACATGACCACCATCATCACCATGAGCTGCACGCTGCCTTGGATGATGCTGCCCCAGAAGCACAATGGCGCTTTTTACAGTTGGCATTGACGATTGCGCCTTGGTTGCTGTTGGCGTATGGCATTGCCGCCATTATTAACTATCTGTTTCCCCGAGCTTTCTGGCTATCCCCGCGTCCGGGCAAGATGCCCGAGGCGATAAGAGGGGCACTGATGGGCTTACCTTTACCTGTGTGTGTTCCTGACGCAACGCGCATCTATCCCATGCTGTTGAAGCAGGGAGCGACGCCAAGTTTCGCTCTCGCATTTCTGGTTGCTTCACCTGTGCTAGGGTTTGACGCACTGCTCATCTCCATACCCTTATTGGGCATAGATTTCGCCATGGCGCGTTTGTTTACCGCTCTGGGCTTAGCCCTGGTTATCGGTGCCTTGATTGGACGATTCATTAGCGAATCTGAGCAAACCATAAGTCGAGAACTGTGCGATAAGCCAACGAAACAAAGAGGTCAGCGCCTGTTTCGGGCCTTTACTGATGGTTATGCACACCTGATCGATCATACCGCTCCGTGGGTTATTGCGGGTTTGGTGGTTGCAGCGACTCTGGCACCGACACCAGGTTGGAGTGTGTTAACCGAACACCTTTGGGCTCAATTTTTGGTGGTCATGATTTTAGCCTTGCCATTACACCTTTGTGCAACGGGGTTAACGCCTGTAGTTGCGGTGCTGATTGCTGTTGGTATGTCTCCCTCCGCTGGTTTGCTGTTCCTGCTTTTAGGCCCGATGGTCAACATTACATTGGTGCGGTTCCTGGTTGCATCCCATGGCAAGAAGATCGCTATTGGCATGTTAACCGTCATGCTCTCGTTATCTGTGGCAACCTGCTGGTGGTTATCGTCCTGGTTAACCCAAGGGGATTGGCATCATCACGAAGGCCATAGCGGCTGGCAGTGGCTGGCTTTAACTGTTCTGGTTTTGCTGTACGCCATTTCCTTATTGCGAAATGGCCCCCGTGCGTTTATTGCCGAGTTGTTTCCCAATGAGTTACGCCATTCTCACCACCATCACAGTCATGCCGATACCGGTCATCGCCACAATTGATTGATTTTTGACAACTCACCCCGTCGATTCACACTTTTTATCTCCGATACTTTTGTTAGCAAATCAGTCAATTAGAATGCCCTTGTCGTTAGCCGTTTTCGATTAAAAGACGCGTTACCAAAATTTTGCATGCGTTCCTAGGGAGACATTATGAGTGAAGTCATTACACCACCTGAGCAAAACCAAGAAGACTTGACCATTGGCCATGTGGTTTATGGCTTGTTTGCAGCCAGTTTTCTGATCGGTATTACGGGCTTGGTTGGTGTCATTATTGCCCATGTTAAGCGTGGAGATGTGGCTGCTGATTCGGTGTTGGCAAGCCACTTTCGCTGGCAGATCCGCACCTTCTGGTTTGGATTCCTGTGGGGTGTACTGGGGGTGATCCTGACCTTCGTCTACATTGGTATCCTTGTGCTACTCGCCAATGCTGTGTGGTTTATTTACCGGATTGTACGAGGTTGGATTAACTTGAATGACAAGAAGCCAATGTATGTTTAGTCATCCGTAATGCCATAAAAAAGGGAGCTTATTAAGCTCCCTTTTTTATTTGCTCAGCCGCTGAAAATCGCTACCAGAGGGTGCCTGAAAGGCGCGTAATTCAAACGCAGGTAGGATGGCATAGATGTGGTCAAACAGATCGGCCTGTAGCGCTTCATAGTTTGCCCATCGCTTTTCCGTGCTAAAGAGGTAGATCTCAATAGGTAAACCCTCGGCAGAGGGTGCCAGCTGCCTGACCAGCAATGTGAGGTCCTGACTTACTAAAGGGTGTTGTCGAAGGTAGCGCTCAAGGTAGGCGCGGAATGTACCTATGTTTGTCAGTTTACGCTGATTACAGGGGTGTTCTTCACTATCCTCGTAGCCTATCTCCTGGAACTTACCGTTCAGATAAGGGCCAATTAGTTTGGCTTTTCTTAGTGAGCCAATCAGTGGCTTATCGAGGAACTTAATCGAGTTAACATCCAGATGAATGGCGCGTTTTATACGCCTGCCGTCCGATTCCTCCATACCACGCCAGTTTTTAAATGCATCAGAAAACAACGCATAGGTAGGTACCGTGGTAATGGTCTTATCCCAGTTCTGAACCTTAACAGTGGTTAATCCGACGTCGAGTACTGTGCCGTCTGCCCCATAGTTACCGACTTCGATCCAGTCACCACAACGTACCATGTCATTGGCAGCTAGCTGCAAGCCAGCGACAAAACCGAGAATAGTGTCTTTAAACACCAGTAGCAGTACTGCGGTAAATGCACCTAAACCACTCAGTAGTACAAGGGGGGAGCGGTCGATCAGCATAGACGCAGCCAAAATCAGCGCAACCAGCATGACAAAAAGTTTGGCTAATTGGGCAATACTACGTAACGGCAGCTTGTGGCTGGAAGCGTGATTGCCAGCCAGTTTCTCAAGTGCACTGAGAAATGCCATAAGGCAGCGGCTAACAACCAGAACCAAGTAGAGGGAGATACCCAGCGACAGGATCTTTTCTACTGTCGGGCTATCAGCATAGGCGACAGGAATCAGTGAGAACAATAGTAATGCAGGCACCAGGTGGGAGAGGTTCTCCATAACGCGATACTCAACCAGAAGGTCATCCCACTGCATAGGACTGCGTTTGATGATCTTGCGTACAGCGGTTAACAAGATACGACGTGTAATCCAGTCCGCCAGCCAGGCCATCAACAACAAGCCTACCAAAAGAAGGCTGTCTAAAATCAGGGGGTGTGCTGGAAGTTTGGCGTTTTGCAGCCAATGAGTTAGGGTGTCTCGCATTTTTCGGCTTCCTCTCCGTTCATGGGCTCATGTTAAAGCAGCCTTAGTTTGGGGAGAAGGTCTAAAGTTAGCCTGTGAGCAGTGAATTACGCAGAGTTTGAGGTGGATTAATGTGGCAAGGTTTCTGTGTTTGGTTATTACGTCGAATGGGTTGGCGTATAGAAGGATCTTTGCCAGCGATTCCTAAGTATTTGTTGATTGGTGCCCCCCACACCAGCAATTGGGATTTCGTGGTCTGTATCATTGCGCGCTTTGCATTGGGACTTGAGATTAAGTTTCTTGGCAAGCACCAGCTGTTTAAGCCACCTTTCGGATGGTTTTTCAGGGCATTGGGGGGATATCCAGTCGTTCGTCATGAACGCAGTAATCTTGTTCAGGATGCAGTTCAGCTGTTCGAACAGCACCCCAACTTTGTATTGGGGTTAGCACCTGAGGGTACACGTAAAGGTGTACATCGCTGGCGCACCGGCTTCTACCATATTGCTTTGGGTGCCAAGATCCCTTTGGTGATGTTGGGTTTAGACTTTGCCAATAAGCGCCTCATCCTTTCTGAGCCGTTGCAGTTAACAGGTGATAAGGGCGAGGATGCCTCTCATATCGAGGCATTTTTCAGGCCAATCAAAGGAAAACAGGAAAAAGAGATACCGCCAGGTTTGGGCTGGGAGTAGCAGACGTTAGTCTGCTACTTGAGCATAAGCATTGGGAAGGTACTCAGCCAGATCCTGTAACAGACCTATTTTGCCGAGCGTCAGTGGTTCACCTGGTTTAACCAGAACATAACCAGAATCGCTGACTATCGGCTGCGCCAACAACATGCCCTCTACCAGAGCGTCAAACGCGACTCGCTTACCTCCTCCATTGGCATCATCTGCCAAAGGGTCTGTTTCCAGCTGCAATGGCTTTTCAGTATCGAGTACTTCGTATGCCACCGAGGGTCTTAATTCTGGTTGCGGACCTAGTAGCAGGTGGTCAATCCGTGTCTTCAGTTGGTCTACCGAGATCGACTTGTTGATAATTGCATCGGCGTCCAGAGCGATGGCTGTACCTAAAATGGGCACTTCATCATGGCTGGTGATAATCATTACTCGGGTGTTACGTGCTTGCTTGGTCAGTCCGCATCGAACTTTCTGCAGTACGCTGAGACCGTTTACCAAAGGCATCTCTATGTCAGTCAGGATGAGGTCAAAGCTCTCTTGTTCCATGCAGGTAAGCGCTTCCTCACCATCACTTGACACTGTGATCGCAGAGAAGCCGAGCTGTTGTAACAGGCTGTTGAGCAAGTGGCGCGTGATTGGCTCGTCGTCAACCAGCAACACTTTAAAGCTATCCCACACACTCTCAGACATTCATCTCTCTCTTCTAAATACGAAAAAGGGCACGATAATGGTGCCCTTTATTGTTAGTTCTACTTGGATGCATGGCGCCAGCGGTAGCAGTATACCAGCCCCTCTTTCTCTTGATGTTTGACCTCTTCCCAAAGGCCTAACTGCTGAAAGTATCGCTTGGCTTCGTCAAACTCGCCAGGCTTCATCGGGGGGTAGAGCTCACCGGCCTCATGTTCGGCTTTTGAGAATGACTCCGCCAGAGAGCTAGGCTTGGTGCGCCAGCGATAGCAATAGACGATACCGTCAATGCTCTGGTCTTTCACCTCATGCCAGATACCTTGCTCTGAGAAGTAGCGTTTCGCCTCTTCAAATTCGCCGGGTTGTGCCGGCGGAGTCAGTTTAAAGCCCATCTTTCATACCTTTTGAAAGTTATCGCCAGATAATTTCGACATGATTTACGTACGCAAGTTTCATAATGCCTGCTTTTGCATACACGCGGTTACCATCCTGATACCAACCTTTAGCGGCGCGTTTGTACTCTTGCATGCTGTTGTACTTGCGTAAACGCTCTTTACGGTAGGTAACTGAGCTGATCTCCTGACCGTGGGTAATAAACATGGTGTTTACTTCACGGCCTGGTTTCATGCCATCAAAACGACCACGCGCTTCGGCGATGGTTAGCTCAGCAGATTTCTTGCGCTGCTTTAACACTAGGTCGGTGCTGAGCTTCGCTTTATTTTGGTAGTCAACTGAAGTGCCATCATCCTCATACATGGTGAACTTGCTCTTCATTTTGCCATCGCCAAGGTAGGCCACAACCAACAGGGTATTTTCTTCTTCGCCAGTCGGGCGCAGACCATCAATATTCATCATAGTGTCATCGACAATATATTGTGGAATCACTGTGCCAGTTTTAACGAACGTTGGCAGGCGGTAGATACCTTCGCGGTAAAGAGGGAATGGGCCAAACCACTCACCGGCACTCTGATAGCGCTCGTGGTCATGATAGTCAATCCATTCGCCTTTAGGCAGATATACAAGCGCTTCACGGGCACCGGCTTCGGCTACCGTTGCAACGATCATGCGATCACCGATCATCTTCTGATTCGCAAGCGTACGAACACCTGGGTCATCCTGATAGTGATAAACCATAGGTGGGAAGATGGCGGTACCACGGGTGTATGCTTCGTGCGCTAATGAATAGTAATACGGAGTAAGCGCGTAACGCTGGCGAATGATTTCGCGGTTGCTGTTAACGTCACCAATCTTAGCTGGGCTGGTTTCCTTACAGTTACACAGGTTTTCCGTGTGAGGGCGCATCGGGATATCGATCGCTGCACTCACCGCCAGCCATTGAGTGTACATCTCGTCAGCATTGCCGCCAGCCAGCGCTTTGCGGTGGAAGCCGCCGATGTCTGAGCCATAGTAGTCGAAACCCGACATTGACATATGCATCTGGGTGTTTATGTGTGCGGCCAAGTTTTTAAGGTTTGAGCCGATATCACCAGACCACAAAGCGGTGCCGAATCGCTGGCTACCGGCAGTGCCTGAGCGGCTGAGAATAAACGGACGCTGCTTATGTTTGTTACGCTGGTAGCCTTCAGCAATGCTTTGGCTCCAAAACAGGTTGTATAGGTTGTGCACGTCGCGGTGACCGTGTTGAGTCTCTGTGCCAATGCCCACACCTGAGTACCAAGCGTTCACATCGTACTGTTCAGGCTCACCTAAATCAGTCCAGTGACCCATCACACCATCTTTAATCAGTTGCTCACGACGCCAGTCATGCCAGAAGTTCGCGCCTTCAAGGTGAGTGAAGTCGAGCATGCCGCCTTTACCCCACCAAGGGTTGCTTTCCAGATAAACCGGGTCACAAGGGTAAGGACACTGGCGAACAAGATACCCTTTGGTTGCCATTGTCAGGTATTCAGGTAAGCGTTTACCAACGTAGGGCTCTTCTATCGGGATGATGCCCAGACCATATTTACTCTTGTATTCTTTGATACGCAGTTTGGGGCTGGGGAAGTTTGTTTTGTCCCAGCGCAGTGAGCCCATTTTAGTGTTGTCAGATCCTTCTCTGATACCGCCGAACCATTGCAGGTCCAGAAATGCGCCATCAACCGGGAATTTTGCAGCGCGCAGATCACGCATTGCCATATCGACTTCTTTCCAGCTATCGAAGCCATATTCAGACATCCACAGACCAAACATCTTGCGAGGTGGCACAGGCGGGCGACCGGTCAGGTCGAGGTAGTTTGAGCGAAGGTCTTGCAGGTTACGACCCCCCATCACATATACACGAAGGGCATCACCACCTGTGTTCATTTTGTATGGGTCGCTGGTGAAGTCCCAAGTCTGAGCATAGGTGTTGTCTACAAACATGGCCCAGTTCTGCATACCCTGGCCGAGGAAATATGCGACCGGCACCTGGGTGTTACCTACGGCGCCACCACCCTGGCCTACCATTCGGTTGCCCATCTCATTGCCTGGAGTGCGGCGCTGGCCACTCAAGTCACCATTTAGTTCGCCTAGCTTGCGATGTTGTTGGCCCAGACCGTAGATGTGGTAGAAGTTCTCACGGCTGAACTGCAAGCTGAGCTGGTCTGGCTTGGTCGATAAAGGACACAGTTCGCTGAGCGTGTACTCAGGTTGTTTGCGGATGTCCGTTACTTTCACACATAGGCTGGAAGTATCGATACGAACAGCAAGCGTTTTCGTTTTCAGGGTGTTACCACCCGCAGGAATAGGTTTGGCTTTATGGTCGTTGCGCAGCACCATGGGGGACGTGTAAATGCGACCGGAAGATGCGTTCTCATGCATCGCCCACTCGATGTGAACTAAATCGTCCTCGAGTAATTCGATAGAGAGAACATTTTTGCCACTTACGGTGCGGTATACCGACGCCGACTGTGCAGCAAAACTGAACAGACATGAGAGCAATGTCAGCAAATAAATCGGTTTAACCACGGGAAGACTCCTCGGATACGGTTCTAGTTATATTCAATTGTTGCCAGGTTGTTACGAATATTATGTAACACTGTACAATAACCCGACAGCTACAATCGCCTTGTAGAGTAAAGAACAACGTTAATTTTGAACTGCATCGCAAAATATTCGTGCTTTATCGTCAAAATTGACATCTTGATGGAACTACCGCGGCGTCGAAAAGCCGTCACCCATCCTCTGGCTATGGTTGTCGAAGCATTTTGTATGCCAGCCAATATACTAAAAACTGTGAATTGGGATCAGTGACCAATCCATGCAAATTGCTAATATATTTCTGAATTTTTTAGTTGAGAGTAACGATGAAAGGACTGATTCGCGCAGCAGGTATGTTCATATTGGGGTTATCTGCAATCGCATTTGGGGCGAGTGCAACTCCTCACCCTCTGGATTCAGCGCGACAGGCGTGTCTGCTAAAAAACAAAAACATGGTTGATTTGGCGGAATGCTACGTTGACGTGGTCGATGAGTGGCGAGACGAAGTTGAACGAGTGTATGAATTCGTTATCGAGCGTAAAGCCAAACAGGGCAAAGTTAGCGAAGCACGCTTGATTATTCAGCAGCAGGAAAGCTGGTTGAAGTACCGGCAAGTGGTTCTAAAGACTTGGCAATCTTCTTGTTCTGGCAATGCCGCTTGCCAGGTACAACTACCCGAGCAAGAACTCAAGGCGCAGCGTGAACGTTATTACGAGTTAGAGGCATACATTGACTGCATCTCATGCTTCGAACCTTATGATGGATAAAATTGGACAAAATGGCTGGTTGTGGCGAATAATTAGGCAGCCAACCTAAACTTCTGCATAAACAATCGGCGTGGCAAGGATGTCAGCATGAAACTTAAAACATTTATCTATGGAACGCTTGGGGTTGCGGCCTTGGTGGCGCTGCAACAGTCAGGCGAAGAAGAAGCATTGCTCATGGATCGCGTTCTTGCCTGGGCAAACAAAACCCCTTTCTATGCGCAAGCCCGAGTTCGATACAACGTCAAAGGCGTTGATGGTGAAGGCATTTTACTGTTTCAGTTGAACCCTCTAGACGGCTGCCAAAAAACCCTAAAGCGCTTTATCAGTGAAGTCACACGATGTGACGACTGTGAACTCACGTCTATCAGTTGCTCAATCTCTCCAACCCCCTATCAGATGCAGTTATTGAAGGGAGACGAATCTGAGCGCGGCTACATGTTGGTGCAGAACAGCAGTGACGAAATGAGTAAAGCGGTACTGCAGTACTGGGGCTTGGATAACCAAGAGTGGTATCAAATATGCCACAGCATGCGTGGTAATTTGTCCAGCTCTGACATGCAGGCGCGTTGCATTTAATCTGAGAACGTGTGAAGGTGTACCTCGCTTGTGAGTGAGGTGCGCCTGCGTGAGCGTATTCCCTGCCGTCCACATCTTTATAAACGTTAACATTTGATAGTTATTCTGGACTAAATTTGGTCCTGGACTAGGGAAAGTGTGCTTTGAAAACCACAACTCCATTGAGGCTGGTGTGGAGCCTTTTTATCGCCATCATTTTAACCGCTTGTGGTGGCAGTGGCGGCTCATCAGCTGACAACCCACCTGAACAGGCTCTACCCGGTGCTCCAGAAGTTCACCCTCCCGAGGTGGCTCCTGAGCCTGATCCAATACCCATGTTGACTTGGGGTATCCCAACGACACGCACTGACAAAACAGAGCTTGCCAGCTGGGAAATTGATAAGTATCAGGTGTTATTTGGCAAAGACAGGTTTAAGTTAGAACTGCTTGATGAAGTGCCTGGAGGTTCTTCATCACCTGGGCTTTCATTGGAATCGCTGAATCCCGGTTACTACTTCTTCTCAGTCACCGTGATTGATGTCAATGGGCTTGCAAGTGACTCCTCTGAAGTTATTCTGCGCAAAGTGCCCGATGACTTCCTTGACGATAACTCTGGCAGTGAGGGCAGCACAGGAAGCGGCGAAACCGACGATGGCTCGGTTGGAACCAGCGCTGGTTAGTTTAGCTTCTCTACCGATTCAGGCTGCCCAAACAGGTAGCCTTGCAATCCATCAATACCCAGCTCCCTCAGGGTGCAGGCTTCTTCTTCTGTTTCAACCTGCTCAGCATAAACATCTATGTCTAGCCCATGTCCCAGCTGGATTAGGGTGCGAATAAAATCCTGATTCTCGCGTTCGTCACTGATGCCGTGTACGTAGTTTCCTGCTACTTTCAGGTGGTCTGGGCGGATTTGCCGTAAATAGCTGAAAGGCAGTGTACTTACACCAAACTTCTCAATGGTGATTCCGAAACCAAGTGAGCGTGCTTGTGATATAAAACGTTCCGCGCCGGTCATGTGCTGCTGCAGTGAGTGTTCACTTAGTTCAAAACTTAACTGTTGGCCTGTTAGTTTGCTTCCTGAGGTTTGTTGTCTCAGCCAATCGATAAATTTACTGTCTAGAACCGTTTGTACCGAAAGGTTGATGGCAAACTTTAGCCTCGGAAGCCTGCCAGCGAGTTCCTGAGCTTGCAAAATGACGGACTTATCCAGCTCTTCAATCAGCCCCAACCTGCCTAGCTCCGCAAACAGATCTGGTGTGTTGAGAGGCTCCCCGCTGTCATCATAGAATCGAGAAAGCAACTCGTAGGTAAGGATTTGGTCGTTACCACTGTCAAAGATGGGTTGGCAGGACAAACGCAGGTGAGGCGGTCGAATCTGCCTCAGTAATTTTTGCTTTCTGGCCGCAATGTCGAGCTGGTCGGCATCTAGTTTTTCTTCAGGTGTGAGAATATGGATCCGGTTTTCACCAGGTTGACCGGCGAGTGTCAGGGCATGGTCAGCATTGGCGAGCAGTTGTTTCATCTCCATACCAGGACGGTAATCACACACTCCGATAATGGCGACCCCCTGCGTTTGTTCAGGATGAGCAAAGGCTTCGAGGGAGCTTGACAGACTTTCTACATTTTTTACCTGCTCCAAACGGGTGGGTAACAGCAGTGCTATTTCACTCTCTGAAGTTCGAAATGCCCAGCCTTGGAAGTGCTCGGCTACTTCCTGGCAAAGTTGGCAGACACGTTTGATCTGCTCTTTTGCTACCGGGGCTCCGGATCTTTGTTGCAGGCTTTCAATACCCGTCAATCTAACAAACCATAATGCACCACTGGGTTGTTCGGGGTCTTTCAGCAGGGTTTTCAAGTGGTCAATAAATGCCCGTCGGTTTCGCAGTTGGGTTAATCCATCTATAAACGCTTCTGCCTGCAGTTTTTCCGCCCTGTCGCTAAGGTCTTTGAAGTTTTTTTCAGTCTTTTCCACCATCTTATTGGTTGCTACAACAACGCTCCGCAATTCACTCGGCTCTGGCAGCTCGATAGTGAAGAAGTTACGTTCGGCAATGGCGTTGGCTTGGCGCTCGATGTTACGGAGTGGTTTAAGGATCACTAACAGGAACCATAGTCCTAGGGCTGAAGCGCCAATAGCGATAAATAGCGCATTCCGCAGGCTCTTTTGGGCTGATAACCAGAGATACTCATATGCCAGCCCTGTATTGCTCTTGATCTCAATCTTGCCTAGATAGTTCCATGAGTAGAGCTCTGATTGACCTGTTCCCGGTTCCAACACAAGCCAGTCAATAAACCAGCCCGGAACTCCTTCCAGCTGAAGACTGCCGGTTCGGTGGATCACGACTTTGTCATTTTTGTCGGTGAGAGTAAATTCACCAATGTAGTTCGAGTCGACCAGGCTATTTACTTGTGTCTCGACCATGACCAGATCGCCGGTTTCGACATGCTGCAGGCACCACATACCAAAATATCGCGCGGTGTCGGTGGCATGAGTTTGTAGCTGTTCCTTCAGGTATTCCTGTGTCTGCTTCAGCTGTACTACAAAATAGACGCCAGCGCCCAGCAAACTGGTGAAGACCAGTAGCAGTAACAACCGTGTGCGAAGGGACATATTAAGCTCCTATTTAATAGCCAGATTCAATTCGCTCAAGCAGCTCATACCAAGGCTGTTGGCTATTTTCGATAATTCGTTTACCACGATTCAGTGCCTTACTTTGCCAAAGCCCTTCCGCATTAAAGCTATACACAGGCACGAGATCTTTGCGCTCTGAAGCTTTCTTAATTTTATTGGTCAGGTTATCCAAAACGAGAGGCATGGCATCTGGTGTTTCGTAGTAAGTTAATACCATGTGTGCTTGGTTGATACGTATAGCTTTCACATACATTAAACGTAACTTTTCCGGAGCGACACCGAGCGCACGCAGAGAAAAGTACTTCGCTACCGAATAATCTTCACAATCCCCAGCCGCAGTGGCGAGTAACTCTACAGGTGTTGCCCAGTAATCTTCCTGGCCCCAGTGATCTTTGTCATGCTTAAAGGCGATTTTATTGAAGTACTTATTTACGAGTTTTAGCTTGTCGCCTTCGGAAAGATTTTGGCCACGCTCAAGAAGTCGTTTTAATTTGGATACTCTGGTAGCGGCTTCTTCACCGTAGTCTTTCGTTACCTTGGCAAGTAGCTCGGGGGTGAAGATCTCAAGAAAGCCATCCGAGCGAATAGTCGCTGCAATAAACAAACAGCAGATTAAAACCAGGTATTGGTTGAGTACGGCTCGAAAGAACGACACTGCCTATTCTCATTATTTATCGCTAAGGGAGAGTGTAGTGCAGAGAGAGAAATAGAAAAGATACTTAGTTTGTAACTTGTTAATTAATAGATGTTAACTGGTCAAATTATGATTTATTGATACTGAGTCTCGTTTCTGTATAGAACAGGTAGGTGGCCAGGTTCATTACTGCTACTATCGAGTGGTGGTCTGGGATGATGATGGTGTTATATGGAGGTTTCCCCAGAATGGATATGGCGCAAATAAATCTGGTTAGTTATCTGTTTGCTGGTTTAGCATTTTTGCTCTTTTTTGGCCTGCAGCTGACAACCAAGCGGACCGGATTGCCTGCCAAACTGCTTTTTGCAACCACACTTTTCCACTTGGTTTGGGCTGTTCTTCTCGGTATTGGTAGCTTAGCTGAGCATCCGCCTTATCACCTCATGCTGGCGCTCGATGGTGCCAGATATATAGTATCTATATTGCTACTAGCGAGCTTGTTGCACTCATCTGAGACCATCAATGTGTTGATCAAGCGAAGTAAGATATTGCGCTGGTTTCTGCCTCTGTCACTACTGCTGATTTTCTCCGATCTTTTTATGCCAGAACTGAAGTTTCCTCCGGTTACGGTGTTGTTTAGTGGCCACCTCTCTTTGGCTGTCGTCGGGTTGATGGCTGTAGAACAGGTTTTTCGATATGGAGATAATCAACAACGCTGGGCGTTGAAACCCTTGTGCCTGGCTTATGGCGCGCAGTTTGCGTTTGATTTCGCGATGTACGCTGAGGCAACTTTATTCAATCATTTGGATCTGATTATGTGGGTGGGCAGAGGGCTGGTATTCGCCCTTAGTGTTCCTTTCCTTTTGATATCGTCTCGCCGAATAAAGCAGTTATCTCTGAAGATCTTTGTTTCTCGCCAAGTGGTGTTTCACAGCACTTTGCTATTTGGCGCGGGTATTTATTTACTGTTAATGGCTGGTGCAGGTTATTACATTCGTTACTTTGGTGGCGAGTGGGGCACGCTGGGCCAAATGTTGTTCTTTGCGCTCGCACTGTTGCTGTTAGCCTCACTTTTTTTGTCCGACTCGCTACGCCGCCAAGTGCAAGTATTTATCACCAAACACTTCTATGCCAATAGATATGACTACCGAATCGAGTGGCTGAAAACTAACAAGAAATTAGCAGAGAGAGGTGTCGATGATTGTATCTATTCGACGGCTCTGGATGCGATGGCTACGGTAGCCAAAACTTCCACAGGATGCTTATTGAGGCGACAAGGACAGCACTTGGTTGAGCAAGCTCATACGGCCTCTCTTGGTAACAACGCCACCAGAGATATAGCCAGAGAAGTTGCGCTGGCCAAGCCGTTCTGCCAGGAAACGCGTTGGATCATCGATTTGGATGAATATCAGAATCATCCCGGGCGTTATGCTTCACTATCTATCGATGTTGCTTTATTGCGCCAAAATGGAATTGAGATATTGGTGCCCATGATGGAAGGCGAACAATTGACAGGCTTTTTTGCGCTCGGCCGTGCAGAGGGCGAGCCGAGTATCAATTGGGAAGATCGAGATTTGTTCAATACGGTTGCTCACCAACTGGCAACTTTCCTCAGTTTACATGAGGCCTCTGAAGCTTTGACAGAGTCGAAGCAGTTTGATGCATTCAATCGTATGTCCGCATTCTTGTTGCATGATTTGAAAAACATTGTGGCGCAATTGAATCTTATTGTGGTCAATGCCGTTCGCCATAAAAACAACCCAGAGTTTATTGATGACAGTCTGGATACACTCAGTAATGCGGTGGCCAAAATGCAGCGGTTGATGACTCAGCTGAAGCAAAGTACGCCCACTCCGGAGTCACGCAAGCAGGTGAATCTATGCAGCCTGCTCGAAGAACAAGTGGCTCGTCATCAGCAGTCCCAGCCTAAGCCAATTCTTTCTTGCTCCGAGCAGATAAGCATCAGCCTTGATGGTGAGCGATTTGCCGCCATTATTGGCAACCTGATTCAGAATGCACAGGATGCAACGCCTGACGAGGGAGAAGTGACCGTGACCATGGCCACCAGGAAAGGGGGGGTTGAAATCCTAGTGAATGATACGGGCTGTGGCATGAGCCGGGAATTCATAAACGAGAGGTTATTTAAGCCTTTCGACACAACTAAAGGTAACGCTGGTATGGGCATCGGGGTTTACGATGCTCGTCAGTTTGTTCAGGGGTGTGGTGGCAGCTTGGCTGTTGAAAGTGAGGAAGGTAAAGGAAGTTGTTTTACATTATCTTTACCTATTCACAGCTAGAGCGGATCTGTCATACTAGACCCGCCCCGACAACATGGAGAGTATAGGCTTGGTGGTTAAAAAAGATTATTTGTTGATCGTTGATGACGATCCGGGCATTCAGAAACAGCTGAAGTGGAGCCTGGACAAGTATGATCTGGTTTTTGCTGATGATCGTGCATCAGCGATCAAACAATTAAGGCGCTTTGAGCCTGCGGTTGTTACGCTGGACCTGGGTCTTCCGCCTGATCCTGCTAATGCCAGTGAGGGCCTTAAAGCGCTGTCAGAAATTCTCTCTCTCGCTCCCTCCACTAAAGTGATCGTAGTCACCGGTAACGATGACAAAGAGAACGCTTTAAAAGCTATCGCCGAGGGTGCATACGACTATTACCACAAGCCGATTGACCCTGATGTCCTTCAGGTCATCATTGACCGCGCTTTTCAGGTTCATCGTCTCGAAAGTGAAAACCGCCGTTTAGTGGAGGCATCTACGCCTGGTACGGCCGGAATTATAGGTACCAGCCCTGAAATGACCCGGGTCGTACGATTAACTGAGCGCGTTGCCCCAACGGAGGCAACCGCACTGCTTTTAGGTGAAAGCGGAACGGGTAAAGAGGTATTCGCTCGCGCAATTCACCAGCTGAGCCCTCGTAAGAATGCGCCTTTTGTTGCCATTAACTGTGCTTCAATTCCTGAAAATTTGCTCGAAAGTGAGCTGTTTGGGTTTGAAAAAGGTGCGTTTACCGGAGCCCACAAGAAAACACCTGGGAAGATCGAGTGTGCTCAGGGCGGCACGCTGTTTTTAGATGAAATCGGCGACATGCCAGGCGCTCTCCAGGCCAAATTACTCAGATTCTTGCAGGAACGAGTCATAGAGCCTGTCGGTGGCCGTACGGAAATTCCTGTGGATGTTCGCGTGGTTTGCGCCACCAACAAGGATCTTCAGGAAATGGTCGCGAATGATGAGTTTCGTGAAGACCTGTTCTATCGCATCTCCGAGATCACCTTTAACTTGCCAGCCCTGCGAGAACGCGAGGGTGATGTTGTGTTATTGGCTCGTTCATTTTTGCATAGCTACAACCAGGAGCTGGGACGCAATATTCTAGGGTTCAATGATGATGCGCTGAAAGCAATATGTAATTACTCCTGGCCGGGAAATATTCGTGAGCTGCAGAATAAGGTCAAGTCGGCCGCCATCATGGCAGATGGCAAACTAATCACAGCTGAAGATTTGGGCTTAGACGCGCTGGCTGAAAAAGATATGGCGTTTAATCTGCGCGCTGTGCGTGAAGAAGCAGAGAAGAAGCTGATATTCAAAGCATTCAGTTACACTGATTACAATATATCTCGCTCGGCAGAGCTGTTGGGAGTCACCCGTCCAACTCTCTATTCATTGATGGACAAGTACAACATTACCGACGAGCGAAACAAAAAAGCGCAGTAAGCGCAGGCTGGCAAGGAAATGCAGAGGGAGAGATTGAAAATGGTTGCAGGCAAGGGAAAACGTCACTTGTGGCGGGTTAGTTTGTTAGCAGGGGCTATCGCACTGGCCGGTTGTGGCGAAAATAGAACCGAAGAAGATTATTTAAATTCGGCTTCGGGATATATCGAGCAGGGGCAACCCTCCGCAGCCATTATTGAGTACAAAAATGCGCTCAAACTCAATCCGAAGAATGCCCAAGTCCGTTTGCTTCTCGGTAAAGCTTATCTGTTACAAGGTGATGCAGAAGGCGCCAAGAAAGAATTGGAGAGAGCCCTTGAGTTGGGCGTTGAGCGATCTGAAGCGCTTGTTCCCTTGGCGAAAGTTTTGAATCAGACTGCGCGTTTGGATGAACTGCTTGAGCTTACTCAAGACTTGAGCGAATTGCCTGCCGATACTCGCCTTTTACTTCATGTGATGCGCGGACAAGCGTTGGTCAATCAGAACAAACCTGATGATGCGCGATTAGAATTCGAGCTAGCCAACGAGATGGATCCCAGAGCGCCAATGGGACAGCTGGGTGGGGCCTATCTGAGTACATTAGACAACAAGCTAGAAGATGCTCTCGCCAGTCTGGATAAGCTACTTGCTGAACAACCCAATTTTATTGAAGCCTTGGTACTTAAAGGGCGATTGTTGCTGGCAGGTGGTGAGTCAGAAAAAGCCGCGGTTACCTTTGCTCACCTGGTCAGTGTTGAGCCAAAAATCATGGGTTATCGCTTGCTGCAGAGCGAAGCTTTGATTGCGGCTAAACAGTACGACAAAGCTTCGGAAGAGCTGACTACCATTCGCAAGACGTTACCCAAGCATCCTGTCCCTATCTATTACGAAGCCGTTATTGCATTTGAACGTAAAGACTGCCCCTCAGTGCTTGAGCGAACGACCGAAGTCCTTCAGATCCTCCCTGAGCACTTCAACAGTCGCATGCTGTCAGGTTATTGCCACTTCCTTGAAGGTAATAATGAACAGGCATATCAGCTGCTTAGCGGTGTCGCGCCGCTAACGCCCTCTAATCATCTCGCGCGCAAAACATTGGCGATAACCCAGTTCCGGTTGGGCTATCACGACCAGGCAGCGGACACCTTGCGTGGTTTAGAGTTAGATAATGAAAACGATATGGCGTTGCTCTCGCAGATGGGCGAAGAGTTCATGAAAAGTGGCGAACATGAGCAGGCCAAAGAATTGTTTGAGCGAGCTCTTGGTGGGAATAGCGACCCGGCCAACATGCTTCGACTGGGCATGGCCAAACTGTCGATGGATGATGCCGGTGGGCTGGCTGACCTTGAACAGGTTTTGGAACAAAATCCGGAGATGAAGAGCGCTCGGTTGTTGCTGGCACTGAACTTGGTAAAACGAGACCGGGCACCAGAAGCGCTGGAAGTGGCTCAAAAGTGGGCCAAAGAAGCACCAGAAGAGATTGATGCTGCCAATTTACTGGCAACAATTTATCGAAGCATGGGTGATTTCGATAAAGCTAAGCAGGAGCTGGATCGTGCTCTGTTGTTAGAGGGTGACAAACGCAATACCTACTATCAGGCTGCGCTGGTTGCTGCAGAGCAAGACGATGTCGCTACTGCAAGAGATATGTATCAGCGTTTGCTCAACGACGCTCCACTTAATCTCAGGCTGCTCCGTGAGTGGTTTCTGGTTGAAAGAGACAACGGTAACTCTCAGTTGGTTGGCGAGTATTTGGATAAGGCCGTTGCTGAAAACCCTGAATTAGCGCAGGGCTCTCTGGTTAAAGCGCAGTTTTTGCTTTCTCAAGGGAAGCGAGATGAAGCCGTCGACCTGCTTGATAGCTATAAGCCTGGTGCTGAGTTTTACGGCGAGGCGGCAATGGCTAAAGGGCGATTGTTAACCAAAGAGAGGAAGTTAGGCGAAGCGCAACAGGTGTATCAAGCCTGGCTGGAAAATGCGCCAGATGATTTTCGTCCTTCGCTGTTCCTCGCTGAAAATCACGAATTCCAGCAGCAGTTCGATAAAGCGATCAACGTGACTCGGGGGGCGTTAACTAAGTTCCCTAATGAAACGCTGCTGTCGCTGATGATGGCAAACCTGCAGTTGAAAGCGGGCAAGATCCCTGTCGCGGCTCAAGAAATTGAATCACTCAAAGCGAAAGGTGTAGACAGCACCTATATGCAGGAGCTTGAGGGGCGGCTGGCAATGCACCAAGGGCAATGGGTAAGTGCCATTCGCATTTTAAGCAACGTGCAACGGGAAGAACCGACTGCACAACGAGCGCTTTATCTGGGCCATGCATATATTCGCTCAGGCAACACTGAACAGGCGCAGCGCCACTTGGAAGCCTGGTTGAAAGATCATGAGAATGATCAAGGTGCACGTAGCTTGTTAGCCCAGCTCTATCTGCCAAAAGACCAGGACATGGCGATTGACCAGTATCGAACCTTGATTGAACAAAACGATGGCAATGTTATTGCGCTGAACAATCTGGCTTGGCTTCTATCTGAGAAAGGCCATTTAGACGAAGCTGAAAAGCACGCCCGTAGCGCAATGGCGAAGGTGAGTGGCAACGCCATGATCCAGGATACGCTGGCAACTATTCTCCTCGCCAAGGGTGAAAACGAAGAAGCTTTGGCTCTTTTACAAAAAGCGGCGACATCAGCCAGTGACGACTTGGGGATTCAGTTTAATTATGCCAAAGCGTTGGCAGCAGTAGATAAACCAGAGGATGCGGAGAAAGTGCTCGACTCCATGCTGGCAAAACCTGCCGCTGCCCAGTTCCAGAAACGAGAGGAAGCGCTGGCATTATTGGAAAAGGTTCGTGCAAAAGGATAGCCCTATGTCGCAGTTGCAAGGCGCGATGACTATCGATGTGGAAGACTATTTCCAGGTAGAAGCGTTTGCAGGCATTGTAAAGCGAAGCGAGTGGGACAACTATGAGCGTCGTGTGGCTATCAGCACCCGCAAAGCGCTCGCTTTGTTCGCTGAGCATGACGCCAAAGCTACCTTCTTTATTCTTGGTTGGGTGGCTGAGCGAGAGCCCGAGTTAGTTCGAGAAGTTGTCGCGGCAGGCCATGAGGTCGCCAGCCATGGCTACGGGCATGAACGTGTATGTGGGCTAACGCCAGAGCAGTTCGCCGCAGATGTAGGTCGTGCAAAAAAGCTACTAGAAGATATCAGTGGCAAAGCGGTAGAAGGGTATCGAGCGCCTTGTTTTTCCATAAGTCAGGACAATCAATGGGCACACGATATTATTCTGGAAGCCGGGCACAGTTATAGCTCCAGCATCTATCCGATTAAACACGACCTTTATGGCGTCCCCGATGCACCGACGACGCCATTCAGGTTGCCAAATGGATTAATCGAGATCCCTGCCAGTACCTTAAAGATGGGTGGCCATAACCTACCCATATCGGGCGGCGGTTATTTTCGTCTGTTGCCATTATCTCTTACCCGTTGGGCGTTGAAAAAACATGCCAGAGAACAGGGACAGGTAGTTTTCTACTTTCACCCCTGGGAGCTCGATACCGCCCAGCCTCGAATGATACAGGCTTCTCGAAAATCAAAGTTCCGGCACTATTTGAACTTGGAGCGCATGGAGCCCAGATTATCGGCATTGCTGTCAGAGTTTAACTGGCAGACCATGGCGGATTTGTATTTGCAGCAAAGGGATAAATACCCTGTCGTAGATTGGCAGAGTCTGTCGCCAGCGTGATGTAGCGGCGTATGAAGGAGGATATCGGTCATGGAAACGGCTAAGAAAATCCCTTGGAATGTGATAGTGCCACCCATGCTAGTCGTACTGGTGGGTTGGCTTTATTGGTCTACCATGGGCACGCTTTGGCAGCGCTGGTGGGAGTTTGATGAAAGCTACGGCCATGGCTTGCTACTTATGGGGGTGATCCTCTGGTGGTGTCATGACCAGAGAGTCGTTTTTCGATCTCTGCCCTTATCTCCTCTCCTCATTGGTGTCGTGCCTTTACTGATAAGTGTGGGCTTATGGTGGGTAGCTGCGGCAACTGATATTTTGGTTGTTCAACAGGTGCTTTTACCTTGGATCTGGTGGTCTGCTGTATTATTGGTGGCGGGCCCACACATAGCTAAACAGTGTTTCTTCCCCGCATTACTGTTTTGTTTTGCTGTACCCATCTGGGATCACATCAACGATTATTTGATTGATCTAACCGTGGTAGTTACCACATCTCTACTCTCTCTGCATTCAATGCCGGTTCTGATTCAGGGAAATGAAATTCACCTTCCCAGCGGCATTATTACTGTCGCGGATGGCTGTTCTGGCTTGCGCTATCTCATCATTGGCATGGCGTTTTCACTGCTTAGTGGTCAACTGTTCTTCAAGAGCTGGCGTTGGCGACTGAGTTTACTGGGTTTGGGCTTGTTTCTCGGCCTGTTTACCAACTGGTTACGCGTCTATAGCCTGATTATTATCGGTTACGTAACCGAGATGCAGAGCGGTTTGCTTGAGGATCATGAGCTATACGGCTTTGTGCTGTTTGGCATTATCTTCAGCATCATGTTTTTCCTTGTTCGCTGGCGAGGTGACAATTCAGCGCCTAAGCCAGTCGAAGGCATGCCAGCTTCCCGCACACCCGGCTTGCCACAAACCATCATGGGATTCGTCATTGTGGTTGTGGCACCCCTATCGCTCGCTGTTTTAATCAAAACACCTCCAGTGGCAGAGTTCAGGTCGCCAGTCTTGGTTTCAGAATATCCTGAAGTCATTCAGCCTCCCGCTGCCATGACGCCGGCTTATTTCAGACCGATTGAGCGAGCAGAGCGCGTAACGCAATGGTTTAAAGTGGCCCAGCAGCCTGTGTTGCTTGAGCGGTTTTATTACTGGCAGCAGCAGGAGCGTCAGGACTTTATGCCGTATCGCTGGCTGTTTGCGCGCAATCAGTGGGTGACGCTCGCTTCTGAGCAGAGATTACTGGCTGATGGAACGCCCATTATTGTTAAAGAGATGGAGCCTCGAACTGGTCCACGCCAGGTATGGTTGGTTGGGTATTGGATGACAGTAGGGGGGGCGCCACAGACCAACCCTTATATGGCGAAGTTAGCAGAGTTGCCGGCGCTTTGGCGGCAACGGCATGACGCTGCGTTGGTCTCTTTACAGCTGCCATGCAAGTTTGATTGTAGTGAGGCCCGTCAGGCGTTGGCGCAAGTATTATCATCCCAGGGCGAACAGTTGCAGCAGCAATTGGCGTCTCGTTGGCAGTTAAAGCAGTAGTATGGAATGACATGATGGAACTTCTCTTTTGGCTACTCTTAGCACTACTGATTTACATCTATTTTGGTTATCCGACGCTGGTTGCCTGGATGGCAGAATTCAAACCGCGTCCAGTTGCCAAAGCAGAGATAACACCCAAAGTGTCAGTGCTGATTGCTGCATTCAACGAAGCTGACCATATTGAAGAAACGGTCAGAAACAAACTGGCACAGGATTACCCCAACGAATCCCTTGAAGTGATCGTTATTTCTGATGGGTCAGATGATGGCACAGATGAAATTGTTCAACAGATCTCCAATGAAGACGCCAGAGTGAAACTTCTGGTACAAAGCCCCCGAGCGGGGAAAACGTCAGCATTGAATATGGCGGTGCCGGAAGCGAGTGGTGAGTTGATTGTGTTTTCAGATGCCAACTCTGTGTACCGACATGATGCTATTCGCAAGTTAGCTGCCAATTTTGCCGACCCAGAGGTGGGATATGTCACCGGGCAGATGATCTACGGTAATCCTGAATCGAGCATGACGGCAGATGGTTGCAGTGCATATATGAAATATGAGAATGCATTGCGTCGCTGGGAAACCGGTATAGGCTCAGTAGTAGGGGTCGATGGCGGTATCGATTGCATGCGCAAAGCGCTCTATCAGGAGATGAATGCCGATCAATTGCCGGACTTTGTACAGCCATTGAAAGTCGTTGCACAGGAGCATCGGGTCGTTTACGAGGCTGATGCATTGCTGGGAGAGGATGCTCTGGACGATAGTGGTCGCGAGTATCGCATGCGCGTTCGCGTTGGGCTAAGAGCTTTGTGGGGTATGTGGGATATGCGGGCGTTGTTCGACACCAGTAACAACGCCTTGTTCAGTTGGCAGCTTTTCAGTCACAAGCTGCTGAGGTATCTGGCATTTATTCCGCAAGCATTGCTACTGCTGGTGCATCTTCCATTGTCTGTGCAGGGCGGCTTTTTTGGCTTCACATTTATCCTGCATTTAGCGTTTTATGGATTGGCTCTGATTGGCCATCTTCGACCCGGTGGTGGGGCGCTGGTCAGTATTCCTTACTACTTTACGCTGATTAATGTGGCATCAGCTCATGCTTTTCTTCGATTTGTGAAGGGAGAAAAAGTGGTGCTGTGGAAACCTCGCGTAGGATAAGTCGATGCATGTGATGCACTTGATCGACAGTGGCGGTCTTTATGGCGCTGAAAAAATGCTGCTTGGACTGGCTAAGGCATCCTTAGCCAAAGATGCGCAAGTGACGCTGCTCAGCGTTGGCGATATCGGTGTGCCTGAAAAGCCGATAGAAACCATGGCAAAGTCATTGGATCTGCCTTTGATTTGCTTGCGGATGAAGAATGGCCTGAATCTCGCTCTGGCGCGCAAGGTGGTTGATGAGGCTCGCCGCCTGGGAGTCGATCTGCTGCATAGTCATGGCTACAAGTTCAATATCCTGATGGGGCTGCTACCCAAAACGCAACGTCTCCCCTGCCTGTCTACGGTACATGGCTATGTGCACTCTCCTGTTGGGACCAAAATGTGGTGCTACGAATGGCTTGACCGCAAGATGCTCAAGCGACTGGAGCGTGTAGTTTTTGTCAGCGAAGAAACCTGCAAGCATCCAAGGGTGCGGTCTCTGAAAGTGGCGGGTGGTCAGGTGATTGCCAATGGTATGGATTGGCAGTCAGAGATAACTCCTTATCCGTTGCCCAAAGATATTGAAACGTTTATCCAGGGTGCCGAGCATCTGTTGCTTGCTGTTGGGCGTTTATCTCGCGAAAAAGGCTTTTCACATCTGTTGCACGCGATGGCCGACATGGAGCAAAGCCACCCCGGTACTAAGTTACTTATTGTTGGTGAAGGTGGTCAGCGAGAGTTTTTAACTGAGTTAACTGATCGGCTCGGATTAAATCAACGAGTGTTGATGCCAGGTTTCAGTGACCAGATACCAGCACTTCTGCAACGAGCAGACCTGTTTGTCATGCCCTCCCTAACCGAAGGTTTGCCGATGGCCTTATTGGAAGCCATGGCCAGTGGCACCCCTGTGGTGGCATCCGCTGTGGGTGGCATTCCTGACGTGCTGGAACAGGGAAAATGTGGTGTGCTGGTCCCTCCTGCGGATGATGTTGCGTTGAGCAAAGGGATTGCGTCTTTACTCGACGATCCAGAGAAAGCTGCCATTACCGCAGCAAAGGCCAGGGTTCGTCAGCTGGAAAACTACAGTGTTGGTGCAATGACAGACGCATACCTGGCGCTCTATCAAGATCTGCTGGCAGGGAGTCATTAGATTCATGTCTCCCTGGATGGAAAAACTCTATTATGCGTCACCAGTTTGGTGCCAGAATCTGCTGGTCTCCATGTATGGCCTGAAACTTCGAAAGGAGCGTTTCAGCCCTGATGCCGAACGCTACCTGAAATCCTTGCTTGCCAGTGAAAATCGCGATCAAGAGGCGATGAAACAGCTGCAGTCCGAGAAGTTTGTCGCACTGGCAAAAATGGCCGTTACCCATGTTCCCTACTATCGAAACTGGGCAAAAGGAGAGGGGCTGGCGGCTGACGACATCAGGGATTTAAGCGCACTCGAATGCTTTCCGATTTTAGAAAAGCAGCAGCTAAGAGAAGATCCTCAATCTCTGGTGGATGAGCGTGTAATTGCCAGTGGTCGTTATTTTACGCTCAATACCAGTGGTAGTAGTGGCTCTCCTATTACGATTTACAGCGACGTTGATAGTCGCACAGAGCATTATGCTTTCTGGAGCCGATTAAGACATTGGTTTGGTGTGGGCCCTCTCGGCAGAAGAGCTACACTGTTTGGCCGCATTATCATGGCTCCTGAACAAAGTCAGCCGCCTTTCTGGCGCTATGACAGAGCCCAGCGAAATCTACTGATGTCTTCTTACCATCTGGCCGATGAAAATCTCGCGGCTTACTATCAGCAACTGGTCCGCTATCAACCAGAAGAGATCGTTGGTTATCCCTCCAGTATTTACCCGATTGCCAGATACATAGCGCAGAACAAGTTACCCAGGTTAAAGCCGAAAGTGGTTTTTACCACCGCCGAAACCTTATTGGGGCATCAAAGAGAGATGATAGAAGCCAGCTTTGATGCTCCGGTGATAGACCAATATGGCTGCACAGAAATGGCACTATTTGTTTCTCAATGTGAGCACGGTGGTATGCACCTGCACCCAGAGCACGGCATCTTGGAAATACTCAATGATGAGGACCAGCCAGTGGCGCCGGGTGAAACGGGCCAGGCGATATGTACCGGCTTGGTAAACAGAGCCATGCCCCTGATCCGTTACCGCTTGGGTGATTGTTTGACGCCCTCTGATGTTGATTGTGAGTGCGGCCGTGCTTTTCCAGTGTTGCAGCAGTTAGAGGGCCGAGTGGATGACATTCTGGTTACCCCTGACGGGCGCCCTCTTGGTCGCATGGACCCTATCTTTAAGGGGATGCGGGGGATTTACGAAACGCAAATCATACAAAAAGCCAGAGACCAACTATTGTTCAGGCTGGTAAGAGATGAGCAATATGACCAGTCTGCGGAAGATGAACTTCGTTATGAAATCACTAAACGCACGGGTCCTCAGATGCAGATACAGTTTGAATATCTGGAGAGCATACCTAAGAACAGCAATGGCAAGTTTAAAGCCGTGATTTCGGAGCTGGCATCATGAGTTCCAGTTCCACTGCGCCAGCCATTCTTCATTTTGTTCATTGGCCAGTCAGCGGCATCATTGCACTACTAAAAGCATTGCTTCAGCAGTCAGATATGCAGAAGTACCGCCATTATTTGCTGTTATGTGAAGGAAACAAATCTCACCTGGAGTTTTTTGATGGACTGATAGAGGCCGGCGCTGTTCTGGAAAGCCATGGCAAACTCGCTGTCATGACCAAATTGCCAGAGCTGTTAAGACAGTGGCAACCTTCATTGATACACAGTCACTCTTTCCAGCCGTCATTCTGGACCCGTTGCTGGCGAACTGCAGATGTTCCACATCTCCGAACCATACATAACTGTTATCCCTACTTCACCGACAAGGGGGTGGCTGCGGCAGTCAAACGAAAGCTAGAGCATTGGGCGCTGTCTGGAAGTAACACTAAAACGGTTGCTGTGTCAGATCAGGCAAGTCAACAATTTGCTGATGCCTATCAGCTGCCAGTGGAAACATTGGTGAACGGCGTTAATCGCCGTGCGGTACTTGAGGCCGCTACGCATGCGCCAACTGACGCAGATCAATGGTTGGCGCGCCGCAACGACAAACGCGTCCTTGTCAGCTGCGGTCGTTTGCATCCTCAAAAAGGCTTTGATCTGGCGATTGAGGCGTTTGCCAGACTGCGGGAGACCCATCCCAAACTGGAGCTTTGGTTGATTGGAGAAGGGGAGCAGCGCACGCAATTGGAAAGTAAGGCGTCGGCTCTGGGTATTGAGAACCAAATCGTATTGTTGGGTCATCAGAGCAATCCATACTGGTTCTTGTCGCAAGCGGATATTTATCTGGCCTGTAGCCGTTATGAAGGGTTTGGTTTGGCGACTCTGGAGGCCATGTGTCTGGGACTGCCCGTCGTGGCATCTCCTGGTGCCACTGAACCATTGGGGCTGTCTAGCGAAAGTGCTTTTTGCTTAAGTGAACTCACAGCGACAGATCTCGCAAAAGGGATCAGTGAAGTGCTAAACAGTGATCAACTGCAGACAAAACTAGCAGAGCAAGCCAGAGTGTTTTCGCAACACTATAGTATTAGTTATACCGCTGATGCGTATTTGCAACATTATGCTGGCATGATGGGCGAAGCGTTGGCTGAATCAGGGAGTGTGTAGTCCGTGTTACCCTTTGTATCCATTGTGATCCCCGCCTTTAATGAAGAGCGCTACATTGCCCGTTGTCTGCAGTCTCTGGCTAAACTGGATTACCCCAGGGACCGTTTTGACATTCGTGTAATAGACAATGGTTCACAAGATCGTACGGCTGAGATCTGTCGCGAGCACGGTGTTGAGGTTGAAGTGCTGGAACGCTGTCTGGTGGGTGCCGTACGCAATCACGGGGTGGCTGAGAGCAAAGGCGAAATTGTTGCCTTTGTCGATAGTGACTGCGAAGTGGATCCGCGCTGGCTTTCTGCGGCGGTGGAGGAACTGAACAACCCTGAGACTGGCGCCGTGGGCGGTGTTTATCTGGTTGAAAAAGATGCCTGCTGGGTAGAAAAAGCCTGGATCACTGAGCAGGTGTCGGAACGACGTGAAACCGACTCTCTGGCGGGTGGTAGCTTTATCATGCGTCGTGCATTGTTTGAGGAGCTCGGTGGCTTCGATACTTCACTGTCTGCAGGGGAAGATGACAACCTATCCCATCGAGTGCAGCTTGCAGGCTACAAAGTGATACAGCTGAAAGATTGCGCTGTGGTACATCTGGGATATCCGAAAACGCTGTCAGGCACTATGCGTCGTCAGATGTGGCATGGCAGTTATCAAATCGAATCGGCACGCTCATTGTCAGATAAACTACTCTGGCTAACCCATCTCTACACACTCGCTGGCCTGCTCCTCATTCCTACTATATTGGCATCCTGGTTTGTACCAGCGATGGCCGTTGTTGCTTTGCTTTGCGCTCTGAGTTTACTGGGAATTCCCGGGTTGGCAGCAACTCACAGGCTTATTAAGTATGAGGGCAATCGTTTAGAGTTGGTGAAGTTGGCGCAGCTTTACGTCATCTACCAAGCCTATTTTGTGGGACGTATGTTTGGTTTGATTAAGAACTATCGTCGCCGCTGGTTCAGCCCGCGCAATTCTGCGGTGGGAGCAGGCGGATGACCTTTGCCTCCAAAGAGTACCTGTTCTTTTTTGTCACCGTATTAGTTTTGTACTGGTTATTGTCCCGTCGTCGGCAGAACCATATGCTGCTGGTGGCCAGCTATGTCTTTTACGCAGCGTGGGATTGGCGTTTTCTTAGTCTGATTATTATCAGCACATTGGTTGACCACTATGTCGGCCATAAGATATGCGATGAAAAGCGTACTCGGATCCGCAAGCTCTGGTTGACCTCCAGTTTGGTGATCAACCTGTCAATACTGTTTTACTTCAAGTACTGCAACTTCTTCATCGATAGTCTGCAAGGCATGCTTCAAGGCTTGGGCATAGAGACTGGGCTGCAGACGCTTAACATCATCCTGCCTGTGGGGATTTCCTTCTACACCTTCCAGAGCCTGAGTTACAGCCTCGATATCTATCGTGGGAAACTCACCCCCCACAAGTCATTGCTCACGTTTGCTACCTTTGTTGCTTTCTTCCCGCAATTGGTGGCGGGCCCCATCGTAAGGGCGCGGGAGTTTTTGTATCAATTAGATGCGCCTCGGAAATTCCACTGGGCGACGTTTGAAGATGGTGCGCTTCGCTTCCTGAAGGGGTTGTTCTGTAAGGTCTTTATTGCCGATAACCTGGGGATCTACCTGGTGGACCCTGTTTTTGTCGATACCGCCGGTCACAGTACAGGTATGCTGTGGCTTGCAATGATTGGCTATGGTGTTCAGATCTATGCCGACTTTTCGGGTTACTCGAATATGGCAATCGGTAGCGCCAAAATGTTGGGCTTCTCATTGCCGGAAAACTTCAACTTCCCTTACCTAGCTACCAGCATTGTTGATTTCTGGCGCCGCTGGCATCTGACTATGTCCCGCTTCTTCCGCGACTATGTCTATATCAGCCTGGGAGGCAACCAGTGCGGGCCCTGGCGAAACTTTTTTAATGTCACTGTGACCACTTTGATCAGTGGTTTGTGGCATGGTGCGAATTGGACCTTTGTTATCTGGGGTGGCCTGCATGGCCTGTTGGTGTCGCTGACCCATGTGTGGCAGCGATTGACCGATGGCAGTGTGATTGGACAGTTCCTGACAAAAGCCTGGTGGCTCCGTTGGGCTATTACTCAGTTGGCTGTGATGCTGCTTTGGGTGGTGTTCCGCAGTGATTCCATGGTGTCTGCTGTCGATTTTTACACAGGCTTGTTTGTGGTGCAGCAGGGGGCAGTATTGGCGTTGCCTGCCATTGTCTGGTTAGCATTTGTTGCGTTTTTGATTGAGCATGGGGTTGGTTGGTCTCAGGAGCATAGCTCCGATAAGTCGGATAATGTATCGGCCAGACCAGTGATGTGGGTGCGAGCAGGTGTTTATGTGGCGATGATGGTCGCCCTCACCCACGGCATGCCCAGCGGGCAGACCCCCTTTATTTATTTTCAGTTTTGAGGTCGGCAGTGTTTAGGTTTTGGCAACGATTATCACTTGATGCTCCGCTTCTTAAACGGGTGTTACTGGTCTGGATCGGCCTTGAGCTCTGCGTTGCATTCATCTTGCCGTCGGTATTGCCTACCCGTTGGTATTTTGATCTTTATCTACCGGACAAGGCAGTAGAAAGCACGCATAAGTTTTTAGCAGGCGAAGGTTATTTGAAGCCTGATGTGAATGTTGGCTGGGTAAACCAAAGTAATCTGCATGAGCATCACTGGCAGACCGATCAGTTTGGAGCGCGCACCACGGCAACATATGCCATGGAGCGTAATGGTCGTGGTCGTGTGCTGTTTGCCGGCAGTTCGATGATTAACGGTGGCCATCTCGCTTCCAACGCAGAAACTATCTCAGGTTTTCTTGCCAGCAATGAGCTGGAAACCATGAATTTTGGCACCATGTTGCACGAGATGGATCAGGTGCTGATCTACTACCGGCACTACCTCAAACAGTTCCAACCTGACCTGCTGGTGGTGGGGATCAATCCGGACCCAGTGTCTGGCTTAAAAAATTTGTACATTCCTTTGCGGCGTCCAAAAGAGGTTTACATGCCTTACCTGAAGCCGCGATTTGAATACAAGTTGGGCGTGCTCGCTCTGCTAAGCGTTGACCCACAGTGGTTATCTCCACTACCAAACCAACAACTACTGCATATTTTAGGCGAACACGATGCCTACTATGGCCGATTCGAGCGATATCAGCGCACACACTTTATGCCACTTTCCCGTTCTGTGGATTATCTCCGCAAGCAGTTTTCAAGGGTGTCAAAGCTGTGGCAAGGCAGCGACGAAAATGCTGAGCACCTGCTGGAGCTGTTGATGCAGCTTCTAATCAATGAAGCTGCTGCTGCCGGCACCAAGGTGGTATTCCTGGCAATGCCTGATGCCGCGCAATTTCGCGGTGGCTGGAAACAGAAGTTACACGATGATTATGGTGACCGCCTGGCCCGATTGAAAAAACGTTACCCGGTTATCGACGTGCGGAAACTGTTTAGAGAGAGTGGTTGGCGTCAAAAGCAGCTGTTTCAAGCGGATAGAGTGCACTATCAGCCAGCAGCGAACGAGTTGATTGCTGATGCCTTGCGTCAGTCAGATTTAAGTTGCCACATCCTGCATAGCTGCCAGCAACAAGCAGTTAGACAGTAAGCGTAAGCAAATAGGAAGAGGTGAAAGATGGAACTTGCGGCACCGCAATTGGCCGATAAGATCCGAGCCGCCAAGCCAGCATTGGTGCAAGCCTGGTATGAACATCAGTTTTCTCCATCATGGGTTGCCAACTGGCAGATCTCTGGTGTCAGAGAAGGTGATCGAGAGCGGCTGACAGAGCGTTTTCTTGCGCCCTTGGTCGAGCTGTTGTGTCGCTGTTTGGGTGGCGACCAGACTATGTCAGCCATCTATCTGGATGAACGCCTCAGGTATGCCCCTCATCGCGAGGCCATGTCTCGTCGTGCTGAATTTTTCCAGCAGCTATTAAATCAGGATCTGGCATCCCTGAGAAAGACATTGTCTCTGGCGCCTCCTGAAGAAGCCGTACTGGAACAGTATTGGCAGGAGCTGCATGCTCCGTTGCTGCGAGCATCAGAGCTGCCTGTATCACTGCTGGCATTAGGTGACTGTCTAATGAACGAGATCCGCGTGTTTCTGCCTGCGTTATGCGCTCAGCAGAATATCGCTTTGGATATGCGTTGTATTTACTTCAGTAATGCGCAGCAGCGAGGCTTGTCTCTGGATGATGTGAAAGCTTTTCTGTCTGTTAATCAGGTTGATCTTATCGGTATCAGCTTTTTTAGCTTTTCTGGCATCCCGGCTTATTCGTTAGTCCTGCGAGAAGCTGACCAACTCGATCAAGATGGCCTGCAGTCCAGAGTCGACATGCTGCTGGCGCAAGCGAGGGATTTTATCGCTGAGCTGCGCAAGCTAACCAATGTGCCGGTGCTACTGCATAACGTAAGTGGCTTGCCGCTGACCCGTTGGCGCCATCACCTGCCGGTTTTGCCTCCTCTCTCCAGAGGTCGAAAGCGTTTAATGGCGCTGCTTAATCAGGGGTTAGGTGATCTGGCAGAACATACTGAAAATTGCCTGTTAATCGATGAATGGCAAGCGGTAAACCAGTATGGCTGGCGTCCGGCATCCAAAAATTTGTTGCCAAAAGCACTCCGCACTATGGCTCATACGTCTGCATTTGGTCAGATGCTCTCACCTCAATATCTGAAGCCAATTCGGGCATTTCAGCACCTTAAGAAAACCAAGGCATTGTTGCTCGATTTTGATAATACGCTTTGGCGAGGCGTGATGGCGGATGAAGAGGTAGAACAATTTCATGGCCGACAAAAGCTGCTAAGAGAACTGAAAAACGCGGGTCTATTGCTAATTGCTGTAAGCAAAAACAGCGAGGAAAACATACGTTGGCAGGAGATGACGCTGCAGCCTGAAGATTTTGCTGCAACTAAGATCAACTGGCAGATGAAGCCACAGAATATCGCTGAAGTGGCTCATGAGCTTAATCTTGGGCTAAACAGTTTTGTGTTTATCGATGACAACCCGGTTGAGCGTGAGTTAGTTGCTAACGAACTCCCCGATGTGGTGTGCCTGGATGCTGAAGCTGATTGGGTTTGGCAGTCCCTCGAACTACTGTTTGAGTTTCCCAATACTCAGCAAACTGAAGAAGCCAGCAAGCGTACCGAGATGTATCAGCAACAAGTGGCGCGGAAACAGAGTATGGGTGGTCAGTTAGACTATCCGGCGATGATGGCTTCTCTTGGACTAACGATGCGCTTCAGCGAGGCGCTGGATAAAGATCTCGATCGCGTCAGTGAGTTAGTGTCACGAACCAACCAGTTCAATACTACTACCATTCGTTATGACAAATCAGAATTGGCAGAGATGATGACAAGCCCTAATTTCCGGATTTTTGTGGCTGAGCTGGGCGATAAATTTGGGGAGCTGGGTATTGTTTGTGTGGCTGTGATCGAGTGTAAGGACAATACTTGGTATATCGCTAATTTCATAATGAGCTGCCGCGCGATGGGCTTTAATCTCGAGCTTGCCATGTTGCATCAGGTTGTGAAATTAGCCCAAGCTGCTGATGTTTCAGCAGTAACTGGGCGCTATGTCGCCAGTGACAGAAACCTGCCTTGTGCACAGCTGTTCGCCAATGCAGGATTTGAAAAGAGCAACGACATTGATTGGCAATTGGAAGAGGCGTCTTTTGATGCACTTCAAGCCGTCGAATGGATTACACAAAAACCGCGAAGTTGAAGCCGCGAGTTGGTGATGCTTTGCTAAACTGAGCATAAGTAGAGACAGGATGTAGGTGATAACTATGGGTCCATTGAGTGGGTTAAAGGACCGGGCGTGGCATGTATGCAGTTGCACACTGGTCCTGACGTTAATGACCGGAGTGGTGAATGCGGCTCCGACCATCAACAGCGTTCAAGTCGAAGGCGATGATATTCAGCAAGGCGTTAAAATCACTGTCATGGGCAGTGGCTTTGGTGAGAAAGATCAAGCAGCGCCAAAATTGTATGATAAAACCGATCTGGTGTATGAAAATGGGGTACCTAATGACCATTACACCAGCTATGCCAATGGTGCAGATATTGTCAGGGACAACGTGGACCCTGATGCGCTCTGGACCAAATCCAGTGAATATAACTGGGATGGGGTGCCGCCGCGAATCGAGCGAAGCACGGCACGTACCGAACATCTCTCGGCCTATTACTCTATGCCAGGCATTAAGTCTTATCTTGGCTGGCCAAGGGCTATATCTGGTGCGAACACGGTAAGAGGAGCTCGCCACTTCTATATCTCTTGGTGGATGCGAGTAAAAGCACATCCACAGAACTACTACCAACACGTTATTTCTCCACCTGAAGGCGGCATGTTTGAAACCGGCGCGCCTGAAGATGTGGGTGAAGAGGTGCTGGTCATCGATACCACCGGCAAGAAACCCGATAAGACGGCGCGTCTGCTTCACTATGAGGTGATCGAGGATGCTGACGGGCGCCGTGAAGTGGTACATATCGATATTGACGATGCCAAGAAGACAGAAGACCTGGGGCGTTTGATCCAGACGATTCGTCCTTCTGGTGATCAAGTGACTGCAACTATCCTCGACCAGGAGAAAAGTTACGGTTCTAACAAGTTTATTCGTGTTTGGGATAACCCCGGTGGCGAAAACCTGCGTATCTCCTGGACCAACGACGAAATGAGCGGTATGGGTGGACGTTCATATACCGACTGGATAGGTGTCTCAGGAAAATGGACCCATATGGAAGTATGGGGCAACCTGGATACGCGTCAGCTGGTTGCGTTGGTGGACAATGAAGTCAACCACGACATCCAGATGATTGATGTGAAAGAAGATCCGAATTTCAGCGCTAACATTGGTCTGATTGGGTTTGACGGCAAGGTGCAGTACCTGCAGCAGACTGATGTTTCCGAGATTTACCTGGATTATACCTTCCAGCGCATCATGATTGGTGACGCACCTAACTGGTCAGAAGTGAAACATGCTGAGATCCAGTTGCCCACCGAATGGACGCCAACAAACATCAGCTTCAACCTTGATCAAGGCAGCTTCGAGAAGGTTACTGGCTCACTGTTTGTTTACGTGTTTGACAAAGGCAATCTGGTTAATGAAACCGGATTCAAGTTGTGCCTGGACTGTAAGGCAAAGCCCAGCCCAGTTGAGTTTAATTAGCTTTCAGCTGCTGTTATCATAATGTTAAAAATGCATCAGGCCCGTATTTAGTCGGGCCTGATGCATACTGGAGCGGCATTAAAAGGAGTTGTGCGTGTCAGTGTTGGTATCTGTGATCATTCCCGCCTATAACCGGGACAGCTATATTGCTCACACCGTAGATTCTGTACTCAACCAGACTCTGACTGATCTTGAGCTCATTGTGGTCGACGACGGCAGCAGTGATGACACGCGAGCCATCCTCGATGCCTATCAGGATGAGCGTCTGACCGTCCTGGAGCATCCGGGGCGTGTCAATAAAGGTCAGGCCGCGGCTATCAATGTCGGCCTTCGTCATGCCAGTGGCGAATATCTCGCTATTCTCGACAGTGATGATTATTGGGCTCCGGAAAAACTGGAAACTCTGGTTGGTTATCTGCAGCAGCATCAGGATATTGGCCTGGTCTATAGCAATGGATTTGCAGTGGATCCGGAGAACAAGCCTATCTATCCGATTTATCGCGAGGGTCATCAGGAGCTTAACGAACCCTCACGTGTGCTGATCGACTGCTACTTCCTGCTGCCAAACAACGCGGTATTGCGCAGGGATATTATGACTCAGGTGGGGGAGTTCGATGAGTCGCTGCGAGCAGCACAGGATCATGATATGGCGATCCGGGTTGCTGAGGTTACTAAGATGGCATATCTGGATCTTCCCCTATTTTTCTACCGCCGTCATCCTGACTCCATCAGCAGCAAACGTAAGCATATTCGCTGGCAGAATGGCTTCTATATTCTTGATAAAGCGGTTAAACGTTTTGGCTATCCCAACGGCGTCATACGCCAGCGCAAAGCCGTTTTGCATTACCGTCTGTATCAATGCCGCAAACAGGGCGGTCAATGGCTAGCTGCAATTGGTCACTTGTTAATGGCAGGTCTATTGGACCCGGCAAGGGCCACTCGAATCATTACTCGCAAGGAAGTGGCCTACTAGGCTCGCAGGAAGTTGTTGATCCATGGACAAGCTCAATATTGCATACCTGATTGATACCTTGGGGAACCCTAATGCGGGTACCGAAGGGCAGTTTATCAAGTTGGTGCAGGGGATGGCTGAACGAGGCCATAACGTACGCGTCTATGCGCTGCGAGGCAGTGGTTTTCTCGCTAGTGGCAGTCTTGGAGTGGAAGTTGAGATACTCAATGTTACTCGCATGGCATCCCCCGCGACATTTTGGAAAATGTTCCAATTAGGCCGTCAACTCAAGCGCCAGAAAACTCAGCTGGTCCAGACGTTTTTCAACGACGTTTCAGTTATCGCGCCGCTGTTTCTAAAACTCGCGGGCTGTCGGGTGCTGATTTCACGTCGAGATATGGGTTTTTGGTACTCCGATAAGCTACTCAAGTTGCTTCGTTGGAATCGACGTTGGGTTGACGCTGCTGTGGTTAACAGTGAAGCCGTAGGTAAACAAACGTCCACTCAGGAGTTGATTCCTGCAAAGCGGGTTCATGTGATCTATAACGGTTACCTGCCGCCAGCAGAAGCAGAATCAGAGGTCGAGATACCTGAGGGGCCGGTGCTTGGAATTGTTGCGAACATTCGGCCTATCAAGCGCATGCAGGATGCTGTTTCCGCATTGGGTGCGCTGCAGCGCGAATTTCCAGCGTTGCAGTTGGTGATTGTCGGTGCTGGTGAGCCAGGCCTGCTCCAGCAACAAGCGAAAGAGCTGGGGGTGGCAGACCAACTTCATTGTGTTGGCGGCCAAAAAGCACCTCAGAACTATATCCGCCGCTTTGATATCGCCTTGCTGTGCAGCGAATCTGAAGGGTTTTCCAACGCCATTATTGAATACCTGCAATGGGGCAAACCCGTTGTTTGTAGTCGCACGGGCGGAAATCCGGAGATCATTGTCGATGGCGATAATGGCTTCCTGTACGAAGTGGGTGATGTTGAAGCTCTCACTGGCCATATCCGTTCAATATTGTCCGACCAGGATTTTTATCAGCGGTTAAGCGACGGGGCGCGTCGCAGTGTCGCCACCCGTTTTTCTATGCCAAACATGTTGAACAGACACGAAGCACTCTATCAGCAAATGCTGCAGGGAGAATGTTGATATGGTCCGTCAGCTAAAAAAAAGTAAATCCTCCCTGGTACGCATGCTCTCTGCAATGGGTGGTTATCGTGTTGCCCGTTGGTTAGTGCGTCATCGACCTAGGATCCTGATGTACCACAGGTTTTGTGCTGAGCCCAAGCGTGGCTACATGGATGTGGCAGCACTGCGCAGCCAATTGGCTCAATTAAAGAAAGAATTTAATGTCGTGCCGCTAGCTGATGTTGCAAAAGCACTCAACGAAGGTAAGGCCCTGCCTGAACATGCGATAGTGCTGACCGTTGATGACGGATATCGAGACTTTTATCGCTACGCTTTTCCCGAGTTTAAAGCAGCCAATGTGCCAGTCAGCTTCTTTGTTACCAGTGGTTTTGTCGACGGCAAGACCTGGTTGTGGCCGGATATGCTTAGTGACCTTCTGGAGCACGTCTCTCCGGCAACGGCGCAGTGGCCAGAGTCCACACCAGAGCATCTGACGCAAGAGCTCTCCCGTTGCACTGAAAAGCGATCAGCATGGCATCACTTGAACCGATTTCTTATGCCGATGGATCTTGCTGCTAAGTTCCAATGGTTGCAGCAAGCCGCTGCGATGAATGGCCATGAGATCAACGAACATGCGCCGCCACACTATGAAGCGGTTAGCTGGCAAGAGTTAAAAGAGATGGCTGATTCAGGGGTGGTAGATGTCGGTGCTCATACGGTTATGCACCCCACTTTAAGTGGCATCTCCCTTCCCCAGGCAATAGAAGAGGTGAAGCAGAGCAAGGCGCGGTTGGAGCAACAACTGGGTATTGAGGTGAAACACTTTTGCTACCCAAACGGACAGCCCGAAGACTTTACTCCTCAAGTCGCTTCTGCAGTTGCTGACGCCGGCTTTGACTGTGCTGTGGCAGCACACTGTTATTACGTCACTTTCCACGATACTTTTGCCCTGCCACGATTCTCGGTAACTACCAATCCATTTCAGTTCAATAAAATCGTCTATGGCGTGCAGTGGCTTTCTAAGCGCTTAACTCAGTCTGGTCAGCTCAAAAGGATTAAGGAGTTGCAGTCATGAACATAGCTGCGGCTCCTGCTAAATTTGGTGCTCGATTGGGGCAGAAGATATACAGCGCGCCAGTGCCATCTTTGGTGTTTTTTCTATATCTGGTATTCACCCTGGATTTCTTTGTAAGGGTGTCAGCCCGAATTCCCGGCGTGAGCCAGATCCGTCCAACATTGCTATTGGTTGGACTTATCTCCCTATTGCTGCTGTTTAACCTTGGGCGGTTGAAAGAAAAACTGCAAAGCCCGACAGCAAAAGCGTTGGGGATTTTGCTGCTTTACATCTTTATTACCATGCCCTTGGTGAAATGGCCGGGCAGTGCCCTGCGCGACAATAGTCAGGAGTTCATCAAGGCATTTGTATTCTTCTATTTTACGCTGCTGATTGTCGATACTGACAAACGTTTGAAGTGGTTTCTGATCTTCTTTCTGGGTACGCAGTTGTTCCGTGTTCTGGAGCCGCTTTACCTGAACATTACCCAAGGCTATTGGGGTAGCAGTACTTTCATGGGCGGCGCGTCTCAGTATCGCTTGGCGGGTGCGCCGCATGACGTGATTAACAGTAACGAACTGGGCTTTGTGATTGCGACCCTGGTGCCTTTTCTGCACTACCTGCTGATCAAAAAAGGCTGGTTGCTCAAGCTTATCTACTTTGCTTTGCTGGGTGTTTTGCTCTGGGCGCTAGTGCTTACTATGAGTCGCGGGGCATTTATTGCTTTGCTGGTAGTACTCTGGTTTATCTTCAAGCAGTCGAGTAAGAAGCCTTTGTTAATTGCAATTGGGTTCGTTGTGGCGGTGGCTGGTTGGAGCCAGATGAGCGATGTTCAGAAGGACCGCTATCTATCGCTGACAGGTGCTGATGTGCGGGGATCTGGCTCAGCGTCGGGACGTTTGTCTGGTATTGTTGATGAATTAAAGCTGGCCATGGATTACCCCCTGTTTGGTCACGGGGTGGGCACCACCAATGAAGCTAAATACCACAAGTTTGGCAGGGCACAGGCTTCGCACAGCCTTTATGCTGAGCTGGTGATTGAGATCGGCATTGTTGGCTTTATCCTGTTTATGCGCTTTTTGCATAGTATTTACATGAATTTCAAACGGTTGCAGGAACAAACTGAGAAAATCGTTGAGGATGAAGCGCTGGCTGAAAAGCTGGCGTTTGAAACCGATCTATCCAATGCAATGCGCGCCTGTTTCTGGATGTATGTGGTCTACAGCATCAACTATTGGGGATTGTCAGTGTACTACTGGTACCTGTTTGGCGGCTTGTGCGCTGCCATGATGCTGTTGACTGAGCGTAAACTTGAACGGATCAAACAGGAAGACGATGGCGAACCAGAGTCAGTAAAAGGGACCTTATGAAAAAGTCTGTGTTGTTAGTGGTTCGCTGGCCAATCAGTGGCATTCGCAATTACCTTAGGTACGTTTACCAGACCCCTTACTTTGAAGATTATCACTTCACCATTGTCGCGCCAGATCTGGATTTCTCACGTTATTTTGGTGAACACCTGCCAGACTCGCGATTTAGCCTGAAAGTGGCAGAGAACAGCCTGAAAGGCTTGATGAAAGCAACAAAACAGGCGTTGTCTGAACAAGAGTACAGCCTGGTGCACTCGCACGGATTCACGTCGGCTGTGGCGGCGGTGATGCCAGCTAAGCTGGCAGGTAAAAAACATATCTTGACCGTACACGATGTGTTTCAGCCGGGCCAGTTTCGGCACTGGTATGCCCCTTTCAAGAAGTGGGCTCTCACTCGACTTTTCCGACAAACCGACCAACTCCTGACAGTAAGCGAAGACTGCGAACAAAACCTGTATGAATTTTTGCCTGGAATGCGTGGCGCACCGGTCAAACCGATCCTCAATGGTGTCAACTCCCAGCATTTTAAAGAGGCCGTTGCGGTAGATTTAGGCGAGGAATCGCCGCAATGTAAAGACCGCTTCCTGATCGGATTTATGGGACGATTTATGTCTCAGAAAGGCTTTCGTTACCTGATTGAAGCAATAGAAACTCTGTCTAAAGATGACTCGCTGCCGAAAAAGCCTCTGGTAGTCGCATTTGGCGGTATGGGCGGATTTGTTAGGGAAGATAGGGCATTTATTGAAGCCAAGGACCTGCAAGACTATTTCTTTTTCCACCCATACACAGACAATGTGGGTGGCTCTATGAAAGGCTTGGACATGATGGCGATGCCCTCACTTTGGGAGGCCTGTGGTCTGCTGGCAATGGAAGCTTTGTGCGCAGGTGTGCCTCTGGTCGCGACCAACTGCATCGGCTTACGTGAGGTGCTCAAAGACACGCCAGCCTGGCAAACGGAACCGCGTAGTGCAAATCAAATTGCTGATGCGATCAAAGAGTTGATGCTGCAGCCGGAGAAACGGCAAGTGTTTGAGGATTATGCTCAGACTGCCTGTGACAGATACGATGTCAGCAATGCGGCTGAGTCTCTGGCTGACAGCTACGTTTCACTAGAGGCCAGGCAGTGAAGCGTGTTGTAAAGAATACCTTCTCCAATGTTGGGGTGCTGTTCATTAAGTTGGGCATCACCTTTGTCATGACGCCAGTGATCGTTCTCAACCTGGGCAACTATGACTACGGTATCTGGGAGATCATCGGCTCTGTCTTAGGTTATATGGGCATGCTGGATCTGGGGCTGAAGCCTACCATCAGCCGTTTTGCCGCGAGATATAACGCCCAGCAAGACAGGGAATCGATGACCAAGGTCTATTCTACCGCGCTGGTATTTATGCTTGCCATTGGTGTTTTTCTCTCGCTGATGTTTCTTGGTTGGGCCCTGTTCTTCCCCGGTTCGATTGCAGCACCAGAGAGCGATGTCAGCCGTTACGCACTTTTGCTGATGATATTGGGTGCCCAGTTGATGGTGATCTTTCCGGGGTATGTGGCGGTCAGCTTTCTGGAGGGGCTACAGCATTACCAGATTAAGAACAACATATTGCTGGTAAACTCGTTGATCGGTGCAAGTGTTATTTACTGGCTGATCAATCCTGAGAACGGCATCATTATTCTGGCGTTGATTAACGCCATAGGCACTGTGACCAAGTTCCTGCTCTATTTTTGGCTGTTATCCCGGCCCAATTATGGAGAAATGCATTTCTCAAGATCCCACTGTGAATGGGCAACGCTACGAGAGTTGCTGCAGTTTGGCATTAAGTCTTTTGTTCAGGGGGCGGCGACAAGAATAAGCAACAACGCAGACAACTTTGTCATCGCAGGTTTTTTGGGGCCAGCCACGATTATTTTCTACGCCCTGCCGGCCAACCTGATCCGCCACATTCGGATGCTGATCATGAGTATTACCCATGCCTTTTTACCCCTGTTCAGTGATCTGCAAGCGCGGGATAACAAAGCGGCCAGCCAGCGTTACTACCTGACAGCCTCACGTTATGTGGTCGCGATTGCTTTGCTGCTAACACTGTGTACCGCGGGTTTAGGCCCAGATTTTATTGCCGTATGGATTGACCCTCAGTATCGAGAGCCAGCAAGAATAGTGCTCTATCTGCTGCTGGTGACAGTAATGATGCCCCTGTTTAACCCACTTTCAAGTCGTTATCTTACCGCCTTGGGTGAGCACGGCATCCTGGCGAAACTGGCAGTCTGGTCGGCATTGATTAGTCTTGGTCTGAGCCTGACCCTGGTTAATTTCATGGGGCTGGAAGGGATTGCACTGGCCAGCGTTATACCCACTCTATTCATTCAGTGGCGTATCTTGGGCAAGACATGTGAGCAACTGGCACTATCCCGAGGGGATTACCTGCGACAGGTGGTAGGCCCTAATCTTTTACCTGCGTTGGCAGCAATTGCTACCTTGTATGGCTTGCAGCAATTGTGGGCTTTCGATGGTTATCTGGTTATTCTGCTTACAGGAGCCGTGGTCGGCTTGGTTTATCTGTTACTTTTGGTCTGTTGTGTGCCAGCGTCAGACAGGCAGATATTGCGCCGCAAACGGGGCCAACCAGCCAAGATGGAGGGGCAGTAGATGTGTGGGATAGCCGGATTTGTCGATAAGCGCGCCGATGAGGCTACAGCGCAGAATACCATTCACAAGATGGTGGCCCAGTTAAATCATCGGGGACCCGATAGCCAGGGAACTTGGCATGCTGCACATGGTGGTGTCACCTTAGGCCACGCCAGACTTGCCATCGTTGAGTTATCTCCCTTGGGTGCGCAGCCGATGCACTCCCCATGTGGCAATTACTCTCTGGTGTTCAACGGAGAGATATACAATTTCCAGGAGCTGCGCACAGAACTGGAGCAGTTAGGGATCAGCTTCTTAGGTCACAGCGATACCGAAGTGCTACTGCATGGATTTATCCGTTGGGGCTTTGAAGCCACGTTGCAAAAAGCGGTTGGCATGTTTGCGTTGGCGTTTTATGACCAGGGCAGTCAGACGCTGGAGTTGGCACGAGACCGTTTTGGTGAAAAACCGCTTTACTATGGCATGCAACAGGGCGTGTTTCTGTTTGCGTCTGAGTTGTCTGCGGTGCGGGAAACCCCCTATTTTCAAGCGGAGATCTGTCCGCAGGCATTGGCTGATTATTTGGTGTACAACCGTGTCAATGCACCGCGCTCTATCTATCAGAATTTATTTAAGCTGCGACCTGGTCATTGGCTTCAATTTGACCTGAGTACCCCCAATAAACTGCCAGAGCAGCGCTGTTATTGGTCTGTCAGGCAGGTAGCAGTAGAGGCCCGCAAACAACCCGTGGCATCACGTCAGGAAGCGATAGCCGAGGTTGATGTCCTGCTTCAACAGGCTGTCAGGCAACAGATGATTGCCGATGTTCCCTTGGGCGCATTTCTGTCGGGGGGGATCGACTCTTCATTGGTCGTTGCAGCCATGCAGCACCAGGCGAGTCAGCCGGTCAAAACCTTTTCAATTGGGTTCAATGAGCCAGAGTTTAATGAAGCTGAGCATGCTAAAAAGGTGGCTCAGCATTTAGGGTGTGATCATACTGAGCTTTATGTCAGTGCTGATGATGCGTTGGCGCTGGTTCCCAAAATGGCTACCGTCTATGACGAACCTTTTGCCGATTCCTCACAACTGCCCACTTACCTGGTTTGCCAGCTGGCCAGGCAGCATGTGACCGTCTCCTTGTCTGGAGATGGTGGAGATGAACTGTTTGCGGGTTATTCCCGCTATCATGGCATGGCCGAACGCTGGCATTCACTTCAGCGCTATCCCAGTGGAGTAAAAAAAGTGGCGGCACAGCTTTTTTCTGGCGCTGCAAAGGTAACCGGTTCAGCCAAGTTTAAAACCCGTCAGCAATGGCTGGATGCGCCAGATCTGATCTCACTGTATGAGCAAAGCATTTATCCCAAAGGCATGCTTGGCTTAATGAAAGAACCGATTGCTCCAGAGACTGAGTTCGATCTACTTCCTGATGACGAGGCAGCCATGCCGCTTTATGACATCGGCAGTTATATGGTTGATGACATTCTGGTGAAAGTGGATCGCGCCGCTATGGCCCATAGCCTGGAAGGGCGAATACCTTTGCTCGATCATCGACTGGCGGAGTATGCGCTCAGGATCCCCTATGCGATGAATCAACAAGATGGTGTAGGTAAACAGGTATTGCGGCAACTCCTCTATCGCTATGTTCCTCAAGGCTTGGTTGACCGTCCTAAGCGCGGTTTTGCGGTACCTGTTGCGAAGTGGCTTCGTGGTCCGTTGAAACACTGGGCTGAACAATTGGTAAGAACCCCTGATCCTTATCTAAAGCAGGAACGGGTAGAGCAGATGTGGCAGGCACATCAGTCAGGAAAGGATATGAGTCGAGGCCTTTGGACCATACTGATGTTCCGGGATTGGCACCGACAAGTGGCGTTGGGAGGGGAGCGTGCAGTATCCGCTGCCTGATATCGACCAGCAGTTATATGTTGATGATCATGCCGACAAGGTGATTGGTCTGCTGGGTAACGCAGAGTTTAAGACGACACTCTGGCGCTGGCAGTTTCATCAACGGCATCAATCTCCACCCATTGTCATGGTTGATAGCCAAGACAAGGTAAAAGGGTTTAACGGTGTTATGCCGGTAAAGGTCGCTATCAACGGCGACGTGGTTAATGCTGTCTGGAGCTGTGACTTTGTGGTTGCAGCGGACACCCGCGGCAAAGGTGTGGGGAAGCAGGTCAAACTGGCGTTGCAGGCGGATTATCCCAGGCTGATGTCATTGGGGATCAGTGATTCCGCGGTGCGGGTGCTCAGTCGGATGGGTTGGAAGCAGGGAGATCGTGTTGTCACCATGCGTAGACTTGGAAGTCAGCGTCAATGGCGTGATCTGGTCTGGTTGGGATGCCAGAAACTGTTGCAGTACTGCTTTCGGCAACAGGTTTGTGCTGAGGGAGATCTTAGTTGGAGCGATGAACTCCCGGCAAAACCCCAAGTGGACGCGTTGAGTGGCCGGATAGTGCAAGATTACCCGCGTATGGTAGTGCGTGACCATGACTATCTGCATTGGCGTTATCAGCGCCACCCCTTTGTCAGCTACCGCTATCTGACGTTAACAGACCAATCAGGCTTAATTGCCTTGTTAGTGGTTCGTGATGCCGCGGAACACCTACGCATCGTGGATTATGTCGGACCGGGTAATGAACGTGCCATCCGTTGCCGTTTGGTAAAAGAGGTGGTTAGCCGTTATCCGGCATCAAGGGTCTTCAGCTGTACCACCAGCGATCCCGATTGGATTGACGTGCTTTGGCGAGAGGCGTTTTTGCCGACGGGACAGCAAAGATTTTATGTTTATAGCGAAACAGATGGCGAGCCTAAAGGCTGGTTTTTGATGGCTGGCGACTCAGACGGTGAGTTGTTACAGGCGGCAAGAGGAGCGACGCAGCGGTGACAAAGACAGAGCAGGAAATGCCAAAAGTATCCGTCATTATTCCCACTTATAACCGTGAAGGATTCATTCAGGAAGCGCTCGACAGTGTGTTGGCGCAGGACTATCCGAATATTGAAATTATTGTCGTCGATGATGGCTCGACGGATAACACCGCCGAACTGCTTCGCCCCTATATCGAACAAGAAAAAATCATCTATCGATATCAGGAAAACCAGCGTCAATGTGTGGCCCGGAATCACGCAATGTCAGTCGCCTCTGGAGAGTTTTGGTGTTTTCTTGATTCGGATAACCGATGGCTACCGGGCAAGCTGAAAACTCAGGTTGAATACCTGCTGGCACATCCTCAGGTAGATATCGTTTATGGTAATAATCAGATTATTAATGAAGCCGGAGATATCACCAGCGAACACAATATGCGCCGGTATAGCGGTCGCATCTATCCGCAAATGCTGAGAGATAACTGTGTTTCGATGAATACAGTGATGGCGCGAGCCAGTTGCTTTGAGCAGCATGGCTGCTTTGATCCCAGCTTTAAAGTCGCTGATGATTATGAGCTTTGGCTGCGCTTGTCTGCGCATTGTGAATACGCCTATTTGCCAACCTTTTTTGCTCAGTACCGCGTGATGGAAGATCAGATATCCTCCAACAAAGAGCGGCGATTTACATCGAATGAGCGGGCGTTGCGCAAGTTCCAGCAGCTCAATCCTAACTTGATGCCATCCTCCCAATGGAATGCGGCGTTTGCGTACTTTTATAGCCGCTGGGCGCGACTTAGACTGAGTCGGGGCGAAAGCAAGGCGACATGGGAGATGTTAGCCAAGGCATTGAGTTGCCAGTGGTATCACAAGGACACGTGGCGAGTATTAGTGAAATGGTTAGTGAAGCGATAGCCAGTCAAGTCTCAACATCATCGCTGACGGTTGAGCGCCTTACTGCAGAGCAGTTTTCCCAGAGCCGTAAGGAGTGGGATCAGTTGCTGGCGCGCTCAAATGCAGACCCCCTATTTCTTAGCTGGGCCTGGAATTATAGCTGGTGGAGTTGTTGGCAGGAGGTTTTGGGATTAGAGCTCTGCGTTATCAGTGTGCGCTCGTCGGAAGGTCAACTGCTGGGGATAGCGCCCCTGTACCTGCATACCGTGAATTACTCTGGCCTGACCCAGGTGACTCGATTACAGAGTATTGGCAACGCATGGAAAATGGCGCCGACAGTCCGTAGTGAGTACATGGGATTCATTGTGGACTCTGAGGTTGAGCTGGCTGCTTATCAGGCGATATGGCAGTACCTGAATGACCAGTTGCATTGGGATGAATTAGTACTGTGTGACCTGGATAAGGAGAGCAGAGGTTACCGTGTTTTGGCGGCACTGGCGCGTATGTCCCAATGCCGTTTCTCCGTTGCTTCTGAAGATTCTGGGGTGAAGGTAGGGGTTGAAGGTTCATTTGAGCATTACCTCAGCACTCTGGGGCGAAACACCCGTTTGAAACTCTACAACCGCAGAAATCGTCTCGCTGAAGCGGGTGCCATTGAGCATATTAAGCTTTCAGCCAGTGACTATCCCCAGTTCTTTCAGCAGTTGAATCAGCTGCATGCGACTCGCTGGGGGCGGGGGTGTTATACCGGCTTAAGTGAGCAGTTTCATCTGAAACTGTTGTCATACTTGCCCGAGAAAAATGCCCACTGCCTGTTGATGAAACAGGGTGAACAGGTGATCTCTGCTTTGTACGATCTAGAGCTTGGTGGCAACCGATACAATCTCCAGGCCGGCTATCTCGAGCATTACCATAACAAGGTTTCGTTAGGGACTTTGCACCTAGGGTATGGCCTGGAACAGGCTTGGCAAACGCAGGACTGCCGGGGGTATGATTTGCTGGCCGGCTCCGGTAAACACTCGTTTTATAAGCGACATCTGGGGCGAAAGTTGACACAGTTTGCCACCGTGAGAATTATTCGCTCAGGTAAAAATACCGCCTGGTATCGCTTGTTTGAACGTTTGCCCAGCAAGTGGCGACAGAAGTTGAAGCGAAATTAGCAGGGATTGAAGGTGAGGTGTCATCATTGAAAAAAATCATTAAACAGTGTTTGCCCGCCACGTGGTTAAGAGCGATACAGATAGCGAGAAACCCTTATCCATATCGGAAGTATATGGATAAATACGAGTGTATCTATATTCATATTCCGAAGGCCGCGGGTACCAGTGTGTTATCAGCCTTGATGGATGGTGATCCCAATCCAGATCGGGATCATACGGGATTTAAAACCTATCTTGAGTCAAACCCTGCTAAGTTCAACCGCTACTTCAAATTCAGCTTTGTACGTGACCCATGGGATCGCTTGATCTCTGTGTATACCTATCTCAAAGGTGGCGGGAATGGTGGCGCTGATCGCTATTTTGAACAACTGATAGCTGACAAATACCCCACCTTTGAGGATTTTGTGCTTGAGTATCTGGATAAGGACCGGATCCATCAGCACATTCTATTGCGCCCGCAGTTTCTGTTTCTTTATGACCACAAAGATGAATGTCGGGTCGACTTTGTTGGTAGGTTAGAGTCGATTGATGATGATTTCGAAAATGTCGCTGCCCGATTGAAGTTGGAGTGCAAGCTACCGAAAAGCAATCGCTCCAAAAGGAAAAAGAAAGAAGCGTATTTGAGTAACCCTAAGGTCATCAACAAAATCGCTGACCTTTACTCGCGAGATATAGAATTGTTTGGCTATCAAATGCCGGCTTCGTCCATAGATACATAGTGGAGCTTTTATGAAAGGGCGTCAGATATCAGATCAGCGGTTTCAGGTTGATGCTCTGGATGGATTGAGAGGAATGGCCGTCTTGCTGGTGATTCTCAGTCATACCAGTAATGCTGATCAGCAGATTGTAAGCTGGCTCAATTTTTCCGGCATAGGTAAGAGCGGCGTATTTCTTTTTTTCACGCTAAGCGCATTTTTGCTTACCTACCCCTTTGTTGTAAAAGGCAAGGAGGCGTTGACACGTTTCCAGTTGGCAAATTACTTCGTTCGACGCTTTTTCCGAATCTATCCACTGTACTTTCTCTATCTCCTTGCTGCGGTCGTCAGCACAGCCATGATCGGCTGGTGGTTAACACCAGACAAACCGTTTGGTATTCCGCTTTCAATGGATTTAGCCGGGATGTGGAGGCATCTATCGTTACAAGAAGGGAAAGGTGTGACATGGAGTATCGCCGTGGAATTTCAGTTTTACTTCGTTTTGCCCGTGTTGGTGGCTACATGGGTATTGCTGAAGCGAAACCTTATTCTATGCTGTGCGGTTGTGCTCGCTGCAATTGTCATCTGCTATCAGCTTTGGCCTCCCGAGGAAGTGACTGGAAATGATGTCAGGCTTGGCCCCTACATGGCAGTTTTTCTTTGTGGCAGCATGCTTGCTCTGTTGCAGTTTTATTGGCGAAATAGTGCTGTGGCCGACAGCCGGAAGTGGCAATGGGCAATGGAGTTAATGGCGTTGTTCGCATTTACTGCCGCTATTATCACCATTCCTTCTGTTTATGCATGGGTAACAGGCACGCCCATACCACGAAACTACTTTCATCATAGTTTCATTATGTATGCAGTCATCTGGGGCGCCGTTTTGTTCGGGATCCTGAATGGTGTGGGCTATTTCAGGCGGTGCTTTGAATGGCCACCGCTCCGCTATATGGGATTCATCAGCTTTTCTGCTTATCTCGTTCACCCCACTTGCGTGGGTGTGATGGCCCATCTTGGGCGAGTACTCCCGCTGCCCGGAGTGGTTCAGGTGATGAGTGTGGTAGGTTTGACGGTTCTGATTTCCATGGTGAGTTTTAAGCTAATCGAATCGCCATCTTCACGGATAAAACTGCAACCGAAAAAAATAGTTGGCGCGCGAGTCTAAGTAAAATCAAGTTGATAACAAAATCCCATGCAAAGACGCAGGAAATTCGCCGTTTCCCTGACTAAACTTCGAATATTAGAGGGAAGATGAATGCCCAGAGTGCTGACGGGAGGGCGCATGAAATTGTTCCAACAGGTAAGTATCGTGTTGGCGGTGTTGTTGATGGCGGGTTGTGCCACCACGGAGACATTGGAACCAACGGCTAGCGGTGATGGACCAACCGGTAGTGCTGAAGCGGAGGTATGGGAAAACCTCGGAGGTCGTGATATCGGCGATCTCTACAACTCACCAAATTTCCCAGACAGTCCCAGCATGACGGTGAACATACCCGAACTGAAAGTTAAAAATGGCTACACCAATTATGGTGTCAGGGTTAGAGCCTATCTTTATCCTCCCGAAACGGGGGAGTATCTGTTCAAAATTAACGCGCCTGACGCAGGTGAGTTTTGGATCTCTGCAGATGAGTCGAGCACTGGCAAATATAAACTGATTCAGGTGCCAGATCCCAACGTGTCGGGAAACAACGTCGAAGCTAAGCGTACGGTTTACCTTGAACAGGGTAAACGCTACTACGTTGAGATCCTCAACAAAGGTGATACCAGCTCAGACCAAATAAATACGCGCTGGCAATTACCAAGTCAGCCCGGGACCTGGTCTGCAATCACCGAAATCTCTCCATTCATTCCTGAACTGGACGATGGCCCATCAGACGAATTTATGATGGGATTCAGGTCCGGTTATAGCGAGGGGTATGGAGATGCGGAAACGGGCTTAGATTATGACGACTCTTATCCGCCTGCCGACAGCGACTTTGACGGTGTCCCTGATAAGTGGGAGCTGATGTTTGGCTACGACCCCAATGACTACTTTGATATGGGTTATGACGATGATGGCGATGGCCTCAGTGGTTATGAGGAGTTTGTTTATGGCACGTCACCGCTAAACCCTGATACCAATGGTGATGGCAAATCCGATGGGCAGCATATTGCCGATGGTACAGATCCCACAGAAGGTGGCGGCAGTGACCCAACCGATCCGCCGCCAGATGCCACGGATCCCCCACCAGATGACACGGATCCTCCTCCAGCAGCGGGTGGCTCCTCCATGTATGTTACCTGGGATACGCCAACCACCCGAGCTGACGGTAGTGCATTGAGTGTTGGAGAGATCAGCCACTTTATTATCAGCTACGGAATCTCCCAAGATGCGTTGGTGAATAGTGTTCGAGTGGATGAACCGACGGCGACAAGTTTTACTATCCCTGATCTGGCTCCCGGCGTTTACTATGTATCAATCGTTGTGTTTGATACCGACGGTGTACCCAGCGACCCGTCTGCGGTTAAACCTCATACAGTACAGTAAGACGTGACGTGATTTGGAAAAGAGGGCAAAGCCCTCTTTTCTTTTATGAGTCGATGTTGTTTTTCACGACAACCCTTGTCACCATGCTGTTTTGATTCGCTGAAAGGGTGGTTGAGCAAGCCCCCTGGGCAATGGATGCTGGAGTCTTAATGGAGAAGAAACACCTTCTGATTGTCGGAGCGCCTCGCTCTGGAACAACCATGCTTGCCTCTATGGTAGGTTCTCACCCTGATGTTGCAATGGCCATTGAAACCAGTGATATGGCGTTTAGTCGGATCGTTGGTAAAGCCGTTGTTGGTAACAAGCTGTGTATTCCAAATCAAATCGACTTTGCAGAGAAGCTCAGCTTTAATCGTCGATATCGCTGGCGCAGAACGTTGAGGAGCTTATGGCAGAGCGCTTCGTTCAGCGACGTACCGCCAGATGAATTCTTCGCTGGTTCGGCTTATCCGTTGGAAAAGTACCTGGCGCTTCCCAACCTCCATGTGATTGGCATTATCCGTCATGCAGATGATGTGCTCTCATCCATGCTCAAACGAGGGGGGATTTCAGAGGAAAAGGCCAGACATCGCTGGAGTCGTGCTATTGAGATTATGGCGGCCCTTGAACAAAAGGCACCAAACAACTTAGTTATCAACTACAACGAGTTATTGTTCTCTCCGAAGCAGCAGATGGAACGTGTGGCTGATTTCCTGGGTGTTGAGCGTTGTGAGTCAATGGTAGAGGGATATCAGTCCAATCCTATCTATCCGGATCAGAAGGGTATCGACACTTCTAAAGCGAGAGAATTGTCGGCGGTCTCGAAGTTTGGTGTTGATAGCCAATCACCGGAAGTTTGGCGTCAATTCCTGCATCTCGGTGAGTTATCTAAAGCTTAAATGCAAAAAAGCCGCGCAACTGCGCGGCTTTTTTATTCCCAGTGAGCTCTTTACTAGCGAGCCCCTTTCTTGAACAGAACCACTTCTACTGTTTGTATAAAGATAAAAATATCGAGCAAAAAGCTACGGTGCTTCACGTAGTAAAGATCGTACTTGAGTTTCTCCAGCGCGTCTTCTTCACTGGCTCCGTAGGGATAACAAAGTTGTGCCCAACCAGTCAGTCCCGGCTTCACTGTGTGGCGTTCCGAATAGTAAGGTAGCTTTTCGGCGAGTTGCTCTACGAACTGCGGGCGCTCAGGGCGTGGCCCAACGAAGCCCATTTCGCCTTTAAGCACGTTGAAAAGCTGCGGTAACTCATCGAGTCTGTACTTACGAATAACCTCACCGACCCGGGTGACACGATCATCATTTTTCTTCGCCCACACTGCACCATTAGACTCGGCATCGGAGCGCATGCTTCGGAACTTGATGATATCGAATGGTTTTCCGCCCAGACCGATGCGCTCCTGGCGATAGAGGATTGCCCCGCCTTTGCGGCCATCTTCCAGCCAGATGGCAAGTGTGGTTAGCAACATTAAAGGCCAACTGAAAAACAGCAACACCAGCGCCAGGCTCGTATTTAAGATCCAGTCCAACTGAGATCTCAGATTGTCGGCAGGTTTAAAGCCATTTGAGTAGATCATCCATGAAGGATAAATCAGGTTGACGGCTATTTGACCTGTCTCTCGTTCAATGAAAGAGAGTATATCGGTGATCTCAATACCCCTCAGTTTGCATTCAAAAAGCTCACGCACAGGCAATTGTTGACGACGTTCGTCACAAGCAACAATTATTTCGTCAATATTGTTCTCAATTGCATAGTTAAAAAGAGAACTTGTCAGCTCGATATGTAAATTGGTTGAGATAGCATCATCATCGTCACCTGGCGTCGGGATATAACCGCAGATAACGAAGTTACGGCGATCTACTTTTCGTCGCATCCGCTTTTCAATAATGGATGCTCTTTCGCCGGCACCAAGCACCAATATTCTTCTTCTGAGAACACCTAACCCGGGGATCTTGGGTATAAGCATGCGGAAGGTGCCGATCATGGCAATGGATAAAATGCATGCGAGTAAGGAGCGGGATTGATCAGTTGCTAATGCAGGTAATACAACGTCAATAAAGGCCAATAAGCCAAACGCGAGGATCATAGCTAAGCCGACCCGTCGCAAAACGCCACGGCTGTGCTCTCTCAGCCTTGGGTTGTAGAGTCCCATAGCGAAGGTCGAGAGCATGCCTATCACTGCAAAGGTGATAAACTCAGTGGACGTGACGCCTCCTGATACGAAAGCACGCTCTGTCTGCAATTTTAAAAGCCAAGGCTCAATAAGTACTGACAGGTGAAGCGCCAGCAGCAATAAGAAGCTCTCAACTACGACCAAGGCAAGTACGCCATGGCCACCACTTTTCAAATCGGGTGTCATTCAATTACATCCAATGTAGATCTACTCAGCTCCACGCAGTGACAAGTTTATCTCCTTTGTTAAAGATAAACCATTGGGCGTCAGTATATTGTCACAGTTGATGCTAAATTATGTTTTTATGTCTATGAAATTTAAAGAAAATAATTATTATAATCTTTTGTTACTAGTAACAGCGCAGTGTGCTTTAATGTGTCAAATTGTTGTAGAACAAGTTAACATAGTTCCAGTGAACTGGATGGTTTAGCGTCATAATCACTGTTACATTATAGAAATAGCAATGTTATAAGGATGTTACAAATGGGGGCGGTAAAACAGGACGTCAATGTTGCCATCATTGGCTTGGGGTATGTCGGTCTTCCACTTGCTGTGGCTTTCAGTCGGTATTTCCCAACCATAGGCTTTGATGTCAGCCAGACAAGGGTAAATCAACTGAACGAAGGCCTAGATGTTACCCAAGAGGTCGACAGGGATTCTCTTATAAGTGCATCGGCGCTCAAGTTTACTGCATCTCCTTCTGATTTGGCTCAGGCCAACTTCTATATCGTGTGTGTCCCTACACCCGTTAATCATCATAAACACCCGGATATGAAATTGCTTGAAGCAGCATCTCAGACTGTTGGAGATGTTCTTGCTGAAGGCGACTATGTCATATATGAGTCGACGGTTTATCCAGGCGCTACTGAAGAGATCTGTGTTCCTATTCTGGAAGCCCGCTCCGGACTGCAGTTTAATCAAGGTTTCTTTGTCGGCTATTCACCTGAGCGAATTAACCCGGGCGATAAAGAGCATGGTGTGACAGATATCCTAAAGGTGACTTCGGGATCAACCGCAGATGCGGCGGAATTAATAGACGCAGTCTATAGTCAAGTTATTACCGCAGGTACTCACCTGGCTTCCAGCATCAAGGTGGCGGAGGCTGCTAAGGTTATTGAAAACACACAGCGGGATATCAACATAGCGTTGATGAATGAGCTGGCACAGATATTCAAGCGCGTAGGTATCGATACACAGGAAGTGTTGGCTGCGGCGGGAACCAAGTGGAACTTTTTGCCATTTAAGCCCGGTCTGGTTGGCGGTCATTGTATCGGCGTTGACCCCTACTATTTAACGCATAAAGCTCAAGAGTTGGGCTATCACCCGGAAGTGATACTGGCCGGACGTCGTATCAACGACAATATGGGAGCTTATGTTGCCAAAGAAATAATGGCACTCATGGCAGGGAGAAGCATCGAGATTGTTGGCGCGAGAGTGTTAGTGATGGGCTTTACCTTTAAAGAAAATTGCCCAGACATTCGCAATACCCGTGTGATTGATGTAGTGAAAAAATTAACCAGTTTCAGCCTGAACGTGGATGTTTACGACCCCTGGGCTGATGCTGATGAGATAGAAAGAGAGTACGGCATCTCGGCTATCAGCTCGCCCCAGACTGGCGCATATGACGCAATAGTGATGGCGGTCGGGCATAAGCAGTTTGTTGAAATGTCGATAGAGGATATTAAAGCGCTGGGCAAAGCCCACAGTGTCATCTACGATGTCAAATCTGTGCTGCCTAAACAGCTCACAGATGGACGTTTGTAAGACAGAGTAAGGAGACTTTGAAATGTTACGCAGATGCATTTTTGTTCTGCTACTGGCCTGCTTGACCCAGTTTGGATGCAGTAGCTCAGATCATCAGGCACTGTCTGATGCCACCATTCAACCTTCCCTGACCAGCGATCCGGGCAACTATCAGTACCTGATCGGTGCTGGAGATTCCTTGTCGATCTTTGTTTGGGGTAACCCTGACATCTCAGGTCCGGTCACTGTCCGCCCGGACGGTAAGATCACAACCTCACTTGCAGAAGATTTGGACGCAGCGGGTAAAACACCGTTTGCACTGGCCAGAGATATCGAAGCATCACTGAAAGAATTTATCAGAGATCCGCGTGTGACGGTTTCTGTCGGGGGGTTTGTTGGCCCATTCAGTGAACAGATACGAGTGATAGGTGAAGCTGCCAATCCAAGAGCAATCAACTACCGCAAACATATGACGTTGCTTGATGTAATGATTGAAGTTGGTGGTTTGACAACCTACGCCGCAGGGAACCGAGCGACATTGGTTCGTGTACAAGATGGTGCGCAACAGACTTTTTCTGTTCGTTTAGACGACTTGGTACGTGATGGTGACATTACTGCCAATGCCGATGTATTGCCCGGAGATGTCATTATCATCCCCGAGGCGTGGTTCTAGATCTTAGTTAGGTAGGAATGCAGTAATGCAGGACGCATTAGAGCTCATTCAAGAGAAACTTTTCGCTATTTGGCATCGAAAGCTGTTGGCATTGTTGCTGGCTTGGCCGATCTGTGTTGGTGGCTGGTTGTATGTCAGCAGTATGCCGGATATTTATGATGCCAGGGCACGTGTCTATGTGGATACCGAAACTTTGATTCGGCCACTTTTGGAGGGGCTGACAGTCGAAGTGGACGTAGACACTCAGGTGCGTCTGATGTTTAAAAACATCCTGAGCCGTACAAATTTGGAGAAGGTCGCTCGGTTGTCCGACATGGATTTGTTGGCTAACGACGAGGATGAGTTCGATAACCTGATCTCGCAACTACAGCGAGATATCAAGACCATTAAGCTCGACAAGAAACAGAACCTGTACACGCTTATCTATCAAAACCAGGACCCGCGAATGGCTAAGGCCGTGGTGGAGTCGACCATCAACGTGTTTATGGAAGATATTCTGGGTGAAACACGTACAGAGTCGCAGGCAGCACAGCAGTTTCTGGACCTGCAGTTGGCCGACTATGAAAGACGTTTGATCGAAGAAGATAGAAAGCTGGCTGACTTTAAACGTCAGAATTCGGGCCTGCTGCCCGGTGAAGCCGGTGGTTACTACAACCGGCTTGAGCAGGAAAAAAGAGAGTTGGAAGACGCCACGCTGGCATTAAGGCAAAAAGAGAGTCAGTTAGCCAGTGCCAAAACAACGCTTGCTGATTATGAACAGCAGATGCGCCAGGGTAGCGACGGTGCACAGGTATTCAGCTCCAAGTACGACCAACGTATTGAATCCCTGGGGCAGCGATTGGATGACCTGACGTTGCGTTATACCGAACAACATCCAGATGTGATTGAAACTCGTCGCCTACTGGAGCAACTAGAGCAACAACGTGCGGAAGAGTTAGCCAGTGCGCCGCTGTCTCAAACGGGACAAAACTCTGGAGATATGGGGTATTACCAACAGCTTCAACTAATGGTCACCACGTTGGAATCGGAGGCTGTGTCCCTTCGTATTCAAGTTGCAACGTTTGAATCCAGAGTGAAAGAGCTGGAGGCTTTAGTGTTCAAGGTGCCAGAGGTGGAAGCAAATCTGTTGGCATTGCGTCGTGGCTACGAGATCACCCGTAAAAAATATGAAGAGCTATTGAGCCGAAAAGAAACCGCGTCGTTAGGGCAACGCGCTGGTGAGCAGGCGGATGCGCTTAAGTTTCGAGTAATTGACCAGGCTAAAGTATCTCCCAAACCTGTAGGGCCAAACCGGCCTGTACTCTATACCATGGTGCTGGCTGCTGCCTTCCTGGCTGCCGTAGGTGTACCGATTGTGTTGGGCGAGCTCAATCCACGAGTTTATGGTTCGGGAAGTTTGGTTGAGCTTACAGGCATTCCATTACTTGGAGAGGTGTCAGACATGGATCCGTCGACACAAACAGTTGCAGGCAGAATGAAGGCTGTTGGTTTCATCGCCATGTCTGCGTTCTTGTTGTTTATTTATGGTGTGATTATGTTTACCCAGGTTGCCTCACAGTCACCCGTGGCTACGCGCATCAAGCAGATGTCTGAGGGGGTTCTGTAATGGGGATCATCGATCGAGCGCTTGAAAAGAAATCACAGCAGAACAAAGCCGGTGATATAGAAAAAAAGCCATCAGTTCAGCCAGCAGAAAAGGTGGTTGCCAGTAAACCGACGGAAACGGCACCCATAGAGCCAGCGCCAATCGTTGAAGAATCGATTGCTGTTGAGGCTAATCAAGTGTCGATAAACCTCGATCTGCTTCGAGAAAGAGGGATGGTAGTTCCAGACCAGGAGCGAAGCCGGATCAAGGAGGAGTATCGGTACATTAAGCGCAGAATCCTTAATAACGCGTTTAATGTGGCCGGTCCATTGGCGGACAATGCCAATCTGGTAATGGTCACTAGCCCGAACCCTTGCGAAGGGAAGAGTTTCAATGCTATCAACCTGGCGATGAGCATTGCCCATGAGCAAGACAGAACGGTACTGCTCGTCGACGCGGATGTTGTCAGACCCTCCCTGACAAAGGAGTTGGGCATCGAGGCCAAGCCTGGCCTGGTGGACTACCTGTTAGGCAAAGTCAGCGATATTGGTGAGACTATCTGTAATACCAATATTCCCCGTCTCAAGATTATACAGGCAGGCCAAAGTCACCATTTAACCAGTGAACTCTTGGCCAGCGACAAAATGAGGGCCTTGGTCACCGAGCTCGGCACTCGATACCCGGACCGACTGGTCCTGTTCGATTGCCCGCCACTGTTGGGCGTGACGGAAGCACATGCCATGGCTCAATTGTCAGGACAAACCGTGCTGGTTGTCTCTCAGGGAAGGACCTTGAAGAAGGATGTTCAAGCCTGCATTCCTCTATTAAATCCAGAGAGTGCAGTTGGGTTGCTGATGAATCGCGCCCGTCAGCGGAGTAAAAAGTATTACGCCTATGGATATTACAACGGTTAGAAAATGGAGTGTCCTGCTAGCCTCTGTAGTGGCGCTGCCAGTCAGCGCTGCGCAGTGGGATTTTATCCCAACGATAAAATTGCAGGAGATGTACAGTAGTAATATTGAACGTCGCCGTAGTCATGATGAAACCGAGAGCTTTGTCACTGAGTTGACGCCTGGCTTTATCATGTCTGGCTTCGGCCCTAATTTACAGGCTAATCTGAATTATGGTGTCACTGGGCTTTATTATACGGATGACAGTGATGCCAACACCTCCCACCACAAGGCCAATGGCAATATAAGTTACAGTCCCTGGCGACCATTGACGCTTTATTCAAGTGCACTGTTTGATCAGGCTATCACTGATTTGGATCGCGGCTTATCAAACGATATATCATCCCGGCAGGGCAATATTTCGGACCGCAAGCTTCTGGTCGTAGGAACTCGCTACAGTAACGAGCATGCAGGTTGGGCGATTGTTGATGCAGATGCCAACTATCGTTGGGTTGATGCTGAAGACGAGCTTGATGCGACTGACGGCCATAACATCAACCTGACGGCGAATCAGGGTGACCGCTTTGATCGCGCCTTCTGGCAGCTGACTTACACTGATGCGCGAGAAAGCTCGGACTTGGGCACTGCATTTCATACTGTTTATGGGCAGGCCCAGGTTGGTTATATGTTATGGAAGTGGCTGGGTGCCTATACGCGTTACAGCTATGACGACAATAGCTTTGCAAGCAGCGATGATGAAACTTTAAAAAGCTATGGTGCCGGTGTACGAATCTCTACCGGGCCTCAGTTTATTCTGGATGTTGGCTATAACTCGGTTGATGAGGGTGATCAAGACGACTTCTGGAACGCATCAGTAAGCTGGCTCCCTACGCCACTGACCGCCGTGATCGCAAGTTACGATAGACGCTTTTATGGCGAAACTTATGGACTTCAACTCTCTCACGGAACTCGGAAGCTGCGGAATGAAATCCGCTACGATGAGTCGTTTACAACCTTCAGTCAGTCCAGCAACAGCATTTTTAACCTGAACTTCTGGTGCCCTCTCGGCGTAGATTCCCTTGATGCAAGTTGCTCCTTGGCAGATCCTTCGCAGTCGGTTCCGCCAGATCAGCAACAGATAACTGAAGATATCCCGGTCAGTTCGATATCGAACCAGGTGTATCTTAACAAGCAATGGAGTTGGACCAGCAGTGTCAAAGCGCGCAGCGATACCTTTGCGCTGACAGCGTTCCATTCCAGCCGGGAATATGAGCGAACTGAAGGGGTTAACCAAACCGACAGAGACACTGGGGTTGCTTTTACCTGGGATAAACGCCTGAATGAGCGCTCTAAGCTAAACAACCGAGCGGTTTATAGGCGTTATGATGCAGGAGCCAATGACGGGCATGATAACGAATGGAGCATTCGCAGCGGTTATATCAGGCAGATGTGGCCTTCTGCGTCAGCAACATTTGCAGCTGAGTACAATACTCGAGAGAGTTACAATGGCGGTACCGACTTTGATGAAATTCGGTTAATTGCTTCGATGGCCGCACAGTTTTAGGACGAGTAATGTACGAGCATTTTTATGGTTTCACTGAAAAGCCATTTCAATTAACGCCAGATCCGCGTTTCTTTTTTGCGAGTGATAGTCATCAACGCGCTATGTCTTATCTGCGTTATGGCTTGTCTCAAGGTGAAGGTTTTATTGTCGTTACAGGTCCTATCGGCACGGGTAAATCTACCCTGGTGCGTAATCTCTTGAGCGAATTGAGTGACAACCGCATCGTCGCCGCGCAACTGGTAACCACTAACCTGGAGCCGGGGGATATGCTGCAACTGGTAGCAGATGCTTTCGGAATTAAAGGCGAGTTTCCCAATAAAGCGGCACTGCTGAGAGGCATCGAACAATATCTGTCTGCTATTCATCGCCGCGGTCAACGGGCACTGCTGGTGGTGGATGAGGCGCAGAACTTACCCGCTGAAACAGTGGAAGAGTTGCGCATGCTGTCCAATTTTCAGCGCAACAATAAACCCCTGTTCCAGTCTTTTCTACTCGGTCAGGAAGAACTTAAGGACACCATTGAGTCTCCAGGAATGGAGCAGTTCAGACAGCGGGTGATTGCCAGCTGTCATCTGGAACCGCTCTCTCTGTCTGAGCTGATTGAGTACGTTGAATACCGCCTTACTCGTGTCGGTTGGCAGGGCTGCCCCAAGATCTCCGAGCAGGCGATGAATGCGATTCATGAATCAACCGGGGGGATTCCGCGGCGAATCAACCTGTTTTGTGACCGCTTGTTGCTGTTTGGCTACCTCGAAGAGCTGGCAGACTTTGACTTGGAAACCATTGAAGAGGTCGCTAAAGACCTTCATCAGGAGCCCGCAGCGGGTAAAGAGGTGGCTGCAACAACGTCTGCGCCAGTGCAACCTGGAATGGCGGCTCAACCAAGTCCTGTTCCTGCCTCTGTGACACAGCGAGACGTGGAACTTGTATCTAATATGACGTCGGTGTCGCAGTACCTGGATCAGCAATTGATTGAGAAAGTTGCGTTATTAAAGCAGCTGGATGAACAGATAGCGTCGCGACGTAAAGCGTTGGAAGAGTTTGAAGCTGACTCAGGCTCAGCGCCAGACCCAGACCCAGACCCAGACCCAGACCCAGATATAGAACAACAGCCCGCTGACGCCTCAGCAGAGAATGAAAACAGTGAAACGCTAACAGCGGCAGCCGTTTCCAATAACGAGTAGGCGTCATCTATTAACTTTTATCTTTGGTTCCGTACCCGCCTCCCCCAGGAGTGCGGATCTCCAGACAGTCCCCAGCCTCAACTTCCACCTGGCAGCAGGCTGGTAACTTCATCTGCTCTCCTACTGACGGTAGCAACACATTTTCGCCACAGCTACCAGCCTGACCCCCTTTGAGTCCTTGAGGTGGTACTGTCCTTCGATTACCAAGCAGAGATACTGTCATCGCCTCTTTGAACCGCAAGGTGCGCTGCACGCCATTGCCGCCTGTATGCACGCCTTGTCCGCCGGAACCTTGTCTGATCGAGAAGCTTTCAAGTCTGACAGGGTAGCGACTCTCAAGAACTTCAGGATCGGTCAGGCGGGAGTTGGTCATATGACTGTGGATGGCATCACAACCATTAAAATCGGGGCCTGCGCCCGTGCCGCCACAAAGTGTTTCGTAGTATTGATGTTTCTGATTGCCAAACGTCAGGTTATTCATGGTGCCCTGACTTCCTGCCTGAACACCGAGCGCGCTCAGCAACACGTCCGTAATGCATTGCGATGTTTCAACGTTTCCCGCCACCACTGCGGCCGGGAAGACAGGGGCCAGCATTGAGTCGGCGGGGATGATGATCTGCAGCGGCTTCAAGCAGCCGCTGTTGAGCGGGATTGGTGCATCAACCAGGCTTCGGAATACATACAAAACTACCGCTTTGGTGATCGCTTGCGGAGCATTGAAATTACTCGAATGCTGCGCGCTGGTGCCGCTGAAGTCTAATGTCGCCGTATTCTGCACTCGATCTACGCTGACCTTGACCCTTATTTGGCTACCATCGTCTGTTTCAATGCATGCTTCACCATCTGAGAGTTTCTCAATGGCTTGGCGTACACAAAGCTCGGCATAGTCCTGAACATGCTTCATATACGCCTGCACGCCAACAACGCCAAAATGGTCGAGCATAGCGCCAAGCTCTTTAATACCGCGTTGGTTAGCAGCTAACTGAGCCTTGAGGTCGGCAATATTCTGTTCAGGATCCCTTGCTGGGTATGGGGAGGCAGCGAGCTTCGACCGAAGCGCCTCTAACTCAAGATCGCCATTTCGAACCAGAAAGAAGTTTTCGAACAGGATCCCCTCTTGTTCGATGGACTGGCTATGGGCGGGCATTGAGCCCGGTGTAATCCCGCCAATATCAGCATGATGGCCACGACTGGCAACATAAAAAAGGATCTGTTCTCCCGCTTCATCAAACAGTGGTGAGACCACGGTAACATCGGGCAGATGAGTGCCGCCATGGTAGGGACTGTTAAGCATGACGCTGTCACCGGGGCGCAAAGTGGATGCATTTTGTTCGCATACGTGGCGAACACTTTCACTCATCGAGCCCAAATGCACAGGCATATGCGGTGCATTGGCCACCAAGTCACCCTGGGTATCAAAAATCGCGCAGGAGAAATCCAGCCGCTCTTTAATATTCACTGAACTGGCGGTTTGCTGAAGTGTGGTGCCCATCTGCTCTGCGATGTGCATAAACAGATTGTTGAACACCTCCAGCATAATGGGGTCAGGTCGCGAGCCTATCGTCAGGTCTTCACTGCGATAATGCGCTTTTGAACGGACAAGCACTAGCTGTTCACTGTTTTTTAGCTGTGCGACCCAGCCAGGTTCAACCACCACAGTGGTTGAAGGTTCTAACAGGATCGCTGGTCCCGAGATAGTTGTGCCGACACTGATCTCTGACCGTTTGTAAAACGGGGTTTGATACCACTTATCGGTAAAGAAAACTGGGCGAACATCCGTTGCCTTAAGCGCGTCGCTAACCGGCTGCTGATTATCTGCTGCGTGGTTTAACGAAACGGTTTTGCCTTCCCGAGATTCGACTTCCACAGCCGCCAGAATCAGCGGTGCCGATTGCACAAATCCGAACTGGCTGAGATGTTGGTGGTGGAATGCCTTGGTGATTTCCTTATTGGTGCCCAGTGGGATCCGAAGTTGTGTGTCAGAGCCTTGATAGCGCAGCCTGAGATGCACCGACGTTTCTATCTCTGCTTTGGCTATGTCTTGCTGGGACAGCGCAGCTTCTGTTGCGGCACTAAGCTCGTTTATCAGTGAGGACAAACTGCTTTGTGACAGCGAGGATAAAGGTAATTCTACCGTCTTTTGCTGGATTTCAGTCACCTGGGCCAGGCCCATGCCGTAGGCTGATAACACCCCTGATAAGCGATGAATAAATACCGTTGGAATGCCTAATTGCTCGGCGACCAAGCAGGCATGTTGGGCACCTGCACCACCGAAACAGGCCATCGCGTATTCAGAGACGTCATGACCACGCTGGGTAGAGATCTTCTTAATGGCATTGGCCATATGGGTGACAGCAATGCGCAGAAAGCCAGACGCGACCTGTTCGGGTGTCAGAGACTTGCCTTGTGCCTGGCTAACCTGTGCTGCCAACGCGGCAAATTTGTCGGTAACAGTCTTGTGGTCCAGAGCCTCGTCGCTGTTTGGACCAAACAGCTTGGGAAAGAAGTCTGGCTGTATCTTGCCCAACAGCACATTGATATCAGTAACTGTCAGTGGGCCGCCGTTTCGATAACTTGCAGGCCCGGGAAACGCACCGGCAGATTCAGGGCCCACTGTAAATCGCGAGCCATCATAGGACAGGATTGAGCCCCCGCCCGCAGCCACCGTATGAATGCTCATCATCGGTGCGCGCATTCTGACGCCAGCTACTTCGGTATCGAAACTGCGCTCATATTCGCCATTAAACAGCGACACATCGGTACTGGTGCCGCCCATATCGAAACCAATCACCTTGTCAAAGCCAGCCTCGCGGGCGGTCTCTACCATGCCGACAACGCCGCCAGCAGGTCCTGAGAGGATCGCATCTTTGCCTTGAAAGCGGTGTGCTTCGGTGAGTCCACCACTACTCTGCATAAACTGCAGCTGGCTATGGCCGAGTGCTTGATCAATGCGGTCAATATAGCGGCGCAAGATTGGTGATAAGTAAGCGTCCACTACCGTCGTTTCGCCACGGCTGATCAGCTTGATTAACGGACTGACCTGATGGGAGACAGAGATCTGGGTAAAGCCAATTTCTTTGGCTAGCTGTTCGGCAGCGAGCTCGTGAGCGGGAAATTCATAGCCATGGATGAAAGCAATGGCGATGGCGCGGATCCCTTGTTGATAGACCTTTTCCAGATCCTGCTTGAGCGCGATGAGGTCCAGTGGTGTCACCACAGTGCCATCATGGTCAACACGCTCTGCCGCTTCCACCACGATTTTGTATAAAGGTTCAGGTCGTGACACGCGCAGGTGAAACAGCTCTGCCCTATGTTGATAGCCTATGACCAATGCGTCTTTGAAGCCCTGAGTGATCACCAGCGCTGTGTCGTCACCCTTGCGTTCCAACAAGGCATTAGTGGCAACCGTAGTTCCCATCTTTACTGAGTCTATGGCGGCGTCAGTTAATGCTTGCTGCCTGTCCAGTTGGATGAGATCGCGGATCCCCTGCAGTGCCGCATCCTGGTACTGGCTGGGATTTTCTGAGAGTAACTTGTGCTGGTGAGCATGACCTTGAGGATCGATGGCGACAATATCAGTGAAGGTACCGCCGCGATCGATCCAGAACTGCCAGCCTGTGGAATGCATATGACGCCTTGCTCTTGTCCGTTAACTGTTGTCGTCAGTCAGGAACGTCAGCAGGTCAGTAAATGGCATTGGCCGTGCGTAGAGGAAGCCTTGTGCTTCGTCACAGCCAATCTCAAGCATATGCTTGGCTTGCGCTTCAGTTTCAACACCCTCGCATACCGTGGTGAGTTTGAGCTTTTTGCCCAATGCCACAATGGTTTCAGCGATAATCGCCCCTTGGTCCTCTTCAACAGCAGTGACAAAGGCGCGGTCAATTTTAATGCGATCGAGTGGTAACTGTTGCAGATAGCTCAGTGATGAGAAGCCAGTACCGAAGTCATCAATCGAGACTTTCACTCCAGCCTCTCGCAGTTTGCTCAGGGTATCGATGACCACGGAAGGATCATCCATGACCACACTTTCGGTGATCTCAAGCTCAAGGCAATCCGGAGCCATATCAAACTGCTGCAGTGTGTTCAGTACCGTATCCAGGAATCTGGGGCTACGGAACTGCTGCATAGATACGTTGACACCAACTGTCAGGCTGCTGAGACCTTTTTCCTGTAGTTGTTTCAGCTTACGCAGCGACTCTTCCAGCACCCAGGCACCAATATCAACGATAAGGCCGGAGTACTCGGCAAGTGGGATAAACTGAGCGGGCGAGATATAACCGCCATTGCCGTCAGGCCAGCGCAGCAGCGCTTCCATACCTGTGACTTTTCTATCTGCAAGTTTGAGCTGTGGCTGGAACCACACCTGCAAACGCCGCTCTGAAAAGTCGTGGCGCAGGCTGCGGATCATGTTCAAACGCTCAGAGGTGGATGCCTCCAGCGCTTGTTCATAATAGGCAAACTTCTCGTTAAGATTCTTTTTCGCCAGATTCAGTGCGATATATACCTGTTTCAGCAGGTCTAACCCCTTGCCAGAAGCTTGCTGCTGGGTGCAAAAGCCGAGCGCGGCCTTAATCGGCAGCATGTTCTCGCCAGCATGGAAAGGGTGATTGAACACTGAAAGCAAACGCTCTGGATTCACCAGTGACTGTTTACCAATAATGCCGAATACGTCTGAGCTGATGCGTGAAACTACACAGCTCTCGCCCAGGGTTTGGGTTAAGCGTTCGGCAACTGCCTTGAGTAGCTGGTTACCTGCTTCCTGCCCCAAGCCATCATTGATATCGGAGAACTGGTTCAAATCAACCAAAGCCACTACCTGTTCGGCGTCTGCCGAAGCCATAAATCCATCCAGGCACTGAATAAAGCCCGCACGGTTAGGCAGCCGGGTCAGCTCATCGGTGTAGGCAGCGTGTTGCAGACGTTGGAAAAGGCTGACATTTTCGTAACCCACGCCGATATTGCCGAGGAACACCTCAAGCAGATTCTGATCCATCTGCGGCATGGGTTTGGCGGAATCAATAAAAATGGCCGCTTCGTAATCACTACTGCTGATGTAGAGCGCAGTATCCTCTTCATCATGCTGGTGAGCGCGCTCTGACAGGCAACGTTCAACCATGGAGCAGATACGAGGATTTGGCAGCTCGTTTAGTGGTTGATTCACAAAGGATGCGAAGTCGCCCGCGGCACCCAACACGTAAATATTGTCATCGGGTTGCTCATATTCCGAACTGACCTGACCTCGACGGGCACACAAAATACCTTCGGGTTTAACGCCAAAGATAGATGCCAGTTGAGTCAGCACGCCTTCTGCGAAGCCCTTCATGGCATGGTGTTCCATCAGGTTAGCGCTGGACTTGATGATCATCTCCAGGCCGCGACGGCTCTGGTTAAGCATTCGGATCTGATGGAACGAACGTATGGCAGTAATGATGGAGGTGACCAGGCGGTTGCGGGTGAGCTCGGTTTTGGTTTTGTAATCATTGATATCGTAATCTTTGATTACCTGTTCTTCCGGCGCGTAACCCGGCTGACCGGTGCGGAGAATAATTCGGACCTCATCCTGCTTCAGGTCATCACGAATGTAACGGGCCAGCTTTAAACCAGCATCGTCCTGCTCCATCACTACATCTAACAGTACGATAGCGATATCTTTTTCGCTCGTGAGGATGGTTTTGGCTTCGTCTGCAGAGTAGGCGTGAAGAAACTCCAATTCCCTGTCGAGAATGGTTAACCCGTTGAGTGCCAACTGGGTCACTGCATGAATCTCATGGTCGTCGTCAACGATCAGGATGCGCCAATTGTCTTGAGCAGGCGTCTCTGATGTTAATTCCTCTTCTTCGTCGGCGAAAAAGAGCAACTCATCATTATCCAGATCCTGATTTTCTGTGGTCATATTGCTCGGAGGCACCTTAATCTACGGCCAAGTGCTAACTGTCATCATTTGTTAGCTTAAGTATCAACATCTTGTTCTATTTAACAATAGTCGAGGAATAAAACCTAGGCCCAGCTTACACGGTCATTTCACACTTCTAAACTTGATTTTGCTGACAAGTGCACAAAGGTCGCAGTGGATTTGCCCGGTTACATAGCTAATCAGTATAGGGCAGGAGAGAGGAGTTGGTTGAATAAGTCTTGTAACTAAATGAAAAATAAAAAAAAGCCGCTTGCTTCCCCATTTTATTGGCCCTGTCGGAAGCAAGCGGCAACCTGGAGTCGGTTCCTCAATTGAGGGTAATAAATCTTTTATCAGGCTGTGATTGATTCCTCGCTGGTTTCAGGTGTTAGCGGAGTCACCTTCTTCGCCGCTTCTTCTGCTTTGTAAACGTTCTGGTAAACGTGGTTGGTCGCTTCGATAAAGCCATCTACGCTACCGCAGTCAAAGCGCGAGCCTTTAAATTTGTATGCCAGAACACAGCCGTCCTGGGCCTGTTTCAGGATTGCATCCGTCAGCTGAACTTCGCCGTTTTTACCGGGGGGGGTCTCTTTGATCAGGTCAAAGATATCGGGAGTCAGGATATAGCGACCAATAATCGCCAGGTTTGACGGAGCATCCTCTGGGGCTGGTTTCTCAACCATGTCTTCGACACGGAACAAGCCATCTTTCATCTCTGTGCCCTTGATAACACCGTACTTATAGGTTTCATCCATAGGGACTTCTTCAATCGCAACGATTGTGCAGCGGAACTGGCGATACAGTTTCGCCATTTGACTCAAAACGCCTTCATCTTCACCAAGACAAAGGTCATCGGCCAGCACCACAGCAAAAGGTTCGTTACCAACCAGGGTCTCACCTGAAAGAATGGCGTGACCTAAACCCTTCATATGATTCTGACGGGTGTAAGAAAAGTCGGTGGTATCGATCAAGGTGCGAATATCGGTGAGATATTCTTCTTTCGATGTACCTGCAATCTCGTTTTCCAGCTCGTAGCTGATATCAAAATGGTCAGCAATCGCACGCTTACCACGGCCGGTAACGAAACCGATCTGATCCAGACCTGCTTCTACCGCTTCCTCAACGCCGTACTGCACCAACGGCTTGTTAACGACTGGGAGCATCTCTTTGGGCATAGATTTGGTCACGGGTAAAAAACGTGTGCCATAACCTGCCACTGGGAATAAACACTTGCGTATCATCTGGGGCACTCCTGAATCGCAATAAACAAACTTGATTGGAGTAGAGCAAGCAGGATGCCAAGTTGAAAAAAAACTATGATTGGCACAGCGAATGCTTTGTCATTGCTGTGTTTTGTCGAAAGAGGGAATTATCTCTTTTGGCCTAATGTACGGAAAATAAGAGATGGCTGTTGCACCAACACGCCATCCCAAAATGCGCTTTATGCACTAAAATGATGCATCGGGAGGTAAGCGAATGCTTGAACCACGGCCGACGGGTGAGTTGTCACAGACTCTGGCTCAACGTTTAACGCGAATTTATGGCGATCAAGCCAGCTTGCCAAAGCTGCTTAACGTTATCGAAGCGAGAGCAAAGCAATATAAAGGACTGGATGCCAGCAGTTGGGATCAGTCCGATATTATTCTTATCACCTACGGCAATAGCCTGGTCAGTGAACCCAAGCCACCACTGCAGGTGCTATCGCAGTTTTTAAATAAGCGATTATCTGAAACTTTTTCTGCCGTCCACATTCTGCCCTTTTTCCCCTATAGCTCAGACGATGGTTTTTCGGTGATCGATTACCGCGCAGTCAACTACAAGTTGGGTGACTGGAAGGACGTGGGTGACATTGCTGGCAATTTTGACCTGATGGCCGACCTGGTGTGTAACCACACCTCTCGCCAAAGTCTCTGGTTTATCGACTTTATTAACGGCGAAGGGGAAGGCAAAGACTTCTTTGTTGAATCAGACCCTGCGGCTGATTACAGCGCCGTGGTGCGACCCAGAACCAGCCCACTGATTGTGGATGTATACACCCGAGAAGGGGTGAAACATGTATGGGCCACGTTCAGTGATGACCAGATCGACCTGAACTTTGCCAATCCCGACGTACTGATCGAGATGATCGACATTCTGCTCGAATACATAGTGCGTGGTGCCAGATATATCCGTCTCGACGCCGTGGCATTTCTTTGGAAAGAGTTGGGCACCAACTGTATTCACCTTGGGGAAACCCATGAAGTGGTGAAAATGATGCGGGATATTTTCACCTGGCTCGATCCCGGACTGGTGCTGATCACCGAAACCAACGTACCCCACGAAGAGAACATCAGTTATTTTGGTTTGGGTGACGAAGCGCAGATGGTTTATAACTTCGCGTTGCCACCGTTGATCCTGCATGGTCTGAACCGTGGTAACGCCAGCTACCTGACCCGCTGGGCTCGCTCGCTGCCTCCTTTCCCGAAAGGCTGCACCTTCCTGAACTTTACCGCCTCCCATGACGGTATTGGTGTGCGTGCTGTTGAAGGCATCATCCCTAAGCATGAGATCAACGACTTGATCGAATCGGTCCACCAGTTTGGTGGTTTCGTTAGCATGAAGGCCAATGGTGATGGCACCAAGAGCCCGTACGAGCTGAACATCTCACTGTTTGAGGCGTTGCAGGGCACACGTAATGGCCCGGATACCTTCCAGATCCCGCGCTTCCTCTGCTCACAAACCATTATGCTGTCACTGCAGGGGATCCCGGCGACCTACATCCATACCCTGACCGCAACACCAAACGATCTGGAGCAGGTCGAGCTGACCGGCCGTACCCGCTCCATCAACCGCCATACCTGGCAGTATGAAGAGCTGGAGAGTTTGCTCGATGACCCGGCCACCAACCAGAACCGGGTATTTGAGTTGCTTACCAAGGTGATCCAGAAGCGCCGCAAACAACCGGCATTCCACCCGGAAGCACCCCAACAGGTGCTGGCGTTGTCGGATACTTTGTTCGCCATTGTTCGTGGTGATGAGGAGACGGGGATGATCCTCTGTCTGCATAACCTCACGGCCTATCCACACGAGGTACATACCATCGAAAAGGTACCGGAATACTTTACCGGAGGCCCTTGTTTGGATTTGCTCTCTGAGCAGGAGATCTCGTTGGATACCTTCGAACTGACGCCATATCAGTGTGCGTGGATCATCGCGAAATAATCTCGAAAGAGAAACGCTAAAAATGCAAAAGCCACTGGATGAGCCAGTGGCTTTTTTGTTGGATGTATAGTCCCGAGCTGTTTTGGATTAGTCGAGCCGTTTGACCAAAAAGAAAGTGGCGTGGCCGACGGGCAGATCATCGATAGTGCCTACCAGTTGATAACCATTGGCTTCATAAAAGGGACGCGCCTGAAAGCTGGTGGTTGAAACCACAGATTGAACACAGCCATTCTCAACAGCCAACTGTTCCGCCTTTGTCAGAACCCGCTTACCGATGCCATTGCCGCGCGCGTGTTCGGGTAACCACATCTCCTCTAGACGCAGGTTGCCACAACTGCAAGATGCCGTCAGGCCGCCGATCACCTCGCCCTCTTCACTGCGTACAAATACCGCCAAATCAATGCTTGTTTTGCTATGTTTGTCCTCAGAGCAGGCCTCTTGGTTAAAGCGGGTAAGTCCTTTGCAGATAATCTCAATTTCTGTGTTTGCAGGGGATAGCTCTGCGGAGATCTCCATACTCATCAACTCTTTTCTTTTATCCATTGCTTCACCGGTCCAACCCATTCAGGAATTGGCCGATAAAACGCACCATGCTCTTTGCCGGTAGAGATCGACCATTCATCGAAAGAGGTAATACGCGAGCTTCGGTTACGCAGTTTGTCACAACTACCGGCACCATCCGATGTCTCGTAGACAGACAAAAAGGCACCATTCATTTTTATGTCAGCATACTTGCTGGAAATAATACGACCACAGCCAGCTAACAGAATGGTGTTGACCGGAGTTTGTTCCAGATTGTGGGAGGTTAGTGCAGTAATAAAAGCGCCGCGAGAGAACCCCATAATCGTGATCTGGTTAGCAGGCACACCGCTTTTCAGAAGCCGTCCGACGTCATTTGCCAACCGCTGAGCATGCGCAAAGGGATCGGTTCCTTTCGGACGGTGATAGGCAATCAGATGATAGTCACTGTCAGCCAGTGCGGCTTTAATGGCCGGAAAGTCATACACGCCCCATCTGTCATGTACGGGAGTGGGGTTTGTCCCTTCAACAATAAAACCATGGGAATAGAAAACATATTTTCCGTTTTCATTAATCTGCTCGGGGAAACTATCGAACACTTCGCCTGCGATGGAGGAGAACGAAAAGAGAGTACAGAGAAAAAGTATAAATTTGATAGTGGCTATCCTTGGATTTCTAAGCCCCAAACAGCCCAGAGAAAAGGGCTGTTTGGGATTTGCATGGGCAGGTTAAGCGCTTTCAGCTTCAGCCTCTTCCTGCGTGCTGGTGCCACCTGACAGTTTAAACATAAAGTAGCCCAGTGCGATCTCAAGATAGGCTGAGTACTTCCAGAGTAAGTCTGGCAGTTGAACGCCAATGAACTCACCCCAAAGGTCAAAGCCTGCAAAGCTACCGATAATATCAACCAAACCAAATACCACCAGCAATGCACCTACAATTTTCAAAACGATACTCATCTTTACTACTTCCCTTGTGTTGATATAAATCGTCCAGGTTGTGCTGTAGCAGCGGCTTCAAAAAGTAGATGTGACTTATTGAATGCTAGCCTGCAAAAGCACCACAAGATTTGAAAAGGTTCCCGAATTGGAAGGGAAAAGAGAGTAACCAGAAGAGCGCCACTTCCTTTCGGCGATAAGAGTGAATATACCCCGACAAAACATATGGAAATACTGTTTTAGTCAAACTTTATGAAGTTGAGTTAAGCTCCTCTGTTTAGGAGTGATGGCTTTGAAAGTAGTTGTGGACGCCCAGATATTTACCGACTTAATAAGTGCCTCGGGTCATTTGTTTACCAGATAAGGCCTTTATCTAGCGCTCTTTTTTTGGTTTGACCCACCTGGCTTTGGAAACAACCATATATGAAAATCCATTCTCACCTGGCGTGCGATAGGCACCAATAGCATTGGTTAATTTTGCCATAATACCTGCCATTTCCCAGCCATCCACTTCATCAGCTGGCCAAAGCGCACACGCGAGCTTCAGATAGTTGCTCTCTTCACCTAGCTCTCGAACACTCTTGGATCGCGTTTTAATAACATCGGTCAGAGAATCGTTTGCCCAGGCCCACATCCAAGTATCTGAGCGAGTAGAAACTGTACCCACGAAATCAACATCGCATTCCACTACGGGCTCTCCATCCTGAGAGAAGACCAATTTTCCCGTTTCTTGATACCAGTCCCATCTTTCATAATTGCCAATACCGTAGGTTTTCATGAAAGACTCTTGAACCTCCTGAAGGTATTCAAAGCTCGATACTATTAGATCTGTTAAAGCCTCATTGTCTTGTGACCAGTTTCTCTCTCTGATCTCTTGATAGCAGCCAGAGCAAACCATTTTAATATTTGCAAAGGCTTCGGACACATCATTCCACTCCCCCTCTTTTTCAAGAACCTCGTCGCACTTATCGCACCAAGCGTCGGGATAAAGTGCATCTGGATCGTCCGGGTCAAACCCCATATGAAACCCTAAGTTTTCTCCCTCACTCAGGTGATGACAAATGAATGTTGTAGAGTTTTTACCATGAGTACTACATTCCATTTTATTCTGTTCATCGCTCATTATTCGTTTCCTTACCAAACGCCGTCTTATCGTTCGACGATTGCGACTTCGCTCTAATGTGGTTCCTATCTAAGCTCAGAGGGCTGCAAAGTAGTTGTGATTTGCCCTGCTACGCTTACCTAGTAAATGTACTGGAGTTTACCTTTGAAATAGTCGACCCCTAAAACCTCGCATTGCTCTGAGACAGATACCTCAAGGCTTCTTTCATAGTGACTACCACCGTACTCTTGGTGCGAAATCTTCTTGAAGCCAAGAATGCTCTTGTAGGTGTAGCGCCACATTTTCTTTCCTCTATATTCACCGTAGATTGGAGAATAAAGGGAAAAGCCTTTTTTCAAAAAATCTGAATAGTACTCAGGAAATTCCATTTGTATGGCTTCCCGGGATAATTCTATGGCTACTTCGTTGGGACAGCTAAGGTTGTGATGTCCGTCCATGTCGCTAGATGCAAAGTATGTATCTTCCCATGGCTCATCTGGCAAGGTTGAACAGCCGAGCACAACGTGCAGTATACAAAATGAGGAGATGAGTTTTTTATGCATGTTTTCAGGTAAATGGACCGCCTTAACAATTGGCAAGTATAAAGGCTCTGCCGCCTCGCGAGTTTCAACAGACGTTGGCTGCGTTGTTGTTTGTTCCGCTTCGTTAGACCTTGCTGGCCCATTGAACTTTATATCGTTCAATGTCTGTAGCAACTATTTCTGCTGGCCAGTGAGAGAGATGTCCGCAGCCACCAAGTTCTGGGTCTGGTGCTAGTACTAAACCTTCAACTAAAACAGGTTTGTGCCCGAGCTTTTTCATTGCCCTAGTTTCAAATTTAAGCAGCGGGCTGCAGCTAAGCCAAATACTGCTTTGATTGAAGCCATCTTTTCTTTCTCCTGCGGGGAGATGGCTAATGCACTCATTCTCGAACTCCCAAACAAGAAGTCCATAAAGGTAAACATTTTTCCCTGCATACTTGTTCAGGTTTTCAATAACTTCGTTAACGCTCAATATTTCCATCGATTTCTACCGCCGCAAGCATGGGCATACTCCAGAGGCTCACTGCGTCGTGTTAGACGTCCCCGGGAGGAGAGAAGCGGCGAGTTAGTGACTTTGATTGTTATATGCTAACTAAGTTTCTTTTCCAATTTCTCTCTTTGAGCCTGGAACTGTGTTCTCGTGCTCTTCATATCTGCGGAGCGAATAATGGCACGGGTGTGCAAGAAGCAGAGGCCGGAAGCCACAAATGTAAGCCATGCCCCTACTCCATAACCGTACTTGAGCAACTGCAGAGGAGTCGAGTAAGTGAGAAAGGTGAGAATGATTGTGGCAGCGGCAAACCCCATTGCCATTGATATCAATATTGTCGCGAAGGTTGAACGAAGTAGTTTCGTACTACCTTTGCTCAGTTTCTCAACGAACTCTTCCTCTGAGTTTATAGCATCAATCTTCCTTAGTATTTGTGAGTCTCTGTAGCGAATGAAGTAGAACACTACGATTCCACCAAGTACTGAGGTAAGAAGGGATACCAGTATTCCTGTTGGTGTCATAAATACTCTCCTTGCATACAACGCCGCAAGCACGGGCAACGGACAGCGGCTCGCCGCGTCGTGTTCGTTGTCCCCGAGGAGCGTAGCGACGAGTTAGTGACTTGCATTGTTAGCCACCAACCGCGCGAATAAACTGTGCGGAATTGTTCAGTTGCAAGCGAATTTTACGATCGCCGCTTTCACCAGCAAAAACGATTTCGGTGGAAGAGCCAGCCTTGGCCACTGACTTAATGCAGGACAATGGAACTCGATGGGTTAAGTCATATTTGGTTCCAATGTACGTGAACGGCGGAAAGATCCCCTTAATACACAGTTCGGTGTCAGTAACGATTACATCCAGGACCTTTCGAGCCCCGCCCAACCTGGTTAAAGCAGATTTAGTGGAGTACCCAGAGGCACCTTTCTCTCTGAACTTTGGGTTAGACAGGTCGACGCTTTGGAACATTCTTTCCGCTTTTTTACCGAACAGGTAAAAGAGAGACAGATTAAACAGACCTATAAAAACTACTACAACCACAAAGACCAGCGGACTTTCGTTCAGGAATACTAGTATTTCGTTCATATTTCTCTTTGGTGGCTAACGCCCCAATCATGGGCGGATTGAGCTGGCTATACTTAGGAGCATAGCGACGTCAGCCAGCGAAAAGACGTCCTTGTGAATTGGTTTGTTAGGTGCCAAGACGCTTAATTTTAAAAGTACCCAGGCTCTTTCTCTGCTCCCACCCCCACTCATCGTAAGAGCCAACCACTTCTGAATCATTCAAACTGCCTTTCAAGTATTTCCCATAGTCGCAAATACTATTCATCCCAATTGATAAATTTTCAGATTCAATTCGATAGGACAACTCTTGGTAAAGAATTCCTAAATCAACATCGGGGAAAAAGCTGTTTTTGGTAGGTGAATAGGATATGACCTCAATTTTTTTCCAATCTCCAACCACTGAACAAAGCTCTTCTGTATCATCATTCGTAAATTCGATTACTAATGTTGCAATGCGCACTTTGCTTAGGTTGTAAACGGTCAGCTCCCATGTTCCTTCTAACCTACTATCAATCGCGAACATCTCAATATAAATGACTATTGAGAGAGCAATGACGCAAACAAAACGAAGAAGAATTCTCATGGCACCTAACGCCCACACTAAGGGGCTTAATAACAGTTTGCTAAAATTGTGAGCGTAAGCGAAACAGCAAACTGTTTTAAGTTGATGTTCACCCGATAAAATAGACACCCTTCTCATCTACCGCGTCACTGCTTCGTATTCGATTGGACTCATGTAATTTAAGCT